>CALHIB010000055.1 GCA_938030595.1 uncultured Rhizobiaceae group bacterium | reverse complement strand
CCTTCAACAATGGTTCCACCTGGTTCTAGTTTGCCGTTTTTGATTGCATCTTCAATAATGAATAAACCAGCACGATCTTTCACGGATTGACCTGGATTCATAAACTCTGCTTTACCAAGAATTTCACATCCGGTTTCTTCTGATGCCTTTTTCAGACGGATAAGAGGTGTGTTACCAATTGCGTCGATTGTGCCGGTTTTAATGCTCATATTATTTATTCCGATGTTTTGTTTTCTATAAGCACCCTAAAGAAGGCAGCTTTTTCCTGCAAGGTATTGAAGTTTCAGAAAAGAAATAAATATGAGTAGGTAATCGCCTTTTATATGGATTGGCAGAAAAATATTCTATCAAGAAACGGATTCAACGAATGACTTTTACAGCTAAACCGAAAGATGGTGCCGTTTGGATTACAGGCGCAAGCGAAGGAATAGGCAAATCAGTCGCAATTCAAATGGCTGATGAGGGATATTCCGTTTTTATTTCAGCGCGTTCAAAAGACAAGCTTAAAAAAATTGCAGATAATTATACTGGAAAAGGTCAAATCATCTCAGCACCACTTGATGTGACCGATCGTGATGCAAACCAGAAGTGTGTTTCGCGTATTATCAAAGAGAAAGGCGCTATTGCAATTTGTATTCTAAATGCTGGTACCTTCAAACCTGTTCGTGGAAGTGATTTAAAATTTGAGGATTTTGATTTTACGCATTCAGTTAACATTGATGGGGTTATCAATGGTCTTATTCCTGCAGTTGAAGCCATGAAGGAGGCTGGGCAAGGGCAGATTGCGATTGTCTCATCGGTTGCGGGTTATGGTGGTCTTCCAAAGAATGGTCCTTACGGCTTGTCCAAAGCTGGGCTCATTAATTTGGCAGAAAGCCTCAAGTACGATTTTGACAAAATGAATATTAAAATTCAGCTGATTACACCTGGCTTTATTGATACGCCGTTGACGGAAAAAAACGATTTCCCGATGCCGTTTCTCATGCCCGTTGAAAAAGCGGCTGAACGGGTTGTTCAAGGGCTTCAAAAGCAAATTTTTGAAATTACATTCCCTCGCAGGTTTACCTATATGCTGAAGTTCATAAATTTGTGGTGTTACCCGGTGTATTTCTGGATGGTTCGAAAAATCACTGGCGGGTAATTTCACGAATGCTTGTAAAACATCTGCCTTACATCTATCGAGCTGGTAGAAAAGCCTGCCTCACAGTAATGTAGATAAAACTCCCACATGCGTTTAAAGCGTTGATCAAACCCGAGTTTGCGCACTTCTTCCCATTTTTCCCAAAAGAGCAACCGCCACTCCATCAATGTTCTCGCGTAATCTTCAGCAAAAATGCGTTCGCTTGTGAGTTCCAAACCTTCTTGCGAAGTAACCTTGGCTAATGCATTTGGTGAAGGGAGCATGCCACCTGGAAAGATGTAGCGCTGAATAAAGTCTGGACGTTTTCTGTAAGCCTCAAAAGCTTCATTGCGAATTGTAATGATTTGAAGGCCAGCAGTGCCACCTTTATTAAGACAATTATTGATCTTGCTAAAGTAAGTTGACCAATATTCTTCGCCAACCGCTTCAAACATTTCAATCGATGCCACGTGATCGTATTTACCTGTTTCGTCACGGTAGTCTTGGAATTTAAATTCAACCAAATCGGTTAATCCAGCTTTTTCAATACGATTGCGCGCATAGTCCAGCTGTTCTTTTGATATCGTTAGGCCTGTAACTTTTGCACCAAATTCGCGGGCAACAAATTCGGCAAAACCACCCCAACCACATCCGATTTCCAGAATGTGACTGTCTTTTGTCACGCCCATGTTGGTTGCAAGGGATCTGTATTTAGCGTCTTGCGCTGCCTCCAGTGAATTGGCGCCGTCTTCATAAATTGCAGACGAGTAGGTCATGCTAGGATCTAGCCAAAGACTGTAAAAATCATTTCCAAGGTCGTAATGGGCTGCAATATTTTTTTGTGACCCGCTACGTGTATTACGATTAAACCAATGGCGGATATTTTCTACAAGGTTTGTAATAACGCTTTGCGCTGCTACATCTCCGTAAATAGAGCGATTTACCAAGAAAAATTCAAGCATCGATGTTACGTCAGGACTGTCCCAATCTTCATCCATATAACTTTCAGCGACGCCGATGGTTCCTCCGAGGGCTACTTTGCGTGGAAGTTTCCAATTGTGCAGGTTTATTTTTGCTATGGGGCCAGGATTGCCTGAGACAAACTGAACGCATTTACCATTTGGAAAACTGATAAAGAGCTCACCACTTTCAATGCGCAGAAGAAGTTTCAAAAACTTTCTTGCAAACCAGGGCAGGTTGCTTTTTTGACTATCAAAATTAGCTGCCGTTATGAGAATTGAATCATCAAAATCGTTGGTTGTAATATTATTGTCGATTGTTGAGTCCATTCCTATTCACCTGCCACAATATTATCTTTGTGTTTCATGTAACTTGGCCCTTTTGGCGGAGCAGGACGCTTACGTAATTTCATTCCTTTAAACCATAATAGTAAAGCTTCAAAGTGAATTCCTGCTGTTATTTTCCAGCTCAAGCCTAACGTCTTTATGATACCTGCAATTAAATTTTTACTATTTAATGAGCTTTGCTCACCAGAAAAAGTTGCAGACAGTATTGGGCCTCTTTTGTCTTCTTCCAGAATTCTTATTCGCAAGACTTTTCCAGGTGGCTGAATTCTAAAATTATAGTGTAAATCCATGTCTAAAAAGGGCGATACGTAAAATTTCTTTTGCGTTGAATTTTTGATTGCAGAGTCATTCACATCTTTATTTGTTACCTTGGCAACATAAGAGTGTGTTTCACCAAATGTATTGTTCACCTGATAGACAAGCGCTATAACTTGATCGTTTTGATCATAACAAAAATAAATAGATAAGGGGTTGAACGCATAGCCTAACACCCTTGGATTACACCAAAGTAAAATCTTCCTCGGTAGTTCAATGTTTCCATCGGTCAATAATTTATTGATATATGCGCGTAGCGATGAGCCGTCTCTTTGGCCGTGATCCTTCTCATGAAAGGACACAATGCCAGATTTGTTTACTGAAAACAGTTTCGATTGACGGTCAGCTTGATCGTATTGATCAAGATCAATTACCAATGAAAAAATATTGTAATTGAAGCGATGCATTTTGGGCTTCAGTCGCGTGTGCATAACCTTGCCAAAATAGAGGCTTGCTGGCAGTCCAGTTGTTGTTATTTCATTGACTGCGGTCGTCATCTGACTACTCCGCTGCTTCCATAATTGAGGTTTTATCGTTTTGATTTACCCCTGATGGATAATTTGGCTCTTCCCATGGTACAATACCACCCAAAGCTCTGGCAACTTTCAGGCCAGATTTTAGTCCATCTTCATGAAAACCAAATCCAGTCCATGCACCACAAAACCAGATTTTGTTTTTGCCTTGTACAGTGTGTAGATTGGATTGTGCTTCAATTGCAGCTGCATTAAATAACGGGTGCGAATATTGATATCTCTTGATGGTCAGCTCTGATCTAGGCTTTTGTATTGGATTTAGCGTCACAAACAGAGGCTGCCTCTCGTCGATATTTTGAAGTTTGTTCATCCAGTAGGTCACAGATACATCACGATCATCCATGACATTTTTATTGCCAATGTAATTCCATGCTGCCCAAGCCTTTTTCCGCTTTGGCATCAATTCAGCATCGCTGTGTAGCCAGACATCATTTTTGACATATTGAACGCTTGACAGGATATGCTTTTCGTCAGGCGTTGCATCTTTTAAGATTTTCAAGGATTGATCAGAATGACATGCCAGTACAACTTCATCAAAATGTTCTACATGTCCATTGCAATCTGTAATCGAAACACCGTTGCTTGTACGTTCGACTGTTTCGACTTCTGAATTGGTACGGAAAATTGCATTTGTATCTTCCGTAAGCTTTTTGACATATTCTCTACTGCCACCTGAAACAGTTCGCCACTTGGGGCGTTCTTTTTGTATCAAGGAGTGGTTTTTCATAAATTGTATGAGGCTTTCGGCAGGGAACTCCAGCATTTTGGTTGAAGGTGTCGACCAAATGGCGGATGTCATAGGTACCAAATAATCATTTTTCAAACGTTTGGAGAAACCAGTTTTATTCAGGTAATCATCAAATGTTAAACCGCATAGTGAGCCGTTTTGAAGATCCTGTCCTGCACGTTTGTTAAAACGGAATATATCACGCAACATTTTTAGAAAACTTGGTGAGAGCAGGTTGGTTGGCTGTGCAAATACACCTGACAATTTTTTGCCACCTTTCCATTCAAGCTTTCCATTATCAAGTGAGACTGAAAACTCCATATCGGATGGCTCTGTTTTGACATTCAAATGATCAAACAGTTTTATCAAATTTGGGTAATTGTTTTCATTATAAACTATAAAGCCCGTGTCGACTGGTATTTTCTTGTTTTCGTAGTCTACATCAACTGTTGCCGAATGACCGCCCAAGCGGTTTCTTCTTTCGTAGACTGTAACGTCGTGAGATTTTGAAAGTGCCCAAGCTGCTGAATTGCCCGAAATGCCTGAGCCTATGACCGCGATTTTCATTTATTCTTGAATACCTTTTAAATTCACCCCTAAGTTAAACGTAACCTAGAGTTATTTTTATGGCATGCAAGAGATGAGGCTGCCAAATTTGTTAATTGTCATAATAAGTTACGCAACTCAGCATGGATTGTTTCAAGATTTTATAATTTTATACAATCTTTTTCACGCGCGATCGCATGTTTTGGGTTCTTTACCTTCATTTCCTTTTCAATTTGTTGAAGGTCATGATCGTTTCTAAAAGGCATATGATGCGTTGCGAGAAGATATCCTGCGTTTGCCAATTCAGCCAATCTCATACCTTCTTCAAAAGTGGAGTGACCATAGCCCTGAAAATCGCCCATTTCCTTATCGAGCAGACTGCAATCGTACGCAAAGACATCTACATCCTTGATAAGCTCTATGATATTTTGATCGGGCTTGCCTGCAGTGTGTTCTGTATCTGTAATGCATGCAAAAGATTTGCCTGCAAAATCTATTCTGTATCCTGTGGCGCCACCTGGATGATTAAGCGGTGTCGTTGATATTTTGATATTATCAGAAATATTAAAACTGCAATTTTTCTCAAGCGTGACATAATCAATAGTTGCTGAAAAAACTTCAGGCCCTACTGGGAAAAAAGGACGTTTCATCAAATCATTAATAAGTTGCTTGGTGTCCTTGACGCCTTCCAGCTTTCCGCATCGGATATCTATCACTTTATTTTCCATGAACAAGGGTGCAAAAAAGGGAATTCCCTCAACATGATCATAGTGTGCGTGCGTTAGTAGTAAGTGAATTTTTTGTTCTGGTGTTGTCGAGACAAGCTTGCTGCCCAATTCGCGTATACCAGTGCCAGCATCGATAATAATTGTATGATCACCACAAGTGATTTCGATGCAATTTGTATTGCCGCCTGTTTGGGAAAACGGCGCGCCAGAGACAGGCAGGGTGCCACGTGTACCCCAAAAGGTAATTTCAAACTGATCTTTAAGTTTGTTATTCATTTTACTCTACTTCGGCTTTACCTGTTATTTTTTCTGACTAAGCTCTTGTCTGGCCTCACTGAGCTCAGTCGTTGTCTTCTGCAGTCGCGATGCCAGTTCTCGCATGACCTCAACGCCTAATGTGGGTACTTGTGTTAGCAAACCAATAAAATGCTCTTTCTTGATGGTCAAAACTTCAAGCTTGTCTTTTGCCCTCACAGTTGCGGTGCGTGGTACTTCGCAGAGAATTGAGATTTCACCAATTATTTCATTCTTTGTAACTGTCGCGACCACTACTTCTTTATTGTCTGCAGTAACAATAATATCTGCATCGCCATTTACGATAACAAAAGCTGCGTCGCCTGGATCACCTTGCTTGAAAAGGTCTTGCCCGGCATTGTAAATTTTTCTATCAGACGCGAAAGCCAGTAATTTTAATTTGGCTGGGTCTATCGCTGCGAAAAGAGGAATTTTGCGAAGCATTTCGACTTCTTCATTTAAGCTTGTCATATGAGCTCCTGTTTCCATGATGATTGTTTATATCCATTTTCTGCCCCTTATCATCCCTATGTAATAAGCATCTTATAGGTTTCATTCGTTTCTAAGAGTTCTTCTGGTTTGCCATCAGCAATCAAGACGCCGCTATCGAAGACCAACACTCTGTCAAAGAATTTTGCAAATGATGGACTCATTGGAACCCAAATAATCCCTGAACCATTTTTATCCGACCACTTTAACACTGTCTGTACTATGTTTTCTTGTTGGCGGGTTCCCAAGGTATTCATGCCCTGGTTAGCAATCAAAATATCAGGTTTCTTGAGAAGTGTACGTGCCAGGTGAAGCTTTTGACGCTGTACTTCTGTCAGTCTTTTCCCACCTGAACCGATATTGAAATCCAAACCTATATTGAAGATATCGTCAGTTAAGTGCATTTCTTCCAGCAGGTCTCGAATAGCCTCTGTAACACGCTCCAAGCCTTCTGGTACTGTAGAAGATATGCGCCCCAGCAATACGTTGTCTTGAATTGATGCTGCAGAGTTATAGGTTTCAGGTTCATACAAACCAATTGGCATCTCAGGGAGCGCTTCAAGTTTTTTGCGGAGATTAGACCTGGCTTTCAATATTTTATTTTTCAGATCGTCAGTTAGTAAGCCAAGTCTGTTTTGACCTTCGGTATAGGCCAAAGGTAATCGCATAATCATCAAGCGATCATAAATATTAATCTCCGCAGAGGGTTTGGAGCCAATTCGGGAAAGGATTTTCTTGTATTCTGGAAGCTCGTCCGCAGACATGTATGTAAGTTGGTCAAAGAATGGATCATCAATATTGAGATCACCAAAAAGTTCCAATGTTGTTTCAGCAACATTCTTACCCATTTCATAAAGAGGTTCATTTAAGTTTTCCTCTATAAGGGTTTCAAGCACCAGTTTGTTTTTTGGCAAGTTGACAAGCTTATATTCCTCGTCAATTGCTGTTCCAAACAGAAGGTTCTCACCGATTGACGATTGCTCGTTGTAGAGTTGCGGATCAAAAGGCTCAACAAACTCTGAGAAACCCAATTCTTCTAATCGTGCTCTGAATTTTTTGCGTGCTTCTAAAAGCTCATTGGTTAATGCGGTGTGTTTTTCAGGGTCAATAGTGCCTCGCAGTCCAAATGCACGTATGTCATTTTCCATGTCCACATCAATCAGTATTTCACGAAGGTATTCAATGAAGTCATGTAGATTGGAAAAGCCCAAACGTTGATAGTCAAGCCATTCATCTGAAAGATCAAATTCAAAATTACCAGCACGAATGGTCTCTATTTGCTCGAGGGATTTAGCCTTTTTTGTATTTGTTTCTGTTTGGACCGGCTGGTTTTTTAACACGTAAGTCAAGACATCCAGAATGCTGCCTTGAGGAAAATATGTACTGCCATCGATATACCCCAGACGTCGTCCGGTAAAATATTCTGGTTGTTCATCTATGGGTTTATCGTCCAGATAAATACGACCGCCAGTTGGTTTTATGACGCCCCCAAGAACTTCTACAAAACTGGAAGCTCCACTGTTAAAGTCTCCAATAATCGCAACTCTCTCACCTGCCTTGATATCTGCCGAAGCATTTTCGATTAGCTTTGATCCAGTATCGTCAATAACGGAAAGGCGGTTTACTTCATAACCTTTTGTGATGTGTGGTATTTCGCCATCTGGTATGGTTTGGTATTTGGCTTCTTTTAGATCACCAGCGGCAAACTGTTCGATTATTTGTGCGTAACGTACTTCTACAGTTAAGCGTTTTTGATCCTGGTCAATCAAACCGCGAACAGGCGCAGGAAGATCCTTATATGCTACGATAACACCAATCAGCTGTCCGATATCCAATGTACCCTTAATGGCCAAATATCCTCCAACCGCATAAAAGAAGAAAGCCAAAAACTGTATTAGAAAGTTATTGATAAACTTCACCATGAACTTTCTTTGGAAAAGTTCGAACCGGATAAAGAAAAGATTACCTAGAATGTCAGTTATCTCGGCACGATGATAATTTGTCGTATCATTGGTATGCGTATCTTGAATGCCTTCGACAATTTCTCCTAATCTACCGGCAAATTTGCGAGCGCCAATTTGACGTTGTCTCTGCAGTTCGATTAGACGTTTGCGTAATAATGGAATTAGCCAGGCTTGAAAGGCAACCACCACAAATGTTGCAACGCCAAGCCAGAAATTTTGTAAGAATATAAAGAGCAGGGCAACAAGCGCTTGTCCGCCCAAAAATAAGGGTTGCGTGAATGCGTCGCCTATGTATTCACCCATTGGTTCCACTTCGTCTTTGATCATGCTTGCAACTTCGGATGCCTTGGTTCTTCGAAACCGCGAAAGTGGATATCGCATCACACGATCAAAAAGCTCATATCGCATACGGCGGAGAATTCTCTCACCCATGCGTCCTTTGTACGTATTGATATATAATTTGAAGAGACCGTTTGCGATTACAAGCAGAAGGAAGGTTGTGGAGAGCGCAATTAAAAAGCTGATACGCTCCATTTCAAACCCGGAGAATAACAGAACTGGTTTACCAAACAGGGCTTCGCCAAAGGGAAGGTGGGTTTCAAGAAACTTGCTTGTGGCACCAGGTGTTTCAAAGCCAACGCCTTGTATGGGGCTGTTGACGATGCGTTTTGGTAGTTCAAGGCTCAGAAAATAAGTTGGCATCGACGCGAGAATAATAACCAACATCCATAGTTGGTCACGTCTCGAATGTCCCCAAATGTATTTTAAGAGATTTCTCTCCATGAACTTCTTCTTGATTAGTATAAAATTTATGCTTCAGCTTATTTGACGATGACGATAGCACGATATTAGTTTGTGGAAACAATTTTGATTGAATTCCTTGTGTGTATAATTACTTATACAGAACATATATGTGTAAAATAGCACACAACGAGTTAGGTTAAGTTTATGAGCCATGAGGCATTAATATCTCCAATTCGCGAATGGCTTATTGATCAAGCGCTCGGCAATCCCGATGTCGTTGAATTATTTACAACATTATGTATGCGAATTTCCAGTGTTGGAATACCAATAACGCGTGCCAGGTTATTCTGGCCGACGCTTCATCCTTTGTTTCAGGCAGAAACTGTATCCTGGGATCAAGGCTCTGAATCGTTTTTGGAGCAATTTGTCCATCAGGATGAAGCATCAGATGATTGGAATAAAAGCCCTCTGAAATATCTCATCGATAATGATCTCGATGTCATTCGCCGTGAGCTTACCGGCGCAAACAAATTGGTGGATTTTGAGTTACTTGAAGGTTTGGAGCAAAAAGGATTTACTGATTTTATTGCCATGAGTACCGATCTGGAGGGAACTTCTTTCCGAACCAGAGAAGGTGGCAATGAGAGTGGCATTATGGTGACTTGGTCAACCAATAGCCCTGGTGGTTTTTCAGACGAAGACCTGGTTGCCTTGCAGAAAATCCAAAGGCGCTTTGCTGTAGCTTGTAAAGTTTTGATACAAGCACGTATTGCCAGTAATATTGCGCATACATATCTGGGAGAGCGTGCAGGCGGTAGTGTTTTGGATGGCCAGATTCGACGAGGCGATGGGCAAACTACTCAGGCGGTAATTTGGTATTCAGACTTACGAAACTCCACCCACCTTGCAGAAACAATGCCTGCAGAAGAGTATTTTGATCTTTTAAATTCGTATTTCACCGCTACGGCTCAACCAATTCTTGATAATGGTGGTGAAATATTAGACTTCATTGGCGATGCGGTTCTCGGTGTTTTTCCCTACAATACGAAATCTGAATTAGATGCGGCATCAAAAGCTGCCATTAAAGCGCTTGGATCTACTTGCGAGCTTGCGACCCAAATTAATTCAGAAAGAATTAAAAATGGAATGGAGGCGTTTGATTTCGGAGTTGGTGTCAATGTGGGGGAGGTTATGTTTGGTAATATTGGTATTCCCTCCAGACTTGCATTTTCTGTGATTGGTCCTGCCGTTAATGAAGCGGCGCGCATTGAAGCTTTGACCAAGAAATTAAAACGTAAAATTCTTGTTGGAAAATCATTTGCAGAACTTTCGCCAAACTCATGGAAATCTCTTGGTGAACATAAATTGCAAGGGGTAGCGCAGCCGATTGAGATATTTGATTTTTCCAGAGAATAACAAGCGCAGAAGTTTTACGACAAGTTTTGACGAAATGTGACTTGCGCTCGCGCACTCGTGTGATAAATCTGCACTTATCGGACAGGGTTCCCGATGACGAAATGCAGATGGCATTCTTGCCATCGCCTGTGCACGAAGTAAGCCGCAGGCAGGAGCTTTCCTCGCTAAATGTAATGAAATTTTGCTGCCAAAAATTTGGTAGCGTCTAAATTGAGTTTTACTCAATCTTTATCGGAGAACGACGACATGAGCTTTAAGAGTGACATTGAGATAGCCCGCGAGGCGAATAAGAAGCCTATTCAGGAGATTGGTGCGAAGTTGGATATTCCTTCTGCTGATCTTTTGCCATTTGGTCACGACAAGGCGAAAGTGTCTGAGGATTTCATCAAGTCGGTTCAAGGCAATAAAGACGGCAAGCTTATTCTTGTAACCGCGATTAACCCGACACCTGCGGGTGAGGGCAAGACGACGACAACGGTTGGTCTTGGTGATGGCTTGAACGCTATCGGCAAGAAGGCCGCGATCTGTATTCGTGAAGCTTCACTCGGTCCATGCTTTGGCATGAAGGGTGGCGCTGCTGGCGGTGGTTATGCTCAAGTTGTGCCTATGGAAGAAATGAACCTTCACTTCACAGGTGACTTCCACGCAATTACCTCTGCGCACAACCTTCTGTCTGCAATGATCGATAACCACATCTATTGGGGCAATGAACTGGAAATCGATACACGCCGGGTTGTTTGGCGTCGTGTGATGGACATGAACGATCGCGCACTTCGCACAATCACAGCCTCTCTTGGTGGTGTTGCAAACGGCTTCCCGCGTGAGGCTGGTTTTGACATTACGGTTGCCTCAGAAGTAATGGCCATTCTTTGTCTTTCAACTGATTTGGATGACCTTAAAGAACGCCTGGGCAATATCATTGTGGCTTACAGACGTGATCGCTCTGCAGTTTATGCCCGTGACATCAAGGCGGATGGCGCGATGACGGTTCTGCTTCAACAAGCCATGCAGCCAAACCTGGTGCAGACATTAGAGAACAACCCAGCCTTTGTGCATGGTGGCCCATTTGCCAATATTGCACACGGTTGTAACTCGGTTGTTGCAACAAAGACCGCACTTAAGGTTGCTGACTATGTTGTTACAGAAGCAGGCTTTGGTGCCGACCTTGGTGCCGAGAAGTTCATGAACATCAAGTGCCGCAAGGCTGGTCTTGCACCAGAAGCGGTTGTGATTGTTGCAACGGTTCGTGCGATGAAGATGAACGGCGGCGTTGCGAAAGCTGATCTGAACAATGAAAACGTTGATGCGGTAAATGAGGGTTGCGCAAACCTTGGTCGTCACATCGCCAACATGAAGAAGTTCGGTGTTCCGGCTGTTGTTGCTATCAACCACTTTGTCACCGATACGGATGCAGAAGTGCAGGCGGTTAAAGACTATGTGGCAACTCAGGGTACAGAGGCCATCCTTTGTAAGCACTGGGCGCATGGTTCAAAAGGCACTGAAGAGCTTGCGAATAAAGTTGTCGAGATCATCGAAGGCGGTCAGGCACAATATGCACCACTTTACAACGATGATATGAGCCTGTTTGGCAAGATTGAAACAATCGCCAAGGAAATCTACCGCGCTGATGAAGTGCTTGCGGACAAGAAAATCCGTGATCAATTGAAGCAGTGGGAAGAGGCTGGTTATGGCAATCTTCCGGTGTGTATGGCGAAGACGCAATACTCATTCTCAACCGATCCAAACCTGCGCGGCGCGCCAACCGGCCACTCGCTTCCAATCCGTGAAGTACGTCTGTCCGCAGGTGCAGGCTTCGTCGTCGCGATCTGCGGTGAGATCATGACCATGCCAGGACTTCCAAGAACGCCATCAGCAGAAGCTATTATGCTTGATGAAAACGGCGACGTACAAGGCCTGTTCTAAGCTTAACAAAATCTCGATCATGAGGCCTGCTTGCCATCCGGCAAGCAGGCCTTTTTTGTGAGGGAGTCGTAAAGGGTTATCCGAAGCTTTTAAGGCCACCCAAGGCAAGTTTTGCTACTGTTTCAGCATATTGAATGCGTGCTTTTCTATCAGCTTTAGGATTCCACATATAAAACCAGTTTAACATACCAAACACAGACATGGTGGTTTCACGCAATCGGGCCTGATTATCTGAAAAATAACCGGGTGATGCGCTTTTAAGAATTTGACTTACAAAATCAACCATCTTGCGTTGATGGGATTTAAGAATGTCCTGCTGCTTAAGGGGAAGAGTAGGCAGGCCTTCGGTTTGTATCTTATGCTGGTGATCCATGCCCTCATATGCAAATAAAAATTCCTGAGCAAGCAGCGTAAGTTGTTCCTCAGGTGATAATGAATGCATTTCCAACGAACAAATACGGCTTTGTAATTCAGAAAGATAGTTATCCAATATATCAAAAACCAAGGCATCTTTGCTATCGTAGTAGTGATAGATATTGGCCTTTGAAATGCCGGTACTTTTGGCAACCTCACTCATTGAAGCGCGTGCTATGCCTTCTCTTGCAAAGACTTCCGCTGCAACAGACAGAATTTTCAATCGTTTTTGATCGTAATCTTTTGCAACCGTGCGAGCCAAAAAACTATCCTTTTGGTCTTAGATCAATAACGCGCCTTGCCTTGCCCTGTGATCGTTCAACGCTGCCAGGTTCTCCAACAGTCGTAAGAACAGAGATGCCGATTGTATCTTTGATTTTTTGGGAAAGAGTCTTCGCAGAAGCCGCACGTTCATCATCAGAACTTGCGTTAGGTGCAGCTTCCACCAATACTTTCATTGCATCCATGTTGCCATCCTTGGAAAGTTCTATTTGGAAATAGGGAGCAAGGGTATCCAGCGTCAGAACCTGTTCTTCAATTTGAGTTGGAAAGACATTCACTCCACGTAAAATGATCATATCATCAGAGCGTCCTGTAACCTTCTCCATTCGCCTCATGGAACGCGCTGTTCCAGGCATAAGGCGTGTGAGGTCACGTGTACGGTAGCGGATAATCGGTAAACCTTCCTTGGTAAGTGTTGTGAAAACCAACTCACCCATCTCACCATCTGGCAATACTTCACCAGTTTCAGGGTCAATAATTTCAGGATAAAAATTGTCTTCCCAAATGTGTAAACCGTCTTTGGTTTCAACACACTCATTAGCAACACCTGGCCCCAAAATTTCTGACAATCCATAGATATCAACAGCGTGCATATCAAAAGCTGTTTCGATTTCTTCACGCATGGAGTTAGTCCATGGTTCAGCACCGAATATGCCAACTTCAAGAGAAGATTCCCTTGGGTCTATGCCAGCTTTGTGAAACTGCTCAAGAATATTAAGCATGTAAGAGGGAGTGACCATAATCGTTGTAGGCTTGAAATCCTGTATCAACATCACTTGGCGTTCAGTCATGCCACCTGAAACCGGAACGACAGTACATCCAAGTTTTTCTGCGCCATAGTGCGCACCAAGGCCACCGGTAAATAATCCATAACCATAAGCAATATGTGCAACATCACCTGGCTTCGTACCGCTCGCACGAAGGCTGCGCGCTACCATGCTTGCCCACATATCAATGTCATTTTTCGTATAACCTACGACGGTCGGTTTGCCTGTCGTGCCAGAAGATGCATGCAATCTTACAATTTTTTCACGCGGAACGGCAAAAAGACCAAAGGGATAGTTTTGTCTAAGGTCGTCCTTATAGGTGAAAGGAAAATTCGCCAAATCAGCAAGCGTTTTCAAGTCATCAGGATGGACACCTTGTTCATCAAAGCGGCTTCGATACATAGGTACATTTTCATAGGCGTGGCGAAGAGACCATTTCATGCGCTCTAATTGAAGGCTTCGAATTTCATCAATTGAGGCGATTTCAATTGGTTCGAGACTGTCACGACTTGGGGTTAAATCTTTCATGGTTATTTCCAATTATTCTTCAAATAGGTTTCCGCGTATGGCGCGTGAGCACCCCCTAAATACAGCAATGGTAATATTGTTCTGGTTGGTTACTTGGACATCATAAATACCGCTTCTACCAATTAGACTGACCTCGGTTGCAGTGGCAGTTAATGTATCTCCCAATTGTGCCGGGGCTATATATGAAATGGAATTATGCTGCGCCACAGTCTTTTGATTTCTACTATTACAAGCAAATGCAAATGCACTGTCAGCCAGTGTAAAGGTTATGCCACCATGACATATGCCATGCCCATTCGTGTGGTGCGTTTTAACTTCCAACGAGAGTATGGCGGTGCCTTCGTCAATCTCATCCAGCTTTATGCCCATCCATGCACTCGCATGATCATCCTGCCACATGGCTTCTGAGGATTTGAGTGCGCGTTCTTTTGGGGTCATTATGGTTTTCCGGAAAAGTCTGGTTTGCGTTTTTCGAGAAAGGCCGAAACACCTTCTGCATAATCGGGCGTCTCACCACAGGTTTTTTGTAACTTCGCTTCAAGTTCAATCTGCTCATCAAACGTATTGGCTCGGGATGCGTGGATGGCTGTTTTAATATTTGCATAGCCAATGGTTGGTCCGCTTGCCAGTTTTTGTGCAAGTTTACGTGCTTCTTCCATCAAGTCTTCTGCAGGGTAAGATCTCCATATTAAGCCCCAGTCTTGCGCTTGTTCTGCTGTGATCGGCTCTCCTGTTAGTGCAAGCCCCTTGGCTCTTGCTTCACCAAGTATATGCGTAAGGCTCCAGGTACCACCTGCGTCTGGTATCAATCCAACATTGGCAAAAGATTGTATAAATTTGACCTTGTCTGATGCAAGCACAATATCGCAAGCAAGGGCTACATTTGCACCAGCACCGGCAGCTACACCGTTAACAGCACAAATAACAGGTGCGCCAAGTGAGCGAATTTGACGAATAAGTGGATTATAAAAAGTCGTGAG
>CALHIB010000054.1 GCA_938030595.1 uncultured Rhizobiaceae group bacterium | reverse complement strand
GTCACCTTTTTCAACGACCGTGAGACATACACCAGAATGTGCAATGGAAGCGCCAATATCAATGGTCGATGTGTCATAGACAGTTTCAACTCTAAAGCGCTTGCCTTTGGGTAGTGCGCTAATCGACTTGATTTTTCCAATGTCCGTTACAATGCCTGTAAACATTCAGGATTTCTTTCGTAATCTTAGAGAAGTATCTTCGCCAAACTTTAAAGTCTGTTTGAGTTCAAAGCCAGCGGGAAAATTATTTGCGTTAAAGGGTGCATAGACTGCCTGGTCAGACGTTTCAGGTTTATCAGGATTGCCACCGACATGAATGACAATTTCATCCACCAAATCCTCTTTCAAGAAACTTTCTGCAATTCGCGCTCCGCCTTCAACCATGACAGATTGAATGCCTTTTGCTGCCAAATCGTCCATCAGCTCAGGCAAGGCAATACGACCATCCTCTATTTCACAAACCTGATGTTGCACACTATTTCGGGCTAACATTTGACGCCATTCCTGTGGCGCAGTTATGGGAGAGACAACAATGGTTGGTGTTGCAAGTGCCGAGCTAATCACTGTAGCAGTTTCTTCCAGTTTTGATTTTTCATCTAAAATCACCCGGATTGGCGAACGGTTTTCCAAGCCAGGTAACCTGCAATCCAGATTAGGATCATCAAAGAGAGCTGTGCCACTGCCTACAAGTATTGCATCATGTCTTGCTCGGTGCAAATGCGTTTGCAGGCTGGATGCCTTGCCTGAGATTTTGAGGTTGCCTTCCTGCGTTGACCCCATCAGTCCATCTTCCCCCATAGCGATCTTCAAAGTAACAAAGGGGCGTGATGATGTTCTGGCCTTTAGATAACCTTGCATGACGCGCTGAACGGCAATGCCTCCGTCCATTTGTGTGACTTCAACACCTGCATCAATTAGCATTTGATGGCCCTTGCCATTCACGCGATTATCAGGGTCCATAACTGCGGTTACAACGCGGGCTACGCCTGAATCGATCAGATTTTGCGCGCAGGGCGGCGTTTTTCCATGGTGCGCACAGGGTTCCAGAGTCACATATGCCGTTGCACCTTTTGCAAGCTCACCAGACTCCGCTAAGGCAGGCGGCTCTGCATGCGGGCGCCCACCTTTTGCCGTGACACCGGACCCAACAATCTTTGCACCAAAATTTGTTTGTGAAACGATAACGCAAGCGACTGATGGATTTGTGCCTGTCAAGCCTTGGTGCTTTCGGGCAAGACGCAAGGCTGCATCAAGAAACCTTTGGTCTTGAGCAACATTATATGTCATTTTTGCAGCAATATTCATGAACTGTTTATGCCGTAATTTTTAGAGTTAGGAAAGACGTTTACGCAGTAACAATTCCGCGTATTCATCAACAATTAGACCGTCCAGATTTGCAACCTCTTGATAGCCGCAAGACTTATAGAATACCTGCGCGTCTTTGTTAAAATCAGACACGCAGATAAAAACATTTCTCGCTGAATGTTCTTTGGCTGTTTCTTCCAGCCAGTTCATCAAGACTTTGCCCAATCCACTGCCCTGCGCTTCAGGAATGATTCCCAAAAAGCCCAAATATGGCCCCAGCAACCAAGGGTATCTGACGGAGATAACGCCAACCGGTTTTTCTTGTGAAATAACAGCGTATGTATTGGTTGACGTGGATTGGGATTGAAATCCTTCTTCAAACTCTTGGGGGGTAGACTTGAGCGTTTTCCAGGGATCAATTTTTGCAAGTTCCTTGCCAAGAAATTTTGCGTCAGCTTGTGTAGCATGACGAAGTTGACATGTTGCAAGGTCGTAATTTGACTCACCAAACTTACTCATTCACCCGTGCCCCTACCAAAAATCTTGTCATAACGCTTATTATCACCTGGTCGATTTTCATAGCAAGTTTTTGCAATGACTGGCGTTCCCATGTTCAGGAGTTCTGTTACTGTGACAAACTTCCAGCCTTGTTTTATAAGTTGTGGGATTGCAATTTTTAGCGCTTTTCCCGTATTCCAACCTCTGCCATTGGCATGGGCAACAACAATAGAGCCCGACTTCATGCGCAATAATGCGCGTGCAATTGCTTTTGCTGATTGTCCTTTTGCAGGGTCGCCTGTCACTACATTCCACTGCACGGCTGGTAGCCCAGCATCATTTACCTGCTTCAGAGAACGCGCATTGCAAGTGCCGTATGGAAACCTGAAAGTTGGTATGCGTTTTGGAATGGCACTCATGCCTGATTTGGCGCAATCAAGACTGGCTAATGCCTGTCTTTGTTTTTCGTATTCAGCTTGCGTGTACCAGATTTGATTTTCAACTTCCGACTTGCCTAGCACTCTGAAATTCCCATGCGTCCAGGCATGATTTCCTATTTCAAACAATGGATCAGCGATCATTTGTTGGGCACGTTCGGGATGTGTAGCCATCCATTTACCGCCAACATACATGGTTGCTTTTATCTTATATTTGCGAAGCGTGTCGATTACGCTGGCATCATAGCCTGCAAAATCATTGTTCTGCTCGCCGATATCAAAACCAAGTGCTGCGATCTTTTGACCCCCAACATTGACACTTCTGATTGACCCATAAAACTCAGGCGAAAGTTTTGCTGGCGCAGTCTTTGGGCGTTTGATTTCAGGTGGTTTTAAATATGCGCCCTTGCCACGTTTTCGGGTAAACCGCTCACCTTTCTTGGCTGCTAAATCCGAGGCTGAAAAACACTTCTCAAAAACAGATTTTGAACCATGGGTATTGGGCGCAAAATTAGTCCATATCTGCCCTGCTGATGCAGGAAATGCAAATACCGTTACACATGATAAGATAAAGCCAGTTTTGTGTATTCTCATGCAAGAGGCAATCGCACAATTATGCCTGCATTGACAATAACACTTGTGCGATCTGTAACCTCATCGTGAACATTAAGCCCACCAAAAATGGCCTTGGGTGTGACCTGCCCATAAGGCAGCTCTTTGGCAACTTCTTCCAGATTGATTTTCTCAGGTTCTTGCGCCGCCAGATTTAGCTCGATCTGCATTTGCATCGGGTCGATATCAAGGCTTTTAAAAAGCGTCAGCGAAGAGTGATGAATGGCATCCTGCACCGCACGTTTGGCAGCCTTGGTGTAGTCCTGACCATACAGATCATTGCCAGTGCCAAGTTCTAAAATAATACGCTTGAGTTCGCTCATACCAGCCACTCCTTGCCGTCTTCCAGATCGAGATAAACAATCAATGCTGCATTGACCATAATCGTACCCGGCGTGCCATCATCCTTGATTGTATCCAGTCCCCCAGCATGCGCTGTTACGGTGCCATTGCCATAGGGTAAAATGCTGGCGATTTTTTCCTTGTCAACTTCTTCGGGCTTGCCTGCACCGATATGAATATCAACTTTCATTTCCTCACGCGCCTTGCCAAAGGCATCAGCTACTACCAACGCATTTTGGCGAAGTGCATTTTCGACGGCACGAACAGCAGCCTTGGTATAATCCTGACCACGGATATCCGTACCCATACCAAGCTCCATAACCAAACGTTTATAGGGCATTACTCATCATCCTCTTCCAATTCACTCAAGAACCCCTCGAAATCCTTGGCTTCCTGAAAATCTTTGTAAACTGAAGCGAAGCGAACATAGGCTACTTCGTCTACTTGCTTTAAACCTTCCATCACAAGCTTGCCGATTTGGTCTGAGGTGATATCGCCTTCGGTTTGGGACTCTAATTGACGGACAATGCCCGAGATCATTTGCTCTACGCGGTCTGGATCAAGGTCGCGTTTTCTGATGGCGGTTGAAACCGAGCGCGTGAGTTTATCTCTATCCAGCGGTACGCGTTTGCCGGATTTTTTCAGAACAGTCAGCTCGCGCAATTGAACACGCTCAAAGGTTGTAAACCGTCCACCACATCCAGAACAAATACGGCGACGTCTAATTGCGCTTCCGTCTTCAGTTGGGCGTGAATCTTTAACTTGGGTATCGTGATTGGTGCAATAAGGACAACGCAAAGAAAAAGCCTTCCATCTAGTGATGAAAGGCTTCTAACATTTTCAATTTTCAAAAGCTATTATAGATAGTCATACATTGGGAAACGTGATGTCATTTCCACTACTTTTGCATGTACTGCTGCTTCTGCCGCCTGATTAGCGTCTGCATCGTTTGCGACCATGAGACCGTCTAGCACTTCTGTGATGAAGTTACCGATTTCAGTAAACTCTTCTTCGCCAAAACCACGGCTTGTTGCTGCCGGTGAACCCAAGCGAATGCCGGAAGTTACGAAAGGTTTTTCCGGGTCAAACGGGATACCGTTTTTGTTACAAGTCAGACCTGCACGTACGAGCGAGGCTTCAGCTGCTTTACCAGTTGCTTTCTTTGGGCGAAGATCAACCAACATAGAGTGGTTGTCCGTACCACCAGAAACAATATTAAGACCATTGTTCATCAAGCTTGCTGCCAATGCTTTCGCATTGTCTTTGACGCGTTGTGAATAGGCTTTAAACTCTGGCTGTAATGCCTCACCAAATGCAACTGCCTTTGCAGCAATCACGTGCATCAATGGGCCACCTTGTAGACCCGGGAAGACTGCAGAATTCATTTTCTTTGCTAGCGCTTCGTCATTGGTCAAAATCATACCGCCACGAGGACCACGAAGAGATTTATGCGTTGTCGTAGTACAAATGTGCGCATGTGGCACTGGAGACTCATGCACGCCTGCTGCAACAAGACCCGCAATGTGAGACATATCCACCATAAGATATGCGTCAATGCTGTCAGCAATTTTGCGGAATGCAGCCCAGTCCCACTCGCGTGAATAAGCAGTACCACCCGCAATGATAATCTTCGGCTTGTGCTCATGTGCCAAGCGCTCAATCTCGTTTATATCCAATTGATGCGTGTCTTTATCCACACC
>CALHIB010000053.1 GCA_938030595.1 uncultured Rhizobiaceae group bacterium | reverse complement strand
CATATCGCCATAAGCGGTTAATACAAGCGTGCGTGGAATAGGGGTTGCTGTCATAACCAGCACATCGGTTGCATCTCCTTTGTCTCCGAGTGTTAAACGCTGATGAACGCCAAAGCGGTGTTGTTCGTCTATGATCGCGAGACCCAGGCTTTTAAATTCAACCTTGGCCTGAAAGAGTGAATGCGTACCGATGATGAGATCAATCTCACCATTTTTCAGTCGCTCCAGCGTTTCTCGTTTTTTCGCTGCCTTATCTTTGCCCGTAAGAAGCTCAACCGTAACGCCAATTTGTTCACAAAGTGGCTGGAGACTTGCTAAATGCTGACGTGCCAATATTTCTGTTGGTGCCATGATGCCAGCTTGGTCGCCAACTTCGATAGCAGTCAACGCCGCCAATAACGCCACAACAGTTTTACCTGACCCCACATCACCTTGAAGCAATCTTAACATGCGCTCAGGCTTTGCAAGGTCGTCTGCAATTTCTTGCACAGAGCGTTCCTGAGCGCCTGTTAAAGTATAAGTCAAGAGTGGCAGGAGTTTTGATGTTAATGCTCTTGTGCCAATGCGTGCTTTGCCTGATGATTTTCGCAATCGCAGTCTCAATAATGCAAGAGCCAACTGACCCGCGAGTAATTCATCATGTGCCAGGCGTCTGCGGGCAGGGGTATTGGGCTCAAGGTCTAGACTATCGCGCGGGTTATGGATGCGGGTTACCGCTTCATTGAATTGAGGCCAGTGTTGTTTTTCGATTAAGCTCTTATCTGCCCATTCTGGCATCACAGGTAAAGTTTCCACGGCTGTACGAATAGACTTTGACATCACCTTGGAAGAAAGCCCTGCTGTGACCGGATAGACAGGCTCCAATAAGGGTAGTTTTGCAAAACCTTCCTCGCTGACCATATGATCTGGATGCACCATATTAGGCTTACCATTAAACCATTCGACCTTGCCGCTTACATAACGCGTCTCGCCCACTGGCATGGATTTACTAAGCCAATCTGATTGCCCGCGGAAGAAGACAAGCGCCATTTCACCTGTTTCGTCATGAACGTTGATGCGATAGGGGATACGGCGATTGCCCCTTGGTGGTGCGTTGTGGCTGTCTACGATGACTTTGAAAGTGGAAACTACACCTTCTTGCGCATTGGCGATGCCAGGCTGATTTCTTCTGTCGATGACAGAATGAGGAATGTGAAAGAGTAAATCGGCGATCCTGGCCGGATCAGCATTTTCATTTCCATGGAAAAGTCTTGTCAAAGTCTTGGTCAGTTTGGGGCCAATGCCCTCCAGATTCGAGACTGGCACAAATAATGGATTTAAAAGTTCCGGTCGCATTAAATTATCCGAAGTTTTGGCTGACTTTTTATGGAGCGCGCACTATAACACAATCATCACCAATTGAATCATTGAAGCAACTGTTCCACCATGAATGATATAGAAAAACATAATCGAATTAAACGTTTAAAATATCGCGCAAATCATCGCGGCATTAAAGAAATGGATATTGTCATTGGTCGCTTTGCAAATCAGAAACTTGAAGAGCTTTCGGATGAGAACCTCGATTTGTTTGAAAAACTCATGTCTGAACATGATCGTGATTTGATTGTTTGGTTTACAGGCGAACAAGAGTTTCCAGACGATGATACCCGGTTGATGTTTGAGATGGTACGCGACCATATGAATTCTTATGATTTCAATCTTTAGAATTAGTATTGCTCATGCTTAGTCCACTACAACTGCAGTCTATTTTTGACGATGGTATCAATGCAACAATCGCTAATATCGCTGCTGGTCAAGAAGGGCTGATTTTATCTCAGCTTTGCGCTAATGAGAAAGCCGGCAAGGGTATTGTTCATATCTGTGCCAATGCGCAAGAACTTACAAGCATTGAAGAAAGCTTGAGTTTCTTTGCTCCGTGGCTTCAAATCATTAATCTGCCTGCTTGGGACTGTTTGCCCTATGATCGGGTTTCACCAAGCACACAAACCATTGCCAGTCGCATTGAAGCTCTAAACCATATCGCAAGTATCAAAAATGGTGCCGCGTCTATTCTGGTGCTAACTACCGCTAATGCGCTTTTGCAAAGGCTGGTTCCTGCCGAGACATTGGCTGGACAACAATTTTCAATGACGCCTGGAAACAGCGTCGATATGGACAAGCTGGTAGAGCGTTTGGTTGGAGAAGGGTTTGATCGCACTTCTACCGTTCGTGAACGCGGAGAATTTGCGATTCGTGGTGGTATCTTGGATTTGTTCGTTCCGGGTGAAGAAGAACCTGTTAGGCTCGATTTCTTTGGGGATACACTAGAGTCTATCCGTAGTTTTGATGCAGCAAGCCAGCTTACAACGGGACAGCTAAAAAAGTTTTCGTTGCAGCCGATGAGCGAGATTAGCCTTGATGATCATGCTATCAAGCGGTTTCGTAAAAATTACATCGAGCAATTCGGTGCGGCAACTCGCGATGATGCGCTCTATCAGGCAATCAGCGAAGGACGACGCTTTGCTGGCATGGAGCATTGGCTGCCGCTTTTTTATGAAAAACTAGATACGCTGTTTGATTATACCGAAGGTTTTCAGTTCACCTATGCACATGACGCAATAGAGGCGGTTAAATCTCGTGAAGAACAGATCAAAGATCATTATGACAGCCGTCAGCAGGCGATTGAAACCAAAATAGATGGCGGCACGCCTTATAAGCCTGTTGCGCCCGAAAGTACTTATCTGACTGCGCTAGAGATTGAGCAACTCTTTACAATTCTAAGCGCGGTTGCACTATCGCCCTATGATCAACCCCCGACCTCTACCATGCAAGTGTTGGATGCAAAGGGTAAGGCAGGGCGCAGTTTTGCCGTTGAACGTACTGCTGGACAGAATGTATTTGATGCAGTTGCGGGGCATATTAAAGAGGTAACGCAATCGGATCGCAAGGTGCTCATTGCAGCATGGTCGGAAGGTTCTAAAGATCGATTCTCTCAAGTTCTAGTTGAGCATGGTTCTGCTGATCTTGTTAGCATTGATACGTTTGAGGCGTTTAATTCATCCAAGAGCAAATTACCTCATATTGCAGTTTTACCTTTGGAAGAAGGATTTGAAACGCCTGAGTTTGTTGTCATTGCTGAGCAGGATGTTT
This sequence comes from uncultured Rhizobiaceae group bacterium, assembly GCA_938030595.1. Lineage (GTDB taxonomy): Bacteria > Pseudomonadota > Alphaproteobacteria > Rhizobiales > Rhizobiaceae > JAALLB01. The sequence goes on along the minus strand of CALHIB010000053.1, from coordinate 1,243 downwards.
TGGGTGACAGGCTTGTGCGCAGAACATCAAAGCGCAAAAAGGACAAAGATTTTATTGCTGAAGCATCTTCTCTTACAGAGGGTGATATCGTTGTTCACGTCGACCATGGCATAGCGAAGTTTATAGGGTTGCGAACCATTGAAGCAGCAGGCGCGCCGCATGATTGTTTGGAACTACGATATTCAGGTGATGATAAACTCTTCTTACCTGTAGAGAATATCGAACTTCTATCGCGTTACGGCAATGCGGATAGTGAAGTTCAACTGGATAAGCTTGGCGGTGTTGCTTGGCAATCGCGTAAGGCAAAGCTTAAGAAACGTTTGCTTGAGATGGCGGATCAACTCATCAAGATTGCAGCCGAACGTGCGCTTAAAACTGCAACCAAGCTTGTTGCGCCTGACGGTCTTTATGGTGAATTCGCGGCACGTTTCCCTTATGATGAAACGGAAGATCAGGCGAGGGCGATTGAAGCTGTGTTTGATGACCTTTCTGCTGGGACGCCAATGGACCGGCTTGTGTGTGGGGATGTTGGCTTTGGTAAAACAGAAGTAGCGCTTCGTGCAGCTTTTGTGGCTGTGATGGGCGGCAAACAAGCCGCAATTGTTGTGCCGACGACCTTGCTAGCTCGCCAGCATTTCAAGACATTTGAAGAAAGGTTCAGAGGGCTTCCCGTCAACATTCGCCATGCTTCACGCTTAGTGGGTAATAAAGAACTCTCCGATATTAAAAAAGGCCTTGCCGATGGCACGGTGGATATTGTTGTTGGCACCCATGCGTTACTAGGTAACTCAATCGATTTTGATCGCCTTGGGCTTTTGGTGATCGACGAAGAACAACGTTTTGGCGTGAAGCACAAAGAACGTTTGAAAGAATTAAAGTCTGACATTCACGTGCTGACCCTATCTGCAACACCAATTCCTCGCACGCTTCAATTGGCACTTACAGGCGTTCGGGAACTCTCGCTCATTACAACTGCTCCCGTTGACCGAATGGCCGTGCGTACGTTCATCACGCCGTTTGATACGCTTACCGTGCGCGAAGCTTTGTTGCGTGAGCGCTATCGTGGTGGGCAAAGTTTTTATGTTTGTCCGCGTGTCAGAGACTTGGATGAACGCAGGCAGTTTTTGGCAGAACATGTTCCAGAACTCAAAGTTGCTGTTGCCCATGGTCAAATGACGCCAGGCGAGTTGGACGACGTCATGAACGCGTTTTATGACGGTCAATATGATGTGCTGCTGGCCAC
>CALHIB010000052.1 GCA_938030595.1 uncultured Rhizobiaceae group bacterium | reverse complement strand
TGTATTTTTGAATACGTTTATTTTGCCCGCCCTGACTCTGTCATCGAAGGCAATAGCGTTTATGATATTCGCAAGCAAATTGGCGTCGAGCTAGCTAAAGAGTCGCCTGCAGATGCTGATATCGTAGTACCAGTTCCCGATTCAGGTGTTCCCGCTGCAATTGGCTACGCCCAAGGTGCAAACTTGCCGTTTGAACTTGGAATTATTCGCAATCACTATGTTGGCAGAACCTTTATTCAACCATCCGATTCAATCCGCCATATGGGTGTAAAACTCAAGCACAACGCCAATAAGCACATGCTTGAAGGCAAGCGCGTTGTATTGGTCGACGATTCAATCGTTCGCGGCACAACCTCACAAAAGATCGTCCAGATGGTACGCGATGCAGGTGCTTCTTCTGTGCATATGCGGATTGCAAGCCCGCCTACCCGTGCGTCTTGTTTTTATGGCGTGGACACACCGGAAACTCACAGACTTATTGCATCCCGCATGACAATTGAAGAAATGCAAGACTTCATCAAAGTAGATTCGCTCGGGTTTATTTCGCTTGATGGTCTCTACCGTGCTGCTGGCGAAGCTAGTCGCGACAATGACAGCCCACAATATTGTGATGCCTGTTTCTCTGGCGAATATCCAACAGCGCTCACAGACCACGACGACCGCGATAACATTTCAAATCTTGCACTATTATCAGAAGCAAACGGTTAAGCATGACGTCACTTGAAGGTAAAATTGCCCTGGTAACAGGCGCATCGCGCGGTATTGGTTATCATTGCGCCTTAACGCTAGCAAAAGCCGGTGCGCATGTTATTGCAATTGCACGAACTGTCGGTGGTCTGGAAGAGTTGGACGACGAGATACAAGAATCTGGTGGCTCTGCAACGCTAGTACCATTAGATTTAACAGACTTTGATGCGATCGACAGATTGGGTGCTTCCATCCATGAACGTTGGGGTAAATTGGACATACTGGTATCCAACGCAGGAACACTTGGAGATTTAACACCTGTAGAACATCTCGAGCCTAAATCCTTTGACAAAGTGATGAACTTAAACGTTACAGCAAATTATCGCTTAATCCGCTCAATGTCAGGACTTCTCAGACAAGCGCAAAACCCGCGCGCTATTTTCATGACTGCAGATGCACCTGATCAATGCAAGCCATTTTGGTCTTCATATACAGCATCCCAAACTGCCTTGCGTGGATTGGTTCAAACCTGGGCAGCTGAATGTGAAAAAACTACTCTTCGTATCAACATGTTGAATACAGGTGCAATGCGAACCGCCCTTCGCGCACAGGCCATGCCGGGCGAAGACCCGGATACACTTGCACATCCATCAGAGATCTCCGAAAGTATTTTGAAGCTCACCAGCGCTGAGATAACTGAAAACGGTCAAATCTTTGACCGTGAAGAAAACGCATTTCGTACTTGAAACCTTAACCTCTAGTTGTGATATTCTAGGCTGGAGGAACAAACATGGTTGAATTTAAATCAGAATTTAAAGGCAAGACACTTTTTCAAGCCTTCGTCAGTGCAAGCCAAACATTTGGTTCATCCAAGCCAACACTTGAAGATGCAACAGGTGGAAGTCTAACTTATAAAAAGATTCTAATCGGAGCAAATGTACTTGCTCGAAAGTTTTCCCCCCATGTTAGCAAGGGAGAAGCCGTTGGCGTACTGCTGCCAAATGCTGCTGGTGGCGTTGTCACACTCTTGGCTTTACAATCCCTTGGCTGTGTTCCAGCCATGTTGAATTTCAGCGCAGGACCATCGACAGTCGTATCAGCCTGTGAAACTGCAGCGGTCAAAACTGTTCTCTCCTCGCATGCCTTTATAGAAAAAGGTGATTTGCATGAACTTGTAAAAGTCATGAAAGCATCAGGTTTAAAGTTTATTTGGCTCGAAGAAGTTCGCGAAAGCGTCAACTTCTTTAATAAAGTCATCTCGGCACTTACAGCAAAAAAACCGCTTGCAGAAACCAAAGCTGATGACCCGGCTGTCATCTTATTTACCTCTGGTTCGGAAGGTCTGCCGAAAGGCGTAGTGCTTTCACATGCCAATATATTGGCGAATATTGCCCAAGTCGGCTCACGTATCAAATTCTCAAACAAAACAGACAAGGTGTTCAGCGCACTGCCTGTTTTTCATTCTTTAGGACTAACTGGCGGAATGATGCTGCCGCTCATATATGGCGTGCCGCTTTTCCTATACCCATCACCACTGCACTATAAAATCATCCCAAAAGCAGTATCCAAAACCAAATCGACAATCCTGTTTGGCACGGATACATTTTTAGGCGGCTATGCGCGGATGGCAAAGGACGAAGACTTCTCATCACTACGTATGGTTGTTGCAGGAGCAGAACCTGTTAAAAAAGAAACCACTGAAACCTGGAAAAACCGTTTCAATGTTGACGTGCTTGAAGGTTTTGGCATGACGGAGGCCGCACCAGTTCTTGCTGTTAACACCATTGAAGAACGAAAACTCGGCACCGTAGGAAAACTATTACCGGGCATTGAAGCGAGACTTGAAAATGTTGACGGCATCGAAGATGGCGGCAAACTTATTATCAAAGGCCCAAACCTGATGTTGGGTTACATGAAACACGACCAACCTGGCGTCCTCCAGCCGCGAGAAACAGAGTGGCATGATACAGGTGATATTGTTGATATTGATAAAGACGGTTTTGTTGCTATCAAAGGTCGTGTCAAACGCTTTGCCAAGATTGCCGGTGAAATGGTTTCCCTTACCCTGATCGAAAGCATTGTTAATTCGCTAGCCCCAGACGATGATCACGCGGTTGTTTCCATTCCTGATAAGAAGAAAGGCGAGAAGGTTATTTTGATTACCACATCGGTGGAACTCGATAAATCCGAAATTCTTAAAACCATCAAAGATCAGGGACACTCAGACTTGTTAGCGCCAAGTAAAATTGAAGTGGTCAATGACATCCCCTTATTAGGATCGGGTAAAATTGACTACACACGCGCTAAGGCTATAGTACTTTAATTCATAAAAAAGCTGGGGAAACAAATTGTGACCCCAGCAATGGCTTTATCCGAAGATATAAAAAGCAAGTTTGTTGCCATCAGCGTCTTTTGCGTATGCGCCATAAAATACATCTTCAATACGCTGACCAGGTGCGCCATCATCTGTTGCGCCAAGAGAAAGAGCTTTTGCATGCATGGCATCTACTGCTTCTTTTGATTCTTGCGGAAATGCAATCATTGCGCCATTACCGCAACTTGGTGCTTCTCCATTAAATGGGTTACAAACAGCAACCATCGGCTCACTAGTTGATTTGCCAATCATTGCAAGACGACCAACATCGACCTGCACTTCTGAATCTAATAGATCACAATAAAATTTCTTTGCTGCTTCGATATCCTTAACACCAATTGTTGAATAACCAATCATATGAATTTCCTTATCTTGTTTACAGGCTATATAAGCCAAATTGAATTTATCTACCTAGTAGTAGATAGTATTATAGTAAACACAAGTGACATAATCGTGAGCGATAAGAAAGCGCCTGCGTCAATGTTACAATTCGAACTCGACATAAAAACTTCACATTTATGCTCAATTGATATATATCGGAATGGTATATGACAAAAATACATATTGACATTTAGCATATGTATTTGTTTTCAAAAGATAATAGGATTTTAGATGAACACTCAAACGCTCATTCTGGCTATTCTTAATTTTGAGGATGCAAGTGGTTATGAAATCAAAAAGCAATGTACGGAAGGCGCTTTCAGCTATTTTGTAGACATTAGTTATGGGTCAATTTATCCAACATTGGCAAAACTCGAAGCTGATGAACTTGTAATTGGTCGCTCGGAATCACAAAGTGGCAGACCAGACAAAAAAGTTTTCTCTATAACTCAAAAAGGCAGGGAAGCTTTCATTGAGACTTTATCTTCCCCTCCTGCGATTGATAAATTCAAGTCAGAATTTTTGCTTGTCGCCATGTGTGCTGACCTAACATCGCCTGAAGTCATAACCAAAGCAATTGATAAGCGGATTGGCGAGATGGAAGCATTGGTAGCTGTTATTGGTGGCCTGCGGTCTGAATGTGACCATCCTGCCACACAATGGATCACGAGTTATGGCATGCATGTAAAAGGTGCAGATTTGGAATTTCTAAAAAACAATCGCGAAAGTCTAATCGCAATGGCTGGTCAAGCCGTGAAACTGGATGCAGCAGCCGAGTAATACTAAAACTAACCAAAGTCCTCCCAAGACGAACGAAACAAGGTTTGAAGATATGACATTCACAATAAAAGGATCCCACTTTGCGGCAGTCCTAATTACTGCCGTCATTGGCATTTGGATGTATTATGGTGATATTGAAATTGGCGGTCAAGGTGCTGAAGCCAATGACACAAAACCAATTGCAGAACGCAACCTTGAAACTTCCAACGACCTTTTCAAAGTAAGCTACGCAGTATTAAACCCTAAAAATCGTTCCAGAAAAGTAACCTTGCGCGGACGTACAAAAGAAGATGCCATTGTTCCCGTAAGGGCAGAAACAAACGGCGTTTTAGAGCAACGCCTCGTTAATCGTGGTGATTTTGTCGAAAAAGATCAGCTAGTTTGTATCATCGCACGTGGCGCGCGTGTTTCAAGTCTGGAAAGTGCAAAGGCGCGCCTCTCGCAGATGGAAGCCGATTACGCTGCAAACCAGAAATTAATAAAAAAAGGCTTTGCTACAGATGCTCGGTTACGACAAATAAGATTTGATCTGAACGCCGCCAAAGCTCAGGTGAAGCTGGCTGAACTTGAACTATCCTACACAGAAATCAAAGCCAATGCAGCGGGTGTTGTACAAGATCCGATTGCTGAGCCAGGCGATGTCTTGGCGCAAGGTGGAGCATGTATCACATTGGTTGATCGCGACCCCATGTTCTTTACTGGTCAACTATCGGAAACAGATATCAATCAGGTAAGCACAGGCATGAAGGCTGAAGTGACATTGGTTACCGGCATTAAAACAACTGGCACGATAACCTACATAGCTCCATCAACCGATCCGCAAACACGTACATTCTTAACTGATATTCGCCTGGATAAAGCACAGCAAAACATACAAGGTGGACTTACCGCAAGCGCCTCCATCGAGCTTGCTGAAACATCTGCTTTCAGGATATCACCGTCGTGGCTTAGCCTTGCAGAAAACGGCGATCTTGGCGTTAAAATAATCGACGCGGAAGATAAGGTTAAATTTACCCCTGTTAAAATTCTGTCTCAAACCAAAAACGGGTTTTGGATTGAAGGCCTGAACGCAGGCGATCGCGTCATAACGATGGGGCAAGAATACGTCATATCAGGAGAACAAGTTGACCCTGTTCTGGATACAAGAATTATTTCAGGAGTTCAGGGATGATTGGCGCTCTCGACACAATCTTAAGCAGGCCACGCACAGTTCTAACCATGATGGTTGTCATGGTTGTGGCTGGCCTGATCACCTACATCAACATTCCAAAGGAAGCCAATCCTGATATTGACGTTCCTGTCTATTATGTTTCAATCACGCAGCAAGGTGTATCTCCCAATGATGCAGAACGCCTGCTCGTGCGGCCGATGGAGACTGAGCTACGCGCACTTGAAGGGTTGAAGGAAATAACCTCAATCGCCTCTCAAAGTCATGCAGCGATTATTCTTGAGTTTAACATTGGTTCTGACAAGGACAAAGTGCTTGCTGATATCAGGGACAAGGTAAATCTGGCAAAGGCTGAACTGCCAACGGATGCAGAAGAACCGGCTATTTTTCCAACAAATCTGGCGCTTCAACCAACCATTATTGTTACGCTTTCTGGCAACGTACCGGAACGCACTCTCTTTACGCACGCCAAGAAACTGCAAGACGAAATTGAAGCTATTTCCTCCGTTCGTGAAGCAAACCTGCGTGGTACGCGCGAAGAACAAATTGAAGTCCTTCTGGATCTGACAAAGCTTGAATCCTATGACATCACGCAAGAAGAGCTGCTCAATGCAGTAGCGCAATATAACCGTCTGGTTCCGGCAGGTTTTATCGATGATGGCAATGCACGCTTTAATCTGGAAGTACCAGGCCTTGTTGAGAACGTACAGGACGTCTACTCAATTCCAATCAAGCAAAATGGCGAAGGTGTCGTAACGCTTGGCGAAGTTGCAGATATTCGTCGTAACTTCAAGGATGCCTCAAGCTATACACGCGTAAATGGCAAGCCAGCCATGTCTATTGAAGTGGTAAAACGCATTGGTACGAACATCATTGCCAACAACACTGAAGTAAGAAACATCGTTGATGGTTTTACCAAAGACTGGCCAGAAACGATAAAAGTTACATATATGATTGACCAATCAAGCTTTATTTTCGAAGTCTTGGGCTCACTGCAATCATCGATTATGACAGCAATCGCATTGGTGATGATCATCGTAGTGGCATCACTGGGTATCGGCTCAGGTATCTTGGTTGGTATTTCAATTCCAGCCTCATTTATGGTTGGCTTCTTAATACTTTCAGCAGCAGGTTTGACCGTAAACATGATGGTCATGTTCGGTATGGTGCTGACCGTCGGCATGCTGGTTGATGGTGCAATTGTTGTGACCGAATATGCAAACCGGAAAATTGCAGAAGGCATGCCTGCAAAAGAAGCTTACCCGCGTGCTGCAAAGCTGATGTTCTGGCCTGTGGTATCTTCGACTGCAACGACCCTCGCGGCCTTCCTTCCCCTGCTTTTATGGCCAGGCGTACCAGGCGAATTCATGAGCTATTTGCCAATCATGGTAATCATTGTTTTATCCGCTTCGCTTTTGACCGCACTTGTCTTCTTGCCAACCATGGGCGTCGTATTTGCTCAACTTGGTTCTTTTGCAAGTCATAACAGTCGGATGTTGAAAACACTATTTGTCGGTGTGGCTTGTGGTTTTGTTGGTTACTTCATGCTTGCTCCTGCACTTTACAATGGCATCTTTTCAGCAATCGGAATTCCTCTTGGAGTCACCCAATGGCTAACGGCAATCCTCGGCGGCACACTGGCTGCATTGGTCACATATTGGATAGCTGGCAAATTTCAGGGCGCTCGTGATCGACGCACTTTGGAAATTGATGAAACTGCACAAATGCTTTCATCCAAAGAACCGCTTAAAGTATCTGAAGTTAAAGGCATCACAGGCGTCTATCTCTGGTTCCTGCGCTCTGTCACAAAAGGTCTTGTCGGCAATGTTGCAATCCTTATTGTTGCAGGCTTGGTAACCCTTGGCACAATCTCCGCTTTTTCCGAAAATGCAAAAGGCGTTGAATTCTTCGTCGAAGAAGAGCCAGACATTGCGCTCTTATTCATCTCTGCCAGAGGCAATTTATCTGGCAAAGATATTCGCGATCTATCCATTGCGGTTGAAGAACAGGTTCTTCAAATCAAAGGCATTGATAATATCGTCATGACGGCAACTGCCCCAGGCGGCGGTGGTGGTGGTGGCGGTGTTGATCCAAGCCAACCGCAAGATCTGCCTGCAGATGTTGTTGGACGCATTACAATTGAACTTGCTGATTATTCAGAACGTAGAAAAGCAGTCGATATTTTTGCTGAGATCAGGGAAAAAACAGCCAATATTCCTGGCATTAAAATTGAGTTGAGAAAGCTCGAAGGTGGTCCCCCTACCGGCAAAGACGTTCGCCTTGAAGTGAAGTCCACAAATTATGAGGATATGGTTGAAGCCATCGCAAGAGTGCGTGGAAAATTAGACAACATGAACGACCTTCAAGAAGTTGAAGACGATCGCCCTCTCCCAGGTATTGATTGGCAGTTGACCGTCGATCGTGAAGAAGCTGGCCGTTACAATGCCAGCATCCCTGCAGTCGGCGCCATGATCCAGCTCATCACGAATGGTACACTCATCGGCACATCCAATCCGGACGATTCTGATGATTCTATTGATATTCGCGTTCGCCTACCGGAAGAACAACGCGCACTCGATAGATTGGGTGAACTTCGCCTGCGCACACCAAACGGCCAAGTACCCATTACCAATTTTATCACGATGGAACCAAAGCAAAAGGTTACTTCAATTAAACGTCGTGACGGTCTTTATGCCATGGATATTAAAGCCAATCTTCTTGCTTCTGCAAAAGCAGATGGCCTCACTCCCGATGACAAGGTCAAGGAAATACAGGCTTGGCTGGATGAGCAGGAATGGAAAGAAAATATCTTCCTTAAATTCCGTGGTGCTGATGAAGAACAAAAGGAATCTGGTGAGTTTCTGGCAAACGCAGGTGCAGCCGCCCTCTTCCTGATGTTCATTATTTTGGTGACGCAATATAATTCATTTTACCAAACCTTCCTGACGCTATCGACAGTTATTCTGGCGGTGATTGGTGTATTAATCGGCATGTTGATTACTGGACAAAAATTCTCAATCATCATGACAGGCACAGGCGTGATTGCTCTTGCAGGTATCGTGGTAAACAATGCAATTGTCTTGATAGATACCTACAATCGCTTGCGCCAAGAAGGCGCTTCGGTTCATGACGCGGTATTAAAAACGTCTGCGCAACGTATGCGTCCGATTATGCTAACAACCGTTACAACCATCATGGGACTCGTTCCCATGGCGCTAACGATAAATCTCAACTTCTTTGCGCAAACGATAACAGTTGGCTCAATTACAGCAATCTGGTGGGTGCAACTCTCAACAGCCATTATTTCTGGTCTGGCATTCTCTACCCTACTGACACTTATCCTGATCCCGGTAATGCTGTCATTGCCAACCAACATCGTGAACTTGTTCAGCAGAAAAGAAACAATCTCAGCAGAACAAACAGACATCATCGAAGACGAAGTGGAAGTTGATGCAAAAGCTGTTGCGATTTCTAATGTAACACCAATGCCCAAGAAGCCAAAAACAGCGGCAAAGAAGCCAGCCAAAACGAAAGCTCAGAAACCGTCACCACCTGATGATTTACTCGAAGCAGCGGAATAATAAGCTAGTTGGATTCCGAGTATTTAGCGTTATACCTTCCCCAATTTCTCATCGAAAAGGGAATTGACGCCAAATACAAAAGTGCAAATGCAGTTAGCATAATCCATGGATAGCTAAACAATAAAGCTGCCATGAAAACTGCAAAAATCATAACAGGCAAAACAATATCACGGCGGACTTTCGTCGTGATATTTTTACCCGAAAACGTCGGTATATTTGAAACCATGAAGAAACCGCTCACAAGCGTAAAGCCTGTAGCTAGCCAAGCATAACCTTGCGTTGCCTCAACCCCTATCAACATCAAATAGACAGGCAAGAGTGCTACAATCGCCCCCGCAGGTGCCGGGACACCTGTAAAGAACCTGGCCAACCATTCAGGCGCATTGGGATTGTCGAGCATGACATTAAATCGCGCCAACCTCAGACAAGCGCAGCTTGCGTAGATCAAGGCTGCAATCCAGCCAATAGAACGTGCTTCATGCAATAGCGTGAAATATAACAACATGGCGGGCGCCACACCAAAATTTACAAAATCCGCAAGACTATCCATTTCTGCACCAAAACGACTAGTCGATTTCAAAAACCGTGCAACGCGTCCATCAATACCATCCAGGAAGCCTGCAAATATAATCGCTGCAACAGCAAGTTCAATGCGCCCTTCAATGGCAAACCGGATTGCAGTAAGCCCGGAACAAATAGCAAGCAATGTAAGCAAGTTGGGAAAGATTGTACGAAGAGGAATATCACGCAACCGAACAGGCGTATCATCCGCAGGCGTTACTTCAGGTTCATCACCATCAGGGTCGAAAGGAGGAAATGGGTTTTCCATGGCTTTGCCACGCTCCGCTTAGCTTGCTCTAATCAGTGGGATGGTTACGTCATCATCAAAACGCGCTAAAATTGTCTCACCTGCAATAGCAGTTTGACCAACAGCAACACTCGCATGAGCTGTCTCTGGCAGGTAAACATCAAGGCGCGAACCAAATCTGATCAGACCAAAACGTTCACCTTGATCAATATCTTCCTTCTGCTCAGCCCAGCAAACGATACGACGCGCAACCAAACCTGCAATCTGTACAACTGCAATCTCACCCTGTTCTGTATCAATCACCAGACTATTACGTTCGTTTTCATCCGATGCCTTATCCAGTTCAGCATTTAAAAAACTGCCCTTTTTATAAACAATTCGATCAATCGCGCCCTTCATGGGAGCACGGTTCACGTGGCAGTTAAAAACATTCATAAAGACCGAAATCCGCAACAAAGGCTCATCACCCATGTTCAGCTCCTTGGGAGGCACAATTTTGCCAACATGAGAGACTTGCCCATCAGCAGGGCTAATTACAAGCTCATCACTAATTGGCGTAACACGTTTGGGATCTCTGAAAAAAAGTGCACACCAAATAGTCAGCGCTACCCCCAAATAAAACAAGGGAGACCAAAGCCATCCGATTAGCAATGTTATAACAGCGAAAACCGCTATGAATTTATATCCCTCAGGATGAACTGGAGGCAAAGCATTTTTAATTGAAGTAGTAAGGCTCATAATTTATCCGCTTTTTGTTTCCCGATTGCTATCAGGTTTACGATATCAACTCAATCACTGGCTGATTGTTTACGTGTTAAAATACCAAACTCGTCGTTAGCTCTTGCTGCAGCAAGTTTCTCTTCTGCTTCAGTTGCTTCACGCTGTCTGCTCCACATCTGTTCATATAGTCCCTTTTGCTTCAACAGGCTTTTATGTGTTCCACGCTCCACAATCTCACCTGCCTGTAACACCAGAATTTCATCTGCTGATACAACAGTAGAAAGTCTATGCGCTATTACAATGGTTGTTCTATCCTTTGAAACCACATCAAGAGCTGCCTGAATTTCACGCTCCGTTTGTGTATCAAGTGCCGAGGTTGCTTCATCAAGAATGAGAATTGGTGGCGCCTTAAGTAAGGTTCTGGCGATTGCAACACGTTGCTTTTCACCACCAGACAGCTTTAATCCACGCTCGCCTACTTCAGTTTTAAAACCATCCGGCAGACTTCGAATAAAATCGCCAATTTGCGCCATCTCCGCTGCCTGCTCAACTTCTGCATCTGTAGCATCTGGTCTGCCGTAACGAATATTATAAGCGATTGTTTCATTAAACAAAACCGTATCCTGAGGCACCATTCCAATATTACTACGCAGGCTTTTTTGTTTGGCATCACGCAAATCTTGATCATCAATCATGATTGCACCATCAATCACATCGTAAAACCTGAACATCAAACGGGAGACCGTAGACTTGCCAGCACCGGAAGGACCAACAATGGCTACGGTTTTACCAGCTGGCACTTCAAACGACACGTCCTTTAAAATCTTACGATCTTCATCATAATGAAATGAAACATTTTCAAAACGAATAGCCCCATCGCTAACGTTCATTTCTTTCGCGTCAGGCTTGTCCTTGATTTCTTGTTCCACACCTAGGAGCTTGAACATCTCTTCCAAATCCGCAAACCCCTGGCGAATTTCACGATAAATAAAGCCAATAAAATTAAGCGGTACAAAGAGCTGCATCAACAAGGCGTTGATCATTACAAAGTCACCCAATGTCTGTTCACCAGCTTGCACGGCATAAACTGATAAAAGCATACAAGTCACCATGCCAAATCCCATGATGACTGCTTGTCCAAAGTTTAGCCAGGCAAGAGAGGTCCAGACTTTTGTCGCAGCCTTCTCATAGCGCGCCATGGAATCACCAAACCGATTGGCTTCAAGTTCCTCATTGCCAAAATATTTTACCGTTTCAAAATTCAAAAGAGAATCAATCGCCTTGGAGTTGGCTTCGGTATCATTCGTATTCATGTCGCGACGAATATCAATCCGCCAGTCAGAGGCACGCACTGAAAACCAAGTATAGGCCCAGACCATAATTGAGATTACAGCAACATAACGCCAGTCAAACCAATACCAAATCACGATTGCCATAAAGGCAAATTCCAAAATAGTAGGCAGGCCATTCAGAATTGAAAAGCGAACGATCGATTCAATTCCCTTCGTACCACGCTCAATCACACGGGTTAATCCACCAGTGCGCCTTTGCAGGTGATATCGCAAGCTTAAGGCATGCAAATGTGCAAAAACAATTGAAGAAAGCTGACGTACTGCATGCTGACCAACACTGGCAAAGAGCGCGTCTCGCAATTGGTTAAATCCGAGCGAAACAACGCGCCCGATATTATAGGCAATCACCAACATTACAGGGGTTAAAACAATCAAGGGCAGCCAGTCTGACACACTACCCGTAATATCCAAGTCACCTGTAAGCGCGTCAGTAGCAAGCTTATAAAAATAGGGAATAAGAACCGTTACGATCTTGCCAATGATCATGAAAATCGAAGCATAAAGCACACGTCGTTTTAAATCAGGTCGATCACTTGGCCACATGTAAGGCCAAAGATTTATCATCGTCCCTTTCATGCCGCCACGACCAGCATCTACAAAAGGCTTGGTATCATTATTGTTATTTTTCACGCTGCGCCTCTGAATTTTGATCTGGTAGCAATGTACTTATTGCCATTTGAATTTCTTGCAATACACCATGGTTGAGTGTGAAACAGGACTTGTTGCCATGCTTTTCAAAACTAACGATTCCAGCTTCTTTCAGTACGGATAAATGTTGTGAAATCGTTGATTGTGATTGCGGAAAGCACTCACATAAATCAGCACAACAACAGCTATGAAGCTGCGTCAGTTCCTGCACCATGCGCAATCGCACAGGGTGTCCAAGCGCTTTGAGTGCATCAGCTGTTTTGTCAGTAGATGCACAACTGCATTTTTCTTGCTTTATGGATATCATGTAATTTCTTTATCGGTAAATACCGATGAAGTCAAACTCAATAAATCTATTGAACAGATTGATTATTATCGGGGACTTTTAATACCTGCCCTGGATAAATACGATGCGGGTTTCTAACCTGATCACGATTGGCGTCAAAAATGGTCGTATAGCGAATGCCCGCGCCGTAATTGCGGCGAGCCACCGTCCATAAATTATCACCGCGTCGTATAATAACTGCACTACCTGTCTGAATTTCTTTTTTTTCAGTTTCAGGCACTTCGGACTTTGCTTCCTCGCCAACCTCTTGTTCAGATTGCACGTCAGCAACAATCTCTAATTCAGGTTCTTTGGGTGGCTTCACGCTGGCAGTTTCATTAGGCTTAGAAATAGTTTCCAAATCAGGTTCAGGCTTTTCTTCTTCAACTACTTTGATTTTCTTGGGCGGTTCAACTTTAACGATTTTTGGTTCATGCACGAGCGTAACTTCTGCGCGGGCTAAAACATCGACGCCTGTACCTTTAACCATATCGGCACGAATATTATGCCTGCCAGCTTCAAGCTCTCTATTGGCTTCAAACAAAAATGCACCATTGTCAGCAATTTTCGCCGTACCCAAGAATTCATTTTCCAAATAAATACTAACAGAGGTCCGCGGCTCTCCTGTTCCAGCAATAAATATTTTGCCTGCCTCGACATCTGCTGCTTCAATCAAAACAGGGGCAAGCTTTGATTCAACGATAGTCTTTGGCTGAGTTGTCAAGGAAACATCTTTTTTCTTGATGTCATTGTCTTCAGCCTCTACTTCCGGCTTCTTCAGCGCAAGAGAAAATTGCGTTGTTGCTGTTACGATATTTTTCTCGACCACAGGCTTTTGTAAAAGCTTGCTTGGCTTTCCAGCTTCCGCCAAAAGCACAGTAACCGGGTCAATGGTTTTTGGCTTTGGAACATCAACAAAAGCAAAAGATGAAGAAAGAATTGGACTTCCATTTTTGGGAGTAACCCGCAAAAACAACTCATGAGTACCAGGTTCAAGAGGCTCGTCCAAAACAAATACAAATTCACCTGTTGAACTGATAGTCGTCCTAGCAAGCATTTTTGAATCATCGATTAGCTCAACAATTTCATTGCCAGGTCCTTGCCCGGCAATGACAGTACTGCCATCTTTTTCAACTCGTATTAGATCAAACTTGAGCTCGGTTATTTCTACCTTTTCCGGTTCCACATCTGACTTGCTCGATTTCTTATGAGGTGCGTCGAGGATAACAAGTTTGGTGGTTTGTTCATCAGAATCCTCAGCTTCAATCGGCTTTTGTTCAGCAATCAGCGGCGCAGTCTCTGAAGCTTTTTGAGGTGCAGATTTAATACTTGGCTCTATAAGCGAATAGCCAATAATTCCCGCAACGACAACGCCACAAGCCGTAAAAAATATTGGAGCTAAACCTTTTGCCATGTATTGTCCCTGCCAAGCGCTATACGCTGGTCGTAAGCAATAAAATGATTCGATATCATCTTTGTGCAAATTATAACATACATAAACTAGGAACCCTATTATGACGAAAATCAAATCTATTTGTGTATATTGCGGTTCGCAGCCTGGAAACCACCCAGACTTTGTTCAAGCGGCAAATGTCCTTGGCAGGGAATTGGCACATAATAATATCAGATTAGTCTATGGTGGCGGCTCTCGCGGCATCATGGGAGCCGTTTCACATTCAACACAAGAACATGGCGGCAAAGTACTAGGGATTATTCCAGACTTTTTATTACAAAGTGAAGGGGAATGGGACCAGTCATCCGATAATCTGAAAACTATTGTCACAGATAATATGCATATGCGTAAGCAAATCATGTTTGAAGAGTCAGATGCCTTTATTGCTTTGCCCGGCGGCATAGGAACCCTGGAAGAAATCGTGGAAATTATCACCTGGGCGCAATTGGGAAGACATGAAAAACCGATCGCGTTCCTAAACACAAATGGGTTCTGGAACCCCATGTTGGAATTGCTTTCACATATGAAAGACGCAGGCTTTATCCATACTGCAAATAGGGTTCAGCCGATTGTTATTGATAAAGCAGAAGATGTGATTTCCAACATTACGCTGTAACGCAAGATTCAATAGGCTTTAGAATTAAACGCTCAGTGTCATAAAACTGTAATAGAGAGTCTTTAAATAAATCACATAAAAGGGTTGCTTTATAATCTAGCAACTCCACTTCTAACTATGAAACAGCATTTGGATTGAACCGATCCCCCTTCCCCCTTGAGTTCAATCCATTACTTGACCACCATCGGCAACGAGGTGGTCTTTTTTT
>CALHIB010000051.1 GCA_938030595.1 uncultured Rhizobiaceae group bacterium | reverse complement strand
CCACCAGAAGGATTTAATATCCAGGTGCGTAAACTCTGGAAACTTTCTCCTGTTGGTTTGATGGGCATGTTATGTGTTGGTGGCTTGACCATGACCTTGCAAGGCCTGGCACCTGTTTACGCTGGCACGCTGGAATATTCTCCTGCAGATATCGGTTTGTTGCTCTTGATGATGCAGTTGGGATTGTTGGTCGTGCAATTGCCCATGGGTGCTGCATCAGACCGAATTGATCGTCGTTACATTTTGTTTATTGTTGCAGCCATGTCTACAGTTCTAGGTGTAGTTGCAATTCTTACCGAATCCAACTTGAACTTCATATGGTTGATTTTAATGTTTGCACTTTGGTCAGGTTCTATTGAAACGATCTATTCTGTCTCAAGTGCCTTGGCCAATGACCGAGCTGACCCAAAACATTATGTATTCTTGTCATCAACCTTGATGATCATGTGGTCATTAGGGGCGTTTATTTTCCCGCTCACCTCAACAATCCTGTTGCAATTTTTACCCATCAAAATGTTTATGTGGCTGCTTCTGTTACTATCAGCCGCTTTTGCCGTCTTTGTAGCACTCAGAATTTTTGTACGAGAAGCTGTCCCTCAAGATGAAATGGAAAACTTCCAATATGCAACCGCACAAGTGGTCAACACGGGTGAATATTACAACCCGGAAATGGTAGCAGAAGCCAATGCAGGTGTAGGCGAGGGATTGCTGACTTAGTAGTTATTCTTCATCCATCGGACGATAGACGCCGTCTTTGTCTTGTTTCAACACCGTTTGATTTTTGGCTTTTTTCTCAGCGGCACGCGTTTCTTTGTTGATGCGCTCCATCTCGCGTTTTAGGGCTTTGTAGCCATACCAAACCACGCCACCGATAAGGCCAAGTGCTATGAGTTGTGGCATTTGTGTTCCTCCCCTTGGCGCTTATAATCCGTAACGCGCACGCAGTGCTTTTTCTTCTGCAGTCATTAAACCTGCATCTATCATGCTGGCTGCCACATCATTACCAAAAGAAATTCCAGGTGTGCCACCACGACCTAAAAGACCTTTCTTTTGTGTCATCAATTTAAGTTTTGCATCCTTACCATAGCGTTGTTTGATGATGGTCCCAATATGACCAAAGCCGTCTACAAGACCAAGCTCTTTGCCACGAATACCAGTCCAGAACTTACCCGTAAAAATATCAGGATCGTCGCTCAGTTTAACACCGCGACGTGCTTCAACCATATCAATAAATACTTGGTGAATTTCCAATTGCAATTCCTTGATGTAAGCAATGTCTGCTTTTTTCTCGGGTTGAAATGGATCCAGTGAAACCTTGTTTTTACCAGCCGTATAGACACGACGATCAATCCCCAGTTTTTCAATTGCCTTGTCAAAACCAAAGCTAGCTGAAACAACACCTATGGAACCTACGATAGACGTTTCATCAACAAAAATCTCATCGCCAGCAATCGCCAACATATATCCGCCAGATGCAGCCACATCCTCTACAAAAACCAGAACTTTCTTGTCATTTTCAGTCGCCAACTCACGAATGCGCTGATACATCAAGCGAGATTGTACGGGTGACCCACCAGGTGAGTTAATGACCAAGGCTACTGCAGGGGCATTTTTATCTTCAAAAGCTTTTTCCAACAAGGGACCAACGCCTGCCAAGGATAGCGTACGATTTAACGGGCCACTGGAAGCTGCAATGGCACCTGATAGTCGAACAACAGGAATTGAAACTTCTTTTTTGCCGAGTTTGCCAGGCAGATATTTTCTGAAATTCATAATTGCAATCTTAAAATAAAATTCTTCATTCATCTATAGATGGTTTGGCTAACCACATTTTGCAAGGATTTTGTTATCCTGTAAAATCCAGATGAGCCTTGCCTTTGAAGATTGCGTCTGCTTTTTCCGTAAAACTGCCATCTGAATTATGAACGACAAAGCCCGGAATAATCGCCATCGGAGCACGTGATGCTCTGGTACCTCTTACAATAATACGTTTGGCTGCTTCATTGGCACGTGAGTGAATTGGCATAATTTCCAATCCACCAAATCGCCCTTGCGAACAGGCAAGTACTTCACCAAGGTTTTCTGTTCTGTAAATAATGGCAATTGTGCCACCAGGTTTCATAACTGCTGCTGCTGTTCTGAACCACGCATCAATGCCGCCTTCACCCATCATGAAGGCTTCCGCTTTTAATGGATCATTGGGTGCGCGTTCGCGTGATGTATTATAAGGCGGGTTCATTATGACATGATTGACACTGTCAGCCTCAAGACCTGCTTTTAAACGCTCAACACCACTTGCTGTAACATCCAGTTCAATTACTTTGGAGCGATGGGAGAATTTTGAATTAGAGCTGAAAAGCATTGATTGGTTTGCTAATTTTGCCATCTCCGGATTTTTCTCAATCGCAAGCAGAGTTAATTCTGAATTCAAGTTTAATGCAGCGAGGCCTGCAACGCCTACGCCTGAACCAAGATCAGCTAGAACACCCGAAGAGTTTTTTGGCAATGCGGCAGCCAGCAGAAGGGCGTCCATACCGCTTCTAATGCCTCTTTTGGAAGGTTGTAGTACTTCAAAAGAGCCGTCGTGGAATTTATCACGCGTCGTTTCCATAGGCGTATGTGAGACCCTGGTTGACTGATTAACTTGTAAATCTGCTTTTGCCATCATTATCATCTTTTTAACTTGGCGAAAGTCTGAAGAGTCATGACTATCGGCTAGTAATTTCTTTTTCAAGCCCAGCGTCATGTAACAGTTGTTTAGCTGCAAGCAGCGCTCCGTCTGTAACCATGATCCGCTTGGGTATTATCCCCAATGAACCTTCTAAAATGCTCATATTCTGATCAAGTATCAAAAAATCTATATCTGCATCATCAAGCAAGGATTCTACATAGGAAATTGTTACCAGGTTATTTGTAGCCATGAGTTCTTTCATGACTTTTCATTAGCATTAATCCTATCAATAAAAACTAACATTTTTTGGAGTTTGGTCAGAATCATTTGTAATAACGATCCCGTTATGTCGAAAAGAAACCTGCCTGCTTCAAAATAGCACTTGTATGAATTAGCCTGCCATCTTATTTTCTGCTCAAAGATAAAAGGAATTATTATGTCTGGCGTCGTCGTTTCTATCGATAATAAAAAACTAGCAAAAGCTAGCATTGCTCCCCTGATGCAACTGGTTGAAGCTGACATGAAAAGAGTGAACTCTCTCATTCTGTCAAAAACAGGCTCTGATGTTGAGATGATTCCTGAAGTTGCCAAGCATTTGATCGACTCTGGCGGCAAGCGTTTGCGCCCTATGATTACTTTAGCTGCTGCGCAGATGTGTGAATATAAAGGAGATGGTCATATCACATTGGCAGCCAGTGTAGAGTTTATGCATACAGCAACCTTATTGCATGATGACGTGGTTGACCAAAGTGACATGAGGCGCGGTAAACTTGCCGCCCGCATGTTGTGGGGTAATGAAGCAAGTGTTCTCGTCGGAGACTTCTTGTTGGGGCAAGCGTTTCGCATGATGGTGGATGTAGGGTCTCTTCAAGCGCTTGACGTATTATCCCATGCTGCAACCGTGATCGCTGAAGGTGAGGTTTTGCAACTTCAAACAGCTCAGAATCTGGATACAACAGAAGATGAATATCTCGAAGTAATCCGTTCAAAAACGGCGGCTCTCTTCGCTGCTGCAGCTGAAGTTGGGCCGATTATTGCAAATTCCCCAGCATCACACATTAATGCCTTGCGCTCATACGGCAATAATCTGGGTCTTGCATTCCAGCTGATTGATGATGCGCTTGATTATGGCGGTAATGCAGGCGATTTAGGCAAAAACACCGGGGATGATTTCCGGGAAGGCAAAGTGACCTTACCAGTCCTACTTGCCTATAGACGCGGTTCAGAGGAAGAACGTCAATTTTGGCATGATGCAGTCGTTGATGGTAAAACAGGTGAAGAACGTCTTGAACGCGCATTGGAGATACTAACACGCCATAACGCAATCTCAGATACAGTAGCGCGTGCTCGCCATTATGTTGAAATGGCAAAGGATGCGCTTGGAACAATGCCAGATTCTGAACACAAAGACGCTTTGATCGAGGTCTTGGAATTTTGCGTAAGCAGGGCAGTTTGAGGAATTATTTTAACTTCATCACGCTGTTGTTAAGTTCTTTTTATTAGATTGCCTGCAAACTTGCTTATTATCCCTAAAAGCGCCATGTTTTATATGTCGTAGATAATAGATAAAAATTTTTTGAAGTCAGGCCGTAAGTTTATGAAAATAAAAATCATCAAGTTCTTATCCGCATCTTTGCTTGCATCGACAGTTTTATTTCAAACGTCATATGCGCAAGCAAATAAGGAACTGATTGAAACTGTAAAGTCTACGGGTTTGTCTGGAAGTTTTTTGGCGGCTCAAGTTGCAATTGATGACAATGATGATGATGCAGCAGTACAGTTTTTAGAACGCGCATTGGCACTGGATCCTGATGACACAGAATTAAAACAAAAACTTTTCGTGTCACTTGTAAGTAATGGCAAGCTTGCTGACGCTGCAAGTATTGCCAAAAGCACACCTAAACTGGGTACAAGCCAGAATCTTGCAGGATATGTGTTGGCAGCAGAATCCATGCGCAAACGCTCATGGAAAAATGCAATCAATGCCTTGAAAGATGTAGCTGGCGCAGAACTTGATAAAACATTACGGGAAATTTCCCATGCCTGGGCATTGCAAGGGCTTGGAAAAACAGACGAGGCATTAGCGCGGGTAGCTGACCTTGATGGTCCTGAATGGATATCCGTGATGAAAAACTATCATGCCGGATTAATTGCCAATGCAGGCGGCAAGCAGGACATTGCAGCAGAAAAATTTCAGATTGTTATTGATAATCGGGCAGTCATACCGGTTTTGACAGAAACCTACATACGTGCTGTTGAAGCCATGGTCCGCAACCGCAGCAAGGCAAATGACAACGAGAAGACACAAGAAGTGCTTGAATACGGTCTTTCTTTGTTACCAAGTCATTCGCCATTTCAAAGAATACAGCAACAACTTTCAGAGAAGAAAGTCCTCAAGCCACTTTTGACAACGCCGCAAGAAGGAATGGCAGAATTATTTTATAATATTGCAACTGCGATCAGACGCGATGGTGCTGGTAATTTCTCCAAAACCTATTTGCAAATTTCAAATTCACTGGCGCCGAAAAGTGATGTCATTCAAATTGCACTTGCTGAACTTTACTTGCAGCAAGGTGCATATGAAAAATCAAATTCATATTATTCCACAATATCAGAAAACTCACCGTTCTTGCGCATTGCCCGCTTGGAAAAGGCAACGAACCTTTCAAGGTTAGATAAAAAAGAAGAAGCCATTACCGAACTTAAAAGCCTGATTGAATCTGATCCTGATGACCTGACTGGCTATTTGACACTAGGCAATGTGTTTAGCCGCGAAGAGCGTTATCAAGAAGCTGCTGACACATATGACAAGGCTGTTGAGATTATTGGCGAGCCAAAATCCTTTCATTGGAATTTGTTCTTTAGAAGAGGCATTTCCTATGAGCGTCTGAAGCAATGGGACAAGGCTGAACCAAATTTCATGAAGTCACTCGATTTGTCGGCGAACCAGCCAGAGGTTTTAAACTATCTTGGTTATTCTTGGGTCGACCAGGGAATTAACCTTGATCAGGGCATGGACATGATCCGCAAGGCCGTTGAGCTTCGCCCGCGTTCTGGTTTTATCGTGGATAGTTTGGGTTGGGCGCATTATCGTTTGGGTCAATACGAAGACGCTGTTCGTGAACTTGAAAAAGCAGTTCAACTTATGCCGCAAGATCCAACGATTAATGATCATCTGGGTGATGCCTACTGGCAGGTTGGTCGAAAACTGGAGGCAACATTTCAGTGGAAAATTGCCCTAGCTACCAAAACGCCACCGGATAATCCGGAAGAAATTGAGAAAAAGCTTAAAGAAGGTCTTCAGGAAGAAGTGAAAGATGCTGCAAAGGCTGAATAATGCCAGAGCGTGTTGCGCATATTGAGCGTGTTTCGCGTATAGAGCGTATCGCGCATGCAAAAATCAACCTTGCTTTGCATGTCACGGGGCAACGAGATGATGGCTATCATTTGCTTGATAGTCTTGTTGTTTTTACAACCCATGGTGATCTGATTTCAATAAATGAAGCGAGTGATGCTGCCAGTCTTGTTACGCTGAAAATTGATGGGCCATTTTCGAAACAGTTGCAAAATGGTGCAAATAATTTGGTTAGACGTGCTGCGCTGGCACTGGGCTATAAAATTACTGAAACTCAAAGTAGGCTCACGCCTGTGGAAATAATACTGACAAAAAACTTGCCCATAGCCAGTGGGATCGGCGGCGGTTCAGCCGATGCCGCAGCATGCCTTTTGGCCTTGCAAGAATTTTGGGGCAGCAATGAAAATCTTGGAAAGATAGCGTTAGAACTTGGGGCAGATATACCAATGTGTCTTTATTCAAAACCACTGCGAGCGCAAGGTATTGGTGATGAAATTTCATTACTTGAAAGCCCCAACCCTTTGCACTTGGTCTTGGTCAATCCATTGAAAGAGGTTTCTACGCCAGCCATATTTAAAAAGCTTGCTACAAAAAATAATGCTTCAATATCTGATAAAGTAATTGAAGAACTACCTGCCATGGCTGACCTCAATACCATGCGCAATGATTTGCAAGTCCCGGCTGTGCAACTCGAACCTTCCATTCGGTCTGTGCTTGATGAATTGCAAGAAACAGATGCTTGCCTGGTGCGCATGAGTGGTTCAGGCGCTACCTGTTTTGCGCTTTATGAAAGTTCAAAACTGGCAGAAGAAGGTGCATCCCAGATTAAAACAAAAAATCCTGGTTGGTGGTGCGTTGCAACCTCAACAACTGTTTCGTAAGGTAATCAAATGTCAAGAATTGATGAAACCAGACAATTTATCCCGGTCAGCCTTGCGGTGCTAACTGTTTCAGATACGCGCAGCCTTGATGAAGATAAATCGGGCAAAACGCTTGCAGATAGAATTAACGCAGCAGGCCATAAACTCGCGGACAGGCAAATCGTAACGGATGATATTCCTGCTATTCAAGACCAAATAACAAAATGGATTGAAGATAAAAATATTGATGTCGTCATCACGACAGGTGGAACTGGCTTTACAGGTCGTGATGTTACGCCTGATGCGATTGAACCCTTGTTTGAAAAGCGTATGGATGGGTTTTCAGAAACCTTCCATCGCTTGAGTTATGAAAAAATTGGCACATCCACCATTCAATCTCGCGCAACTGCGGGCGTAGCAGGAGCAACTTTTATCTTCTGTTTGCCGGGTTCACCCGGTGCGTGCAAAGACGGATGGGATGGTATTTTGGTCAAGCAATTGGATTACCGCCATATGCCGTGTAATTTTGTAGAAATCATGCCGCGCCTGGATGAGCATTTAAAACGTGGAAACGGATAATGCCACGTAAAATCGAAGTGCTTTTTGAAGAATATGAGGAAAGCCATAAGAATCCCAAAAACATAATCATTCATTGGATATTTGAGCCATTAGCAGTATGGGGATTGCTCGCTACTATTCATGCGCTTGCTTTTCCGTTTGAAAATATGTCTCTTGTCTTGGTGATAGTCTTGATAATTTATTTTGCTTCATTGTCGCTGCGTATAACGGCTAGCTTATCAATAATTGCCATTTTGTTTCTGATATCAATTGCAGTTTTAGATCATTTATTGATGACAGGATTACTTTATATTTCAACTCCTGTTTTTGTTATTTCATGGGTTGCATTAATTATTGGACATCGAATAGAGGGCAACTGGCCATCGGTCTTTAATAATCCTCATTTGATTTTTATTGGTCCAGCATGGCTGATGGCAAGACTGTATGCGCATTTTGGAATTAGGATTTAAAGGAGAGAGTACAATGGATAAACCAGAAAGAGCAGGGGATAGCCCAATCCGAGTGGAAGTAGAAGCGGGTAAATCTTACTTTTGGTGTACCTGCGGAAAATCCTCAAAGCAGCCCCTCTGCGATGGTTCTCACAAGGGAACTGATTTTTCGCCTGTGAAGTGGACAGCTGAGCAAGATGGGTCAAAGTTTTTCTGTACTTGTAAGGTCACTGATAAAGAGCCCTTTTGTGATGGAAGTCATTCTAAATCTTAACCCATATTATGAGTTGACTGGTGACATTTGACGCGAGCCTTGCTATGCGCTTGGCTAATGAAATTTTTTAAAGAACATTAAAATGCCAGACTTACTTCTCGAACTCTTTAGTGAAGAAATTCCATCACGCATGCAACGTAAAGCTGCAGGTGACTTGCGTTCTCTTGTGACCAATGCGCTGGTAGATGCTGGCCTTACCTATGAAGGTGCCAAGGAATATTGGACAACACGCCGCCTGACGCTCGATATTCGCGGACTTACCGCAAAATCATCAGACATTAAAGAAGAGAAAAAAGGCCC
>CALHIB010000050.1 GCA_938030595.1 uncultured Rhizobiaceae group bacterium | reverse complement strand
GGCCAATAATTTGAAGGATCTGCGCGCCTTCAGGTGTAATCGCACCAAACTTAACAAGCTGGTCAAGGGTTAGCTTGTCTTTCTTAAACTTACGAATTGTTAATGCCGGACCATCAATGGCTAGCGGCGGGGCAATCACGTTTACACGAGAACCGTCTGCAAGACGAGCGTCACATATCGGACTGGATTCATCAACACGGCGACCTACCTGACTCACAATACGCTGACAAATATTCATCAACTGCGTATTGTCGCGGAAACGTACATTGGCTTCTTCAACCTTGCCGTTGACTTCGATGAAAGAGCTCTTGGCGCCGTTAATCATGACGTCAGCAATATCATCGCGCATCAAAAGCGGTTCAAGCGGACCATATCCCAAAACATCGTTACAGATATCTTCAAGAATTTCCTCTTGTTCTGCAATCGACATCGCCAGATTTTTAATGGAGATAATATCATTTACGATATCTCTGATTTCTTCACGCGCTGCCTCGGGCTCAAGCGATGCCAGCTGACCCAAATCGATCGTATCAATCAATGCGGAAAAAACACTGGTCTTGGTGTCATAATATTCTTCAGACTTAATCTTGATGCTCGTGTCCATGCTTGGCGCGGCAACTTTTGGTATTGCAACCTCAGTTTTTGGCTCTGCCACAGGAGCAGCTGGTTTTGGCCCTTCAGGCTTTACTGCCACTGACGTTGGTGCTTGAGTAGGTACGTTTCCACCGCGTTTACCGAACATATTAAATTCCTGTTCTAGATCTTTAAAATCTTGAGATTACTTTTTTAGCTTTAAGCTTTTTAGAAGGTTAAATGCCGATTTCTTTTTTGTTCTTACCTCTGCCTTGCCAGTCAGAATTTGAGAGACCGTCACCAAGGTTTCCGAGATAGGATTTTTGATATCTGCTTCAGAAATCATTTGACCATTATTAGAAGCCGTACCAAACAATGCTGGCTCAAAAGGAATTACTGCGATTGGATCCAGATTAAGCGCGTTTGAGAAATCAGCTACCGAAATTTCAGGTCTTTTTTGAACGCCTACCTTGTTCATAATCAAACGAGGCAAAACGTCGTTTGGACGAATTTCCGTGATCGTATCAACCAGATTTTTAGCATTCCGCAAGTTTGCCAATTCAGGCTCCGCGACAACAACCACTTCATCTGCTGCTGCGAGAACTTGTTTTGTCCAACCATTCCACTGATTTGGAATATCGACTGCAACACACGGCGCACCACGTTGGGCAACTTCCAGAATTGAACTAAATGCATGAGCATCAAAATCATATGTGCGTTCCAGCGTTGATGGCGCAGCAAGCAAGCTTAGATGCTCGGCACATTTGGCCAAAAGACGGTCCAGCAAAATATCATCCACGCGATCCGGAGAAAACACTGCATCAGCAATGCCTTGTGTCGGATCCTGATCCAGATTCATATTTGCCGTACCAAATGCCAGATCAAGGTCGGCTAGAACAACATCGTTTTTATAGGATGATG
The DNA here is from genome assembly GCA_938030595.1 of uncultured Rhizobiaceae group bacterium. GTDB lineage: Bacteria > Pseudomonadota > Alphaproteobacteria > Rhizobiales > Rhizobiaceae > JAALLB01. Next base: position 11,123 of record CALHIB010000050.1, on the reverse strand, counting down.
AAATCGTCCAAGCCACATTATGACAAATTGTAGAAGACCCTGCCCCACCCTTTGCACCAATAAATGCGATCATTTTGCCCAATGGACCGTTTTCATCGCTTGTAAAAATATTGGAAATAGCAAGCATGATGTCTGCCATCGAAACAGGCGCAACCAGATACTCTGAAATACCGTTGGCTATCAACTCGCGATACATCAAAATATCATTGAAGTGACCAATAACGATTACTTTTGTTGTCGCATCACAAACACTGGCAAGTTGTCCCAAATCAGCCATTAGGGCGTCGCCGGTATTTGAAGATTCAATGATGATCAAATTTGGTGTAGGCGCTGTTCCATAATAATCTACTGCGCCTGCAATGCCGCCAGTATTAACCGAGACATGTGCACGTGACATACGTCTATCACCAGCAGCCATTTCAAGCGTTTGTCTTACCGCATCTGTTTCACAGAATGCCTGGATTGTAATTCTTGGAATAGGCCTAACTTCAGACATAGCGCCTTTGGCTACTTCATCTTCAGCGTGACCTTTATATTGATCCATTTGAGGAGCAGTTTCTGACATTTTAATTCCTCTAACTCTTTACCTGTTTCTAAAGTAGGCTTGGTAGGCTGGCAGTGCCGTTTTCACGCCAGTCATTAATTACGTTATCGCGTCTTCCTGCATCAATTTCAGACTCACCTCTTGGACCAAGTAGATCCGCAGGATTGGCTATCATTTTTGCTAGATTGTTTTGAGTTGAACATCCGAAGTTGTTGTAGTTCTGGTTTTCAGATGTCTGACCCAGGTCTTCATTCCACTGACCGCATTTGCTTGCGACATCCGCCGTAATTGCGCCGTATGAAAGCCTGACTGTAGCTGCATCGCCATGGTTTGAAGCATGATATCTTGATACAGAAACCTGATGCGCTTCAAGGCCTAAGTCTTTCATGTGTGCAATCACATCATGTGCTACCTTTCTGGCAGCGCTCTCGTTGTGCGACCCTGCAGGAAGCATAACGTTTAGAGTTCTTGCACCGGATTGCTTAAACTTTCCGTAAAAGCTTGTAGCCGTGTTTTCATGCCTGAACGACATTTTGCTCATGGAACGTGAGACAATTAGGTCTTCAGAAACTTCAGCCTGAGACACAACAATCGGATGTTGCGTACGATAGTCTTTCGGCGTCGATCCAACAGTGAAGTGATCTTTTTGATATGACGCACAGCCTGTGAGCAATATGCCTGCAAATACGACCGACATTTTAAGGGATTTTGACATAGTTGTTCCCACATTCGCTTTTATAGGTTTCATGGTTTTGATTACTCGAGACATTTTTCTTGCTCCGTTAAATTGCTTCATCATTTAAAGATGAAACCTACTTTTCCGTGGTAGCGGCCTTTAGGAAGGTCGCCTTCTACTTTTCCGTATACGCGGTTCAAACGACCCATGAAGTTAGCTGCGCCATCTGCACTTGGCTGAAAGTTATCATCCGGACGCGACAGCTTTTGACGTGCTACCGGGCGAACCAGGTAAGGTGTTGCGATGATCACCAGCTCAGATTCTGTGCGCTGGAAATCGCGGCTACGGAACAATGTTCCCAACACCGGGATACGGCTTAGACCCGGAAACCCTGCCGCAGCTTGACGAACATCATCTTTGAGCAATCCAGCCAATACCATTGAACCACCTGATGGAAGTTCAACCGTTGTTTCTGCCTGACGTCTGCGAATGCCGGGTATAGTAATTGCACCAGCAGCACCAGCGCGACCCACAATTGCATTACCTTCAGTTGTAGGTTCAGATACTTCTGTTCTGATGCGAAGGCTTATTCTGCCAGGTGCCAAAACTACTGGTGTGAATGAAAGAGAAACACCATAAGAAATCTGACTGAATGCAACTGATTGTGTTGTATCACCATCTTCTACACTGTTTGAACCACTAGCGACGACGTTATATTCACCACCTACTGCGAATGATGCAGTTTCTCCGGAAATTGCTGTTAGCGATGGTTCAGCAAGTGTTCTCATAACCCCTGCTTGATCCAGTGCTCTAAGAATACCTTCGACACTTTCACCACCAGAACTTGTGTAAGATGCTTGCGCGCCACTATTAGCAAACAAACCTCCCAGACCAAGTGGGCTATCAGTAATCAAACCCAAATCAAGGTTGCCCGCAGTTAAACCGGCAGCTGTTAGGTCAATACCAAGTTGCTTGACGATTGTGCGTTGAATTTCAGCAATGGTTACCTTTAAGTGTACCTGATCTTCTGCTTCAATACGCAGCAGGTTTACAATTTGGCTTTCTTGACGTGCTTCGTCCTGATCGAAGAATATACCACCACCACTTGCGTTATTGGGTGTTGCAAACTGGTTTGTTGTTGCTTCACCACCTGAAATGAAAGCGCGTGCTAATTGTATTACTCTTGATGAGGCCTGCGGTGTTGGCACTGTGCCTGTCAGAATAATATTATCATTTACAATCTCAACCTTAACGTCTGAGCCTGGTACATATTTCTTGAGGTTAGCCTCAAGACCGGTAATGTCACGCTCAATCAAAAGATCGATGCTCAACAATTGGCGACCAGCAGAATCAAAGATAAAGATGTTTGTAGAACCTACCTGTTTGCCAAAAATATAAATTCGGCTAGAAGTTCGCGTGATAGCATCTGCAACCGTTGGACTTGCAACCAAGATATCATGTGCTTCACCTGGAAGATCAACAACAATGGATTTGTTCAACCCAACCTTAACGGTTTGAGATTTACCAATCGCATTTTTTGAAATCTTCAAATAGCTCTTATTGGCTGCCAACACTGTACTTGAATAACCAGTCACCAATGACTGAGCAATCAACATGGCGCTAACCAATAGTGTCCATACAAAATAACGATTTAACTTGAGCATGGTACTTTTTCCTGTCCAGAATGCCAATTTGAAATTAATTAGAGTTTGCATTTGAAGACCCCGCTAATACTTCTGATTTATTGCCGTATTTAAAAACGCGGATGCGTCCGTTGCCTCGGTTGCCACTTAACAAATAATCGGCACCTTTGGTCTGCTCATCACCACTGTCTTCAAGTGATCGAAGTGCAAGTGTTAAACGGTCAGCCATTTGCTGTGCGACAGTTAAAATTTTTGCCTGTTGCGGGGTTAACTGCAAAGTAGCAGTGCTACCGACAACCACTGATTCACCATCTTGCTCTTCAATCGTTTGGTCAATCGCCAGAACTCTTACATTTTCAAGAATGCTTTCCGTAATAAAACTGCCACCCTCGTCCTCAGTGCCCTGACGCGTCATGATGACGTCCACGCGATCATTTGGTAGAATGAAACCACCAGCACTGGTTGCTGTTGAGATTGATGTTGCGATCGCTTGTTGGCCAGTTGGAAGGATTGCAGACATGTAACCCTTACCGGCACGAACAAGTTTACTTTCACGAATAGGTTCGCCTACAAAGAATTGTGAACGAGCGATTGCCGGGTCTTTTTCAACATTAAGACCATCAGGCGCGTCTTCTCTAATAATAAACCCTTCGGACAAGCCTTCTTTAGGCCATTTAACCCACTCAACCATATCTGGCTTCATAGACGTTCCAAGGCTTATGTTTCTGCTGGCCACCAAAACTTCTGCAAGTTGAATTTGTGGTGCCTGTTCAGTTATCGTAACCACTTCCGGCTCAGTGTTGGCGATATTGTTCGCCACAACGAAAGCGCCGCCTGCTGCGACAACGGCAACCCCTAAAACTGCTAGTTGAGCTATTTTCATTTTTACATCCTTCGTAAGCGATTTTGCCTAGTCGCAAAGTTCTTAACGTCGATAATGCACTTGCAAAGGTGTAATTATGGTTAATAAAAACCTGAATTTTTTAGTTAATTATTTATGACGTATTTTTTCAGGCACAAAAAAAGCCAGACCCAAGTCTGGCTTTTTAAATTATTTCTATAGTGTTTTAAACCTCACGCACCTGCCGTTAAAGCGATTACCTGCTCCATCCAAGGCGTTGAAGGGTAGATTATTAAAGCAGCCAAGCCCAATGCTATACCATATGGTGCTCCATTTTTTTTATCATGCAAACGCAAGACCCATTCCATCTTGTTTAATTTTTCAGGAATCAGCCCTGATCTAAACTTCAGAATAAGCAGCGTTAAAATTCCGCCGATAAAAGAAGCAAGCAAAATATAAGGCGCGGTATGTGCCCAACCCAACCAAAGTGCTGTTGAAGCTGCAAGCTTCGCATCCCCACCGCCAATAACATTTAAGGCAAACAATACAAATCCAATGGTTAGTACCAGGGCAAACGTCATAAAGTGCCAAAGAATGGTTTGAAAATCCATACCCATCATCAATGCAAACCCAACAAAGGATGCAATCAGTATCATCGATACATTATTGGAAATGTTCATTGAGAACAGATCTGAAAACGATGAAAAAATCATCATAAAGGGAAATATAAAAACCAGCCCGTATTCTAACATAATCATTGACCTAAATTAATATTCTAATTGCCTTAGAAATACCGCATAAAGTTAACTAGCTGGTTAATGCATTAAATTTTGTCCCAAAACAAAAAAGCCACCAGATGGATATCTGATGGCTTCGTGTTCAAGATAAAACGATTATAATATAATCGCTTTATTTCAGATAATTAAATCTGTGCAGCAATATCGTTAAATGTTGTGCTGATGTTTGAACCAAGAGTTGTTGCAGCTGCGATGATTGCAACTGAAATAAGTGCTGCAATTAGACCGTATTCGATTGCTGTTGCGCCTGATTCGTCTTTAAGAAATTTTGATACGAGTTTCATGATGTGCTCCTAAGTGTTTTTCACTATGTTTTATGATCAGGTTTGTTCCTGACCTGTGAGCAATATACGTCCAAGGGATTGAAAACTTCTTAACGCTTATGGTTACTTGAAAATTAATTTTTCAAATGCTGATTTAGCGTTAATAAATGATTTCAAAATAGCTGTTTTGTCATAGATATTACATTATGAAATACCCTGCCAGATCGTTTCGAAAAACTCCCTATTATAATGTATAGGCAAAAATCCTGCTTTCATCGGGGTAATATGCTCTCATTTCTCGGCTACAAATTATTTTTTATTCTTTGAAAGCATTAAGGCTTCATTCACCAAAATGATGGATTATGCAAACAATAGTTTTTTGGAGTCTATCATGCTTAAACATATCGCAGCACTTATTATAACAGGCAGTATTGCAGCTGTTTCAACAATCCCGGCTCATTCTGATAGCGCATCTTATGTCGGTTCTGAAAAGGTTATTGTAACTGTTGACCAGGCAAAGGTTTTCCGAATTTCACGCCCTGCTGCAACTATTATCATTGGTAACCCCTCAATTGTTGATGCAACCATTGAAGATGACCAGACACTGGTACTTACAGGCCGTTCTTTTGGTGTAACCAACCTGATTATCCTTGATGAAAAGGGTGATGCGGTCATTGATCAAGCTGTTGTAGTGCGTGGCAGCGAAACAAATACCGTAAGAATCTACCGTGGTGGCAATAATCGTGAGACACTTGCATGTTCTCCTGTTTGTGAATCAACTGTAACAATTGGTGACAACCAGGGTACATTTGAAAATGCATCTCAGCAGATCACTCAACGTAACAACTTATCACAAGCAGGCGCCAACTAAGTCTGTATTAAAACTTTTAGTAATGAAAAGCCCTCTTTCGAAGAGGGCTTTTTTTCTGATGGATAATCAAGAGTATTATCGTAAACAACCCGTTAATCCGTAAAGCTTGTTACTTTGATATGCATAAACCCAAAATAAACTTCTTTTGCATACTATGAAAAAAAAGTTTTGCAGGAAACAAAAATGAGCAACAAATCGAAACTCTATAAACTCTTGGCGCTGAGCCAGCCTTTTCGTATTGTAAGGCGATTTAAGAAAAATGAAGATGGTGCAACTGCCGTTGAATTTGCGATTGTTGCCGGTCCGTTTTTTCTACTTGTATTTGCCATTATTGAAACATCTCTGTTATTTTTTGCAAACCAATATATAGAGACTGTAGTTGATGACGTTGCTCGCTTGTATAGAACAGGGCAGCTAACCAATATTTCAACGCAGTCTGATCTTAAACAGGAAATGTGTAGAAGGGTTGTCGCACTTTTTGATTGTAACAAACTTATTCTACAAGTTGATGTTAGCCCAAAGTTCAGTACATTGCCACCGCCTCCCACATCTACAGACGCAGATAGCAGTGGTGTTTATGCGCCTACCGAACGTTTTCCTCCGTATTTCTGTTCCAAAGAAGTTTTACAATTTACAGCCAGTTATCTGTGGCCAATTTATGCAAATTATTCTGCACCGCTTGTTTCAGACGGACTAAAAGATGCCGCGCTTATCAGTGTTACAGCAGTTGTAAGAACCGAAGGCTTTGCTGATCCCGCTGGTGCAACCTGTCCAAGACCATAGAGGTATAAATATGAAAAATCTAATGTCTTATGGCGTATCACCTCTCATTAAGGTTCGAGACAAATTTTACAGCTTCGCTAAAAACTCGAGAGGCGTGGCTGCGGTTGAATTTGCGTTAATCGCACCTATTTTGCTAATCCTGTTCGTCGGCACTGTGGAAATCTCTTTGCTTGTTTCTGTTGACAGAAAGCTTTCCAGAACATCAAGTACCATCGCCGATCTTATCGCGCAGGGAGAAGACTTTAATTCGACAAGTGGGCAACAAGATCTGCGTGCTATTTTTGGTGTAACTGAGCGTATCATGTACCCATATTCCAGTAAAATTCCTTGTGTTGTCATTAGCGTTGTTCATGCAGAAGCCGAAAGTGATACCAATGGTGATGGGACAATAGATGGCGATGATACCGTCATCGCAAGAGTTGTTGGCAGTGTTGACAATAAAACACCAAGCTCAGAATATCCAAGCCCTCCAAATGGGCAATGTGACAAAAGCAGTTCCGGCCTTGCGGCAGATGAAAATGCCCGTCAAAAAAGAAATGTAGGTGATTTGTTCGTTTTACCAAGCCAAATTAACACACACAATTCTGATTTGGTCGTTGCAGAAGTTGAATATGATCACAAACCCATCGTAGGGTTCATAAAATCCAAAGGCGTTTCAAGCGTTGATTTTAACAAAGCTGCAGTTGCTCTTGGAGATCGTATTTATCTACGCCCAAGAGGTGGTGTACCTAATTTGAATTAGACTCCGTATTATTTTCACACTTCATTATTGCAGCGGGAGTGTTTCTTCCGCTGTTTTTGTTTGAACCAATTGCGATTGCATTAATGCAATAATTTGTGCAAACCGCTCATGTCTGCTTGCTGTAAACCCGCCTCCATAAACAGGTTCAATGGAGTCATAAGCCACCGGGTCTTTTTCATTCATTGAGAGTAAGGTGGAGCGTAAAATTTTCTTTGCGTCGCCATGTATTTTTTTACGTAAAACATGAGTGCGATGTGGAATTTGATCAGATTTCCATAAGACTTTGTAGGTTCGAACAGGTGCGTCATAAAGTTCGACCAATTGACGCAGGCTACCACGCGAATATCCACTGGATGGGTCACCCGTCAGTGTACTCCACCCGATCAAAGTTTTCACTTTGCCTTCGGCAAGCATTTTCAATGTCTTTTCCGCAGAATCATCGCTAACAAACGGCGTCTTTTCATCCCCAACAATAATATTTTTCCCTGCCAAGGCATGTTTAGCAAGCGCTACACCCGTTATTGAATTTTCAGATAAAATACCAATTTGATTGCCAGTTAATTCTTCGAGGTTCTTGGGGCCATCGGGTGCAGAAATCAAAATTGTATGAAACCCGTCTGTACTATCTTTTGATCGCGGCACAACAATAGGTTCTATGCATTCACATGATGTCCAGGCTAGGGCATAGCCAGAGGCGGAGAATATCGCATATTCAATGCGCTCATCGGTGAGTGCATTCATGAGTACTGTTGAATTTTGTGCGCGGAAAAACTCAACTTCCATATTCAATGCTTCTGAAATTGCCAGCTTGAAAGGCTCCAACCGATCCAAAGCGGCAATAGATTGTTCTTTAGTTATGATGCCTATCCTGAATATGCCAATATCTTTTCGCCAATCAGCAAAGGTATGTGATGAACTTGTAAATGCGATCAGAAACGCAGCCATGAAGGCGACCAGCCTGGGTTTTGACCAAGAGAAAAATTTGGGCATATGGTTTTCCTGATACACGGGAATCAATTTTCTACTTTTAACAAACTTAACTTGAAACATCCAACCTTACGTAAGGTTTTAAGTAAGAATTTATTTACCATACTCTATAAAAACCAAATTACGATCAAAGCCTTAGCAGCGTGTTAGCTGTTTTATGCGTATTATCTACACACTAAAACAGTTTCTGGGTGGGCATATGCTTAAAACAATAATTCCTTTAATCGCAGTCAGCGTTGGTTCGGTTTACGGATTACAAGCCTACCTTGAGCATCGTGAAACCCTTGAGCAAAAGCCCTCTACTCAAGCCACCAGCACGCAAAAGTCAAAGCAGGTTGCAAAAGTGGTTCAGCCCACCGCTCAACCAATCTATGGCCGCAAGGCAAGGTTAACGATGGATAGCCGAGGACATTTCGTCACCAGCGCCAAAATGAATGGTCGAAGTGTTGAAGTGCTGGTTGATACAGGCGCTACTTCTGTTGCAATCAACAAAAAAACGGCAAGACGTCTTGGTATAAATTTGAAAGCTTCTGATTTCAAATATACCGTCAACACAGCAAATGGCACGACACGCGCTGCTTCTGCAATGATTGATAAAATCCAGATTGGCAATGTAACAGTGAGAAATGTGCGCGCTGCTGTTTTGGATGACAAAGCGCTTAGTAGCACGCTCCTTGGAATGAGTTTCCTTGGCCAGCTTCGCAGTTTCCAAGTCAAGAACAAAGAGCTGATACTAGTTCAATAAGAAGCCCTAATTCTCATTTTGGCAGTAATGATTGACCATCTGGCATCTAGCTGACACTTTCTGAGAAATTGCGAATCAAGGAAAAACTTATGTTTCCCAACACCAAGCCCAACACAAAACCAAATACGCATGCGTTTGAAGTCACCCCTCTCGTAAAACCAACTGGCTTTCGCGAATATGATGCGCGGTGGTGGTTTGGTCATCCCTCTTCAGACAAAGCCCCTGAACTCAATTTGATGGGGGTTCAGGCTTTGGGCATGGGGCTTGGAACTCTTATTCAGGAACTGGGTGCTGGTCCCGATATTGTTACAGGTCATGATTTTCGCAGTTATTCAATGTCCATCAAGCTGGCGCTTATCTCTGGTCTGATGGCAGCAGGTGCGCGGGTTAAAGACATTGGCATGGCATTGTCACCAACCGCATATTACGCACAATTTGCCCTGGATTGCCCATCCGTTGCGATGGTTACAGCCTCTCATAATGATAATGGCTGGTCCGGCGTTAAAATGGGTTGCGAACGTCCCCTCACCTTTGGCCCAACTGAGATGGATCGCTTGCGCGATATCGTATTGGAGGGAACATGGAAACAAAAAGCGGGTGGTTCCTATGAATTCATCGAGGGATTTGCAGAACGCTACATTGAAGACCTCACCGATCGCAAACCTTATGAACGCAAGATAAAAGCAATTGCTGCATGTGGTAATGGAACCGCAGGTGCGTTCGCACCAAAGGTTTTGGAAAAGCTTGGCCTTGATGTCATCCATATGGATACGGAGCTTGATCATTCTTTTCCAAACTACAACCCAAATCCTGAAGACATGGAAATGCTGCACAAGATGCGCGACCGTGTTTTGGAAACGGGTGCAGATATTGCGCTTGGGTTTGATGGTGATGGCGACCGTTGCGGTATTGTCGATAATGAAGGTGAAGAGATTTTTGCCGACAAGGTTGGCGTGATGCTGGCGCGTGATATTTCTGCCGTTCACCCAGGTGCCAAATTTGTAGCTGATGTTAAATCAACCGGTCTTTTCCTGACCGATGAGGTTTTAAAATCTCAAGGCGCTGAAACGGACTATTGGAAGACAGGTCACTCCTACATCAAACGTCGTGTGCATGAATTGGGCGCTATGGCGGGTTTTGAAAAATCAGGTCATTTCTTCTTCAACGTACCGATTGGTCGTGGCTATGACGATGGCATCGTTACTGCCCTTGCGGTCTGTGATATGCTGGAACGCAATCCTGACAAGACGATGGCTGATCTTCGCCGAGAGTTGCCAATCACATACGGCTCCCCATCTATGTCACCTTATTGCGCCGATGAAACCAAATATGGGGTCGTAGACAAGGTCGTTAAGCGCTTTGAAGCCATGCACAAAGCTGGCGAGCAAGTTGGCGGCCAAGCCATCCGTGATCTTGTCACCGTAAACGGTGTTCGTGTTGTTGCAGAAGATGGCACTTGGGGACTGGTTCGCGCATCATCAAACGAACCCAAGCTGGTTGTCGTGATAGAAAGCCCAGTATCCGAAGAACGCAAAATGGAAATGTTTGAAGCGGTCGACGCAATTCTTAGCGAAAACGAAGAAGTTGGTGATTACAAACAGGGCATGTAAAATTCCCTGTTGAGGACTCATCATATGAGACACTCTGGCACTATAAACTGGCTCTAAATTTTACTAGGTTGGCACCAAATTAAACTAGGCTAACTCATGTTAAAATTTGATATTCAAGCAGAGACTTTTCCTTTGGCGAATGTGTTTACCATTTCACGTGGCGCCAAGACCCATGCACATGTGGTTCGCATTGCTGTTTCTGATGGCGATGTAACAGGTCAAGGTGAATGTGTTCCTTATGGACGCTATGGTGAAAGTGTTGAGAGTGTCACTGATCTGCTTTCCAACCTTCCATCTGATCTCACACGCGATCAACTTCAAGAAATCATGCCAGCAGGTGCAGCGCGCAATGCGATTGATTGTGCACTTTGGGATTTGGAAGCCAAGCAAACGGGCAAGCCAGTCTGGCAACTCGCAGGCCTGCCTGAACCCAAGGAACTGACAACCGCTTATACACTCTCGCTCGAAAGCGCTGATGAAATGCGTGAGAATGCCAAGAAAAATGCGTTTCGTCCGCTTCTTAAATTAAAGCTTGGGACGCCTGATGATTTACCAAGATTGCAAGCTGTACGTGAAGGTGCGCCAGACAGTCAAATTATGGTGGATGCCAATGAAGGTTGG
>CALHIB010000049.1 GCA_938030595.1 uncultured Rhizobiaceae group bacterium | reverse complement strand
ACAGATGGCATCAGCTTTTCAAGGGTTGAACGGGTATGTTCTGCGGATAAGAAGATGTTCGTATCCTGAGCGTCAAACGCCCATAGATCAGCAACTTGTGGTCCTTCGGTTGCCGTGATGCGAATGTGCTCTCCTTTTGCGACCTTGATATGTCCCCAATCGCCGCCTTCTATTTTTATTGTTTCCTTTACATCCATCATTGTCATCCTTGTTCATAATAAGTAGGGAAAACCACCTTCAAGTTTTAACAGTTCAATTTTGCGCTCCACGCCACCTTCACCAGAATAACCACCCAATCCCTCTGCAGCCAAAACGCGGTGACAGGGAATGATGATCGGAATGGAATTTGCTCCACACGCGTTACCAACAGGCTGGCCGTAAGTGTCAAGCTGTTTGGCAATCGCGCCATAGGTTGTGGTTTCGCCGTATGGAATTTCCAGCATGGCCTTGCAGACAGATTGCTGAAAGACATCCCCCTTTGGTGCTAGCGGCAAATCAAAACTCTTCAAGTCACCCGCAAAATAGGCAGCCAGTTGTTTTGCTGTTTCTTCCAGCAAGGGAGTGGTTTGCGGATGCTCGGTTACTTTCCAGTCCAGGGCAATTATCGCATCATTTTGTTCGGTGACGCATAAGGTGCCAAAAGGTGAGGGTATTTCCGCTGTTGTTTCCATGAATTGAGTTTAGCCAACGTATCTGAACACGCAACCCGTTTCTTGCTAGGGTATGACTTGAAAAATATTATATTATTTGCTTTTGTTCAGATGAGTTTAACGTTGGAATTTAGATGAAAAAATCCGTTATTGCATTGTTTGGCGCTTTGTTGTTTTCAGCCTGCCAAAGCGCTGAAAATGCAAATAAGCCGGCAGTCATTATTAATAACACACAGTTTGAAGAAACTCAGCCACGGTTGGCTTCTCTGCCGGGTGTTTCGGCTTGTGGTGCAATTGTGAAGTCCAACATTGAGGTCATTTATACAGGCCGTTGGCTGGAGCAAAACGGCTCGGAAGCTCAGCCCCACACACTGATTGTCATGAAGCCTCAAGGTGTCACCAACCAGGTATATTTCGCTTCTGACGCGTGGAAACCATGGCGCATAAACAAGCCAGCCTGCGGTTTTTTTGTAGCAAGCCGAGATGGCAATTCCATTGCCTTGATCAACAAGCTAAGAGGCGGAGCAGCCAGCGCGAACTATCAACTCAACGGCGAAACCGCTACAGGTCAATTCGAAAACAAAGGCAAAACCTGGCCCATCACCATGACAAGATATTGGGCAGACGGCGTGGATGAGCTGAGCGGGTTTGAACCCGTGGTCGAAGCACCCCAGTTCTAATCTCTGCCACCTGATTAGGGGAAGACGCGGGTGCGCATTCACTCACTCATCTCTGAACGGTGTTGTATGAACTAGCGAAGCAAATCCTTTTGATTTGTTCGCCACACAATAAGTCAAACATGCGGAGTTCTCAGTGGAGAGCCTCTAATGTTTTATTTTTTTGGTTCTCAACTGAGAACTCCACGCAGAGATTTTTAGAACCGCCTCCCAGGATAAATCGTGGGGGTCCAGCCTTCTAGGAGGGAATGCACCCGACATGCACTCCTTACCGCTCTACTGTCTCTATCCTTGTCTAACTTCGGTGGCCAAACTGAGTTCGTTGGATAGACGATGAGATGATTATGCGGGAGGTTGAGAGGGTGGGGAAAAATTTTCTTGAATAATGGTAGATTGAAATACGAAGTATTATTCATCTAAGTATTTATTTTTTCTGCCTAAATATCTTGTGGCAGGTGCCGCAAGTTTTACCTAAGTTTGAAAATTGAGTTTTTATTTCATCAGCACTTGTTGATGAAGCTGCTATTTTTGCAAGTTCGTTTGACCGATTTGCCATAACTTCAAGTTGTTGTTTGAATTCATCCCAATTTTCCCAAACTAAAGGTAGCGCCTCACTTGGTTCTTGCGTTGACCCTTCTGGAAACAGAATTAGAAAATGTTTTGAATGCTTTTCTATTTTTAACGCTGCTGATTGTGCCGTATCAGCATTATAATCAACTTCACCCTTCAACATCCGCCCCAAGGTTTTCATAGAGCTTGCGACATCGCTCATCATGTCCATTCGTTGTTTTACGACACCTGTTGCACCATCATGGGCAAAAGTTATTGAGAAAAAAGAAACGGATAAAAAAACCGCGCAAGTTATGATTTTTCTCATTCGTATGGCCCCAAATAACATGCTTTTCCCGATGCTTTTAAATTATTTGTTACGTAGAATTAGTCTATAAAACAATCTGTTAGCATGGAGGATAAATATTGCGCAAGTTAGTATTGCGCAATCCATCGATTGGTTAGGATTGTCTGGCTGTTTGAGTTGATTATTGCGAATGTTTCTAACCTAAACAGTTTTATTACCAGCTTCGAGCACCCTCAGTCCTCGTATCCACATGCACAAAACCTGAGTTGTAGACACTGGCGCCGCCGACGTATGGTTTTCTGGTAGTGTATCTTAACCACCATTTTTTGACACGGTAGGGTGAGACGCCTCTTACTCTGATGTCTGCAGCACGACAGCCTCTGTGGTATTTGTGCCAAGAGTTTTGTTTACCCTTGCGATCTGCTCGGGTGTGGCAATTCTTATGCTTTTTTGTATTGGTAATGATTACCGGACCCAAGGCACGTGACATGTCACAAAGACCTTGCTTGAGAGTGGGATGGCTACCTTTCCAATTCAGACCGCTTACGCGACATTTTGCTTTGGCTTCAGCGCTGGATGAAATTTGGATGCTGGGTGTACTGCTCGCAATTGTTATGATCGCAAATGATGAGAATATGAGTTTCTTCATGGCTAAATTTAGTGTTGCTAAAAATTAGAGCTTTTTATCTTTACGAAATGTGCTTTTGTATTGGTTCTAACTACGTATGCGCTTAGGTAGTAAGAATTTTGCGCCAAAGATATGCAAATGCCATATTGCGCCAACGTTTGGCGCATAGGGACAGTCTGG
>CALHIB010000048.1 GCA_938030595.1 uncultured Rhizobiaceae group bacterium | reverse complement strand
CCTTCAATCGATGTCTGGGCAATGGATGTTGCCCGCTTTGGAGAGTTTGCAACGCCCGATTGGGGAACAATCAAATCATCAGAGAATTACGAACGCCGCTTCGTAATGACTTTCCCAAATGAGACATTGCCAAAAGGCCGTATGCAAAAAACAACCACGCTTTATGACCGTTTAGTCGCTAAAGGAGCATTAATGGGGCAGGGCTTTGGACTGGAGAATGCGCTCTGGTTTGCTGATAATCCGGAGGACGCACACGAAACACCAACTTTCGAACGTAACCGCTCTCATGAATATGTGGCTAGAGAAGTTAAGGCTGTTCAGGAAGCGGTGGGCGGCATTGAAATCGCCAACTTTGCAAAGCATGAATTCAAAGGTGAAGGCGCGCGTGCCTATCTTGATAAAACTTTAGCAGGCTACGTACCAAAACCTGGCCGTCTAACGCTAACACCAATGCTAACGCCCAAGGGTAAACTCTATGGAGATTTAACGGTTGCCTGTCTGGCAGAAGATCACTTCATGCTATTTGGATCTGGAGCAATGCAAGAGGCGCATGCTCGCTGGTTTGAAAAAGATTTACCTGAAAATGTGACTTACGAAAATGTTTCAGATGATTGGCACGGCATTGCATTATCAGGACCAAAGTCACGAGAACTCCTTGCTCGGATTACGCGTGATGATGTAAGTTCGGAAGCGCTCAAGTTCCGTGACCTTCGCCAAACTTTCGTGGGTGGCGTCCCTGTAATTCTAAATCGTATCAGTTTTTCCGGTGAGTTGGGTTATGAGATTTACTGTAAGCCACAGTATCTACTTCGCCTTGCAGAAGCGATTGAGGGCGCTGGTAGTGATCTTGGATATCGTTGGTATGGTGCAAGAGCCTTGATGTCGATGCGTCTTGAAAAAGCTTGGGGTGTCTGGACATTGGAATTCCGTCCTGACTTTGATGCGATAGCCTCAGGCATGGATGTTTTTATCAATTGGAAAAAAGACTTCGTCGGAAAAGATGCAACGTTGGCCATCAAAGAACAAGGCGTGAAGCAAAAGCTGGTTACCATGACAATTGATGTGGACGGTATTGATGTCAGTAATGATGAAGCCATCTTAAAAAATGGAGAGGCGATAGGTTACGTATCATCAGGTGGCTATGCGCACCGTGTTGGTAAGTCCATGGCGATGGGATACGTCGATGCAGTACATGCAATTCCTGGAACATCCGTTGAAGTTGAAATTCTGGGTGAGATGTTCAATGCGAAAATTTTGGATGGTCCAATCTATGATGCAAACGGAGCAAATATGAGATTGTAGGCCATGAGTGATGAATCAAAGTCACATACAACAGTCATAAAGCACTGAAATGAATCAAACATTTTGCAACCTGTGATCAGAAATTTCTTTATTCCGTAACTAAATAAGGCTCTTCAAAGAAGTGTTCTTCGAGGTTGTTTCCGCCTCCAAGACGATCAACAATCAAGAATTTTGCTTGAGTTTCAAGAGGCGTTAGAACCGCGTGCCATATATTTCTGTGATAATTCACACCTTGGCCAGCTTCAGCCATCAATGCAACTGGCTCTGTAGGCTTGCCATTATTATCTTGCGCAACAACCACGAGAAATGGTTTCTCCTCAAGCGGAATAAAGGCCTGACTGCCAAGCGGATGACGCTCCATCATTTTCAATGTAAGCGGAAGATGATAGGGGCGGCCCAGTCCAAGGCTAATAATTGTCTTGGCATCGTCTCCCAGTGTGTCTGATTGAGCCAAGGCGTGATAGCGGTCACACATACCATTGTTGATCGCAAAATCAGGATCGCGATTGAAGTCGATAAGATCCCCAAATGGCGCAAAGGCTTTTTGTGACATGGGCTGAATAAGTATGTTCTTCATTTTGCCCTCTTACAGCTTCATGTGGCGATTGACATCTTTGTATAAAAGATATCGAAACTTGCCAGGTCCGCCTGCATAACACGCTTGCGGACAAAAGGCGCGGAGCCACATAAAATCACCAGCCTCAACCTCCACCCAATCCTGATTAAGTTTATAGACCGCCTTTCCCTCAAGCACATAAAGTCCGTGTTCCATCACGTGAGTTTCTTCGAAAGGAATGACGGCGCCTGGTTCAAAGGTAACGATCGTAACGTGCATATCATGGCGCAAATCTTCTGGGTCAACAAATCGCGTCGTAGCCCATTTGCCGTCCGTATGCGGCATGGGAGTTGGGGCAACATCTTTTTCATTGGTCACAAATGCTTTTGGAATTTTAATTCCGTCTACACGCTCATAAGCCTTTCTGATCCAGTGAAAGCGAAGTGGTCTCTTGCTTTTATTTTTAAGTGTCCATTTGCAAGCTGGAGGAATAAACGCGTAACCACCTTCATGAAGCGAGTGTTCGCTTCCTTCAAGCATAAGGGCCATTTCACCTTCTACTACAAATAATACACCTTCTGCTTCTTCATTTATCTCAGGCTTGTCACTGCCTCCACCAGGAGAAACTTCCATAATGTATTGCGAGAATGTTTCAGCAAATCCGGAAAGGGGTCTTGCGAGAACCCATGCTCTAGTTTTTTCCCAGAACGGCAAGTTGCTAGTTACAATATCTTGCATAACCCCTTTCGGGATGACTGCATAAGCATCTGTAAAAACCGCACGTCCTGTATGAAGAACAGTTTGTTCCGGCAAGCCGCCTTTGGGCGCGTAATACGAAGGGGTACTCAATTGATTTTCCTTTATGATGGCATGTTTAGTGCGATTTGTTTTTTGCATTCACTCACCATGAATTCAATAAACAAGCGGATTTTAGGATCTTGAAATCGTTTATGCGGATAGACGCAAGAAAAGGGAAGGTTAGTGGGAGGCGTCTCATTAGCAACTGAAATTAGTTCTCCAGTTTTCAAGTATTGCGATACTTCGAAAACAGGTTTCTTGATAATGCCGCATCCTGTTAAAGCCCAATTGGTAAGAACATCTCCGTCATCAGTTTCTAACGGACAATTAAATTCATATTTCTTAATTTTATCGCCATCTTTTAAACTCCAGAAGAACTCTGGTAAGCCGGGATAGCGAAGCATCAGGCATTTATGGTTTTGTGATAGAAGATCATCGCCATGAATTGGCATGCCATTCTTCTCGATGTAATTTGGAGATGCACATAACACTCGTTTGAAATCGTAAATTGGAAGAACCCTGAACTCGGAATCAATCAGCTTTCCCAGTACAAAAGCAGCATCTAGCCCTTCATTGGTGATATCAACCTTGCGGTCTGAGAGTCTTAGTCTGACATTGATTTCTGGATATTTTTGCTGGAAAATTGGTACTAGAGGGGCAATTAGTTTTTTACCAAACCCCAGAGGTGCAGAGACGAAAATTGTACCTTTAGGATTGGTGATAACATCGCTTATGCCGCTTTCAATCTCATCTATCGTATCAAGTATTTTGATCGCCCCTTTATAAAAGGCTACACCTTGTTCAGTTGGTTTTAAATTTCGGGTCGTTCGATTAAATAATCGGATGTTTAAATGTTTTTCCAACTCGCTGATACGACTGCTGGAAACTGCAGGCGATATACGTAAATCACGACCGGCAGCAGACATGCTGCCCAATTCATATACACGCACAAACGTTTTTAGGTTGTTGATGTAAGACATAGCATTTGCATATCATTATATAAAATATTTTGAAAGTATCTTTATTTTCAAGTAATATAAAAAGGCTCTGCAATCAAATGCAAAGCCTTCATTCGTTTTAAATTGAAAGAGAGATTCTTTCTGCGTCTTAGCTTTTACCAGACATGCCGCCGGAAACTTCTTCTGTCGCTTCATCTGCCAGTTCTTGTGGTAAAATCAGATTGAGAATAATTGCCAAAAATGCAGCAGGCAATAGCCCTGAAGTCATCAAGACTTTTGCGGTGCTTGGCAAGAAGAACAATGCATTTGGTTCTAGTTGAAGACCAAGACCAACTGAGATTGAAATTGCAAAAATTACCATGTTGCGCCTGTTCCAGTGAACATCAGATAACATGGAGATACCTGCAGCAACAACCATGCCGAACATAACAATGACACCGCCGCCAAGTACCTCGATTGGAACTGTTGAAATGGCAGCGCCGACTTTTGGAAAGAAGCCACCAGCGATTAAGAACAATGCGCCAATGGTCACAACAGTACGGCTCATCACGCCTGTCATGGCAATTAGTCCGACATTTTGTGAAAATGACGTATTAGGTAAAGCACCAAATAGTCCAGAAACAAACGTTCCAATACCATCGGCAAAGGTTGCGCCACGAATTTCTTCTGATGTAGCTTCTCGACCTGCACCACCTTTGGTAATGCCTGAAACGTCCCCAACAGTTTCAATCGCTGAAATAAAGCTCATTAGGCAAAAACCTATGATTGCAGCGATGGAGAAATCAATGCCAAACTTGAAAGGCACAGGCGGTGCAAATACGGCTGCTCGTCCAATGTTGTCAAAGTTTACCATACCCAGGAAATAAGCAACAATGTAGCCTGCAATCAGGCCGATCAATACTGCGGCGACTGACATGATACCGCGAGTGAAAAACTTAACAGCCAAAGTTACGAAAATCACAATGAGAGCCACGCTCCAGTTAAGAAGCGAACCATATTCTATACCTACAAAATCTGCTGGAGAACCTGACGCTTTTGCAGCAGCCAAGGCGCCAGTGAGTTTAACCGATGCAGGAACACCACCTGCAGCATATTGAATACCAACTTTAACCAGTGCCAATCCAATCATGGTCACAACAAGACCCGTGACAAGCGGTGGCAAGGCAAAACGTATTTTGCCAATGACCGTCCCCAGTAATGCGTGGAAGATACCCCCCGCAAGAACGCCGCACATCAACGCCCCCATGGCGTCCACCCCTTTGCCTGCAACAAGAGGTATCATGATTGGAATGAACGCAAATGAAGTTCCCTGAACGATGGGTAGTCTTGCGCCTACCGGGCCAAAGCCAATCGTTTGAAGAAGCGTTGCTACGCCTGCAAAAAGCATCGACATTTGAATCATGTAAATCAGGTTTGGAAAATCTGGTGAATTCGAACCAAATCCAAATCCCGCCGCGCCTGCAATAATAATCGCTGGCGTCACATTGGATACAAACATTGCTAAAACATGCTGAATACCTAAAGGCACAGCAGATGCCAGTGGCGGCGTATAGTTAGGATCCCTGAGTTGCTCGGGCGTGCCGAGCGATGAGTTTGAAGACATTATTCCCTCCCTTGGAATGTTTTCTTAATTGGGGTTCAAATCTAAATCATAAAACATCCCCCAGCTTTATGATTGATAAAAGTGTTTGCCTAATTCACGTCTGGCAATAAATCCTTCAACCGTAACAAGGCTATTTTTTCTACTTGTTCACAAGCCGTTTGAAATTCGACTTCACGCGAGTTTTCGATACGGGCAATAAATGCATTGATAATGTCAGTCTTGTTTAAACCCTTAACAGCAATAATGAATGGAAATCCAAACTTGTCTGTGTAGCGAGTATTGAGATCGGTGAACTTCTTCCGTTCTTCATCAGTGAGACGATCAAGACCAGCGCCAGCCTGTTCAGCTGTGGATTCTTCTGTTAATCGCTCAGCCGCAGCTAATTTTCCGGCAAGATCAGGGTGGGCATTTAAAACTGCTAATCTTTTTGCTTCATCTGCAAGTCTGAATTGTATTTTCATGGCAAAGTGCAAACCGTCTGCAGTGTCATTGGCAATCCCCAATCCTTGGTCATAAGCAAGCTCAGCAATCCATGGCGAGTGCTCAAAGACACCACCATAGGCAGACACAAACTCATCTTTATTCAAGATTGAAATCTGCGTGGCTTTTGTTTGAGGCGGATTTGTTTGCATCCAGTGTTCTGCAATTTCAATACGCTTTGCAAACCAAACATTACTATGAGATTTCGCATACTCAATAAATCGTTTAAGTGCGGCTACACGGCCAGGACGCCCCACCAAGCGGCAATGCAATCCAATGCTCATCATTTTAGAACTTCCAGCTTCACCCTCCGCATAAAGCGTATCAAATGTATCGCGCAGATAGGTTTCGAATTGATCGCCAGAATTAAACCCTTGTGGCGTTGCAAAACGCATGTCATTGCAATCAAGTGTATAGGGTATGATTAACTGATCGCGTTCACCATGTCTGCGCCAGTAGGGCAGGTCGTCATCATAGGCATCCGAGATGTAATCAAAGCCACCTTCCTGACTTACAATATCTACTGTATTTTCACTACAGCGACCAAGATACCATCCTCGAGGTCGTTCACCGGTGACAGCTTCATGCAAGGCAATTGTTCTTTTTAAAAAATCGGTTTCTTGTTCTACGCTGAAATCTTTATATTCAATCCATTTTAAACCATGAGAAGCAATTTCCCAATTGGAATCCAACATAGCCTGAACTTGCGCAGGAGAACGTTGAAGCGCAGTGGCTACACCGTATACTGTTACGGGAATTGCGCTTTGATTGAATAACTCGTGTAGTCGCCAAAATCCGCTACGTGCACCATACTCGTAAATCGATTCCATATTCCAATGGCGTTGTTGTGGCCAAGAAGCAGCGCCTACAATCTCGGACAGAAATGCTTCAGAACCATTGTCGCCATGGAGCGTACAGTTCTCACCCCCTTCTTCATAATTGAGTACAAATTGCACAGCAATTTTTGCATTATTGGGCCATTTTGGATCAGGTTTGTTTTGACCATATCCATATAGATCTCTGGGGTAAGACACAAAATCCTCACTAAGCTTATTAAGTTTCACACTAATATAAAATGATAGAAATCATTTTCAAAATCGATTTGAAGAAGCTAAAACATACAAGCATCTATTTTTAGAAACGCAATAGGGTATTTATGACTTCAACTATTTTTATGGGAGCTGGTAATGGCTGAACAAGGCTTTGTTACAACGCACATTCTGGATACTGCCCGCGGATGTCCAGCCAAAGGTGTTGAGATCAACCTATTTCGCTTGGATGGCGATAAGCGCGAATTTCTAGCGTCTACCAAAACCAATGAAGATGGCAGAACTGATAGCCCAATCATACCAAAGGGGCAGCTAGCATGCGGTGTCTATGAGCTGGTGTTTAATATTGGTGATTATTTCAAAGGGCATGCTCCGCAAAGTGATTATCCGTTTATAGACGTGGTGCCAATCCGCTTTGGTATTGACGATGAAACAAGTCACTATCATGTGCCTTTACTGGCTTCACCGTTTAGCTTTTCAACGTATAGAGGCAGTTAAACACGATGTATTATGATCACGCCGTTATGTGGGATTGGTTGTCTTTTGGAGTGCGGTGGTTGCATGTCATCACAGGCATTGCATGGATTGGTTCTTCATTTTATTTCATAGCGCTGGATCTGGGGCTAAGAAAAGCGGACGATTTACCTGAGGGTGCTCATGGTGAAGAGTGGCAAGTGCATGGCGGTGGTTTTTATCACATAAGAAAATATCTGGTTGCACCTGCAGCCATGCCTGATCACCTGACTTGGTTCAAGTGGGAGAGCTATGTTACCTGGCTGTCCGGGTTTGCAATGCTATGCATTGTTTATTATGCAGGCGCTGATTTGTTTTTGGTCGACAAAACCGTTGCAGACTTGGAAACCTGGCAAGCCATTGCGATTTCAATGACATCGCTTGCGCTTGGTTGGATAATTTACGACCTGCTTTGTAAGTCAAAATTTGGCGACGATAATAATCGTCTTATGGTGTTGCTTTTCATTTTAATTGTTGCGCTAGGCTGGTTTTATACGCAGGTGTTTTCTGGTCGTGCAGCTTTCTTGCATTTGGGGGCTTTCACGGCTTCTATCATGTCTGGCAATGTATTTTTTATTATCATGCCAAATCAGCGTATTGTGGTTGCAGATTTGCAAGCTGGCCGTACACCTGATGCAAAATATGGGAAAATAGCCAAGCAGCGCTCAACCCATAATAATTACCTTACCTTGCCTGTTATCTTCTTCATGATTTCAAATCATTATCCACTGGCTTTTGCGACTGAATATAATTGGATTATTGCCGCGCTAGTATTTTTGATGGGCGTTACCATTCGCCATTATTTTAATACCAAACATGCGCGTGGTGGTGATCCAACCTGGACCTGGATTGCAACGCTCATCCTGTTCATAATTGCAGCTTGGTTATCTACCGTTCCCAAGACACCTACTGGCGAAGCTAATGCAGCAATTATCTCTGAGCGACAGCAACAATTTATGTCTGCAAAAGGTTTTGAACAAGCAGTTGGGATTGTCCAAAGCCGTTGCTCTATGTGTCATGCGAAAGAACCCGTATGGGAAAACATGATTGTGCCACCCAAGGGGGTTATTTTGGAAGAAGAAGTCGATGTTGCAAAATATGCCCGTGAAATTTATCTGCAAGCAGGGCGAAGTCATGCCATGCCGCCTGGCAATTTAACGGATGTCACACCAGAGCATCGTGCGATATTGGTTAAATGGTACGAAGGCGCATTGTCGAAATAGACAGGTTTCAAACGCAATATCAATTGCGCTGGCTATCGCGTATAATTTTTGCAATCTCCTCATAGCCACGGTTTTCAGCGTGCTCGAGAGGTGTGACACCATCTCTATCCCCAATTGAAATATCAGCTCCTGCCTCAACCAACGCTTTTACCGTCGCAATATGGTTTGCACCGCCATCGCCAAGAACAACTGCTTCAATTAACGCAGTCCAATTTAGATTGTTGACATGGTCCAGTGGAGCGCCTGCCTTTATGAGGCGACGGACAACCTCTGCATGTCCAAGGTGTGCCGCAGCAATCAAAGCTGTGCCATCATATACACTGGTTGTAAGGTCCGCTCGGTTGCCATGCTTTAGCGCCAGTGACATAAGCTCTGGGTCATCGGCAACTGCAGCAATGGTAACGGCATCGTATAGCCCGCCTTCAAGAGAGTTCATATCAGCGCCTGCTTTGGCAAGCGCCACAAGGGCTTCATCATTTGATGCAAAGGCAGCAATGTGAACAGGTGTTCGCTTTGAGCCGTCACGCTCATTAATATCAGCGCCACCAATAATCAGCTTTGAAATTTCGACCAAATCATTTTCATGGGCAGCTTTATGCAACCCGGTATAGTTTTTAATCTGCGATGGGGAGGGAGGTGTTTGCGCAAAGGCGCTGGTTGTGAATAATAGACAGGCAAAAATCACAATATTTCGTATCATTATTCATTCCTCAAGATAGGCGGTCTATGCTTTTTATAATTTAAACGATAAAGAGATTGAGCAGAAATCATAAAATATTGATTAGCCTTAAAAATAGGAATTACCATGCCAACATTGCTAATTAAAAATGCTGATCAGCTTGTAACAATGGACGAAGATCGTCGCGAAATTCCCGATGGGCATGTTTTTTGTCGTGATGGTATTATTGAATGTGTAGGCACTGATTGTCCTGATAATGCGGACGAGATTGTTGATGCAAGAAATTGTGTTGTAACCCCAGGGTTGGTCAATACGCACCATCATTTGTATCAAACCCTGACGCGGGTTGTTCCAGGCGGGCAAGATGCTTTGCTTTTTGGCTGGTTACAAACACTCTATCCAATTTGGGCAAAGTTTGGTCCGGAAGAGTTTTTCACTTCAGCCCAAGTTGGTTTGGCAGAACTGGCTTTGTCAGGCTGTACGATGAGTTCTGACCATCTATATTTATATCCAAATGGTGCAAGGCTTGAAGATACAATTGAAGCAGCAAGAACCATTGGTATTAGATTTCATCCAACACGTGGCTCCATGAGCATCGGTGAAAGTGATGGTGGACTGCCACCAGATTCATTGGTTGAAAGAGAAGACGATATTTTAAACGATAGCATTCGTTTGATCGATGCATTTCATGACCCAAATCCGGGCTCCATGCTTCGCATCGCTCTAGCGCCATGTTCACCGTTTTCTGTTAGCCGTGAATTGATGCGTGATGCCGCGTTGCTAGCCAGAGACAAAGGCGTAATGCTGCATACACATCTTGCAGAAAATGATGAAGATATAGCCTATAGCCTAGAAAAGTTTGGCTGTCGCCCAGGTCAATATGCGCAGGACTTGGGATGGACAGGCGATGATGTATGGCATGCCCATTGTGTAAAACTGGATGCATCTGAAATTGATTTATTTGCCAGAAGCAAAACGGGTGTTGCGCATTGCCCATGTTCCAATTGCAGGTTGGGTTCTGGTATAGCACCCGTACGTCAAATGCGTGATGCAGGCGTTAAAGTAGCATTAGGCGTGGATGGCTCAGCTTCCAATGATGCGGGTCACCTATTGTCTGAAGCACGTCAAGCTATGTTATTACAACGTGTTCAAAATGGTGCAGATGCAATGAGCGCCAGAGAGGCACTAGAGATTGCAACATTGGGTGGCGCTAAAGTTCTCGGACGCGATGATTGCGGTTCAATAGAAGTTGGCAAGCGTGCTGATATTGCTATTTGGGACGTAAGTGGCCTTGAAGCTGCAGGCAGTTGGGACGCTGTTGCAGCACTTGTATTATGCGGCCCATTTAATGTGCGTGACCTTATTGTTGAGGGTAAGCACGTGGTTAAAGCAGGCGTCTTAACGGGTGTTGAAATCGGCAAAGTTATTGAGAAACAAAATCTGCTTGCAGAACACCTATCGCAACGCGTTTAATAATCAGGGTGCTGATTTTTGCCCGCAACATAAACAGAAGAAATCGCCCTGTCATCGCCCATGGTTTGAAGCACAAATAACTCTTCACTTAACGTCTCTACCGTTTCCATACGCAGCTGCATGGCAGGTGTCGCATTCGAGTTTAAAATAACGATATCTGCTTCGGTGCCTTTCCCCAGTGTGCCGATTTTATCTTGCATTGATAAGGCTCGGGCATTGCCCAAAGTCATCATGTAAAATGATTTTAGCGGATTTAACGTTTGGTTGCGAAGTTGTAAAATTTTATAGGCTTCATCCAAAGTCTTCAACATGGAGTAACTCGTCCCACCGCCGATATCGGTTGCGACAGCAGTTCTGACACCATGCGCCTGCAATCCATCCTGATCAAATAATCCACTTCCCAAAAACAGATTGGAAGTAGGGCAAAAAACGGCAACAGACTTTGTTTCTGCCATTGCTTGTCGTTCGCGGTCATTTAGATGAATACAATGGCCGAACAAGCTCTTCTCACCCAGTAAGTCATACATCTCGTAGACATCCAGATAGTCCCGTGCTGATTGATAAAGTTCTTTCGTCAATTCAATCTCAGCATGATTTTCTGATAAATGGGTTTGCATATAGCAATCAGGATACTCCTGCATTAGTGCTTTTGTCATTTCCAGTTGAGTAGGCGTCGATGTAATCGCAAACCGTGGTGTGATTGCATAAGATGCGCGACCTCTTCCATGCCATTTTTCAATCAATGCCTTGCTGTTATCATAGCTTGATTGAGGCGTGTCACACAGTGGTTCTGGCGCATTGCGATCCATCATGACCTTGCCAGCAATCATGCGTAGATTGCGGTTTTCAGCTTCTTGAAAAAAAGCCTCAGCAGAAGTTTTATGAACTGAACAATAAGCAACGCCAGTTGTCGTTCCATGTCGAAGCAATGTATCAAACAGTTGTTTGGCAATGCGTTTACAATGCTCAGGATCAGAAAATTTTTGTTCTTCTATAAAGGTATATTTATTGAGCCAATCAAGCAGCTTCGTGCCAAAGGAACCAATGACTTGCATCTGTGGGAAGTGCAAATGTGTATCAATGAAACCAGGTAAGATCAAATGAGGGCGGTGGTCAATAACTTCTGAATTCTGATGCGCAGTTACCAAGCTGCTATAATCACCATAGTCTGTAATCAATCCGTCGTGAATGACAACCGCTCCATCTTCAAAAAAGGCATAACTACTCTCATCATCTATCGAAGTAGGTTCGCTAATGAAGTTTAAGACACGGCCACGAAGAAGTTTGATATTCATACTGTTTTAATTCCTGAAGGAGAAGGTGTCGTCTCAGGTTGATTTTCTTGCAATTCAACTTCGTTTAAATGAGCCATGATTTCTGCGGATACAAATGCTGCAATTACTTCTGGCCGTTTATCCTTTATGGCGTTGCTACCAATCGGGCAGGTAAGGTGTTGAATGCCAGATTCATCACCATTTTCACGGCGCAACCAGTTGCGGAAAGTTGCTCGTTTAGTTTTTGAGCCAATCATGCCAACATAGGCAGTATCTCTTCTCATCAATGCTTCGCGCGCAATCAAAAAATCAAGACTATGATCATGCGTTAAAATGATGAAGCTGCTATTTGAAGGAGCTTTTCTCACTTCTGCTTCAGGTACAGCAGACAGACGTTTTTCCATGTAATTAGGCGCTGATGATAATTCAGCTTCTCTTGTATCTATGAGGATTGGTAAAACAGGTAAAAGAGACATGGAACGGCAAAGGGCCTTTCCAACATGCCCTGCGCCAAAGATATAAACATGTGGCAGATCATCTAACTCTTCTTGATGTTTCTTTCTAATTTCATCCAAAGAATTTTTATTTAAGTACGAAATAGAAAGATGAACGACACCTCCACAACATTGCCCTGTATGAGGCCCCAAGGAAATTTGCAAATCTTGTTGCTTGGTATTTTGCCCCAAAAGCATTCGCCGTGCGTTTTCAATTGCTAAATTCTCAAGTTGCCCACCACCTATCGTGCGGAAAATATGATCCTCACTCACGAGCATCCATGTGTTTTCATTACGCGGTGTTGAGCCGTGAACGGAGGTAATTTCAACCAAAACCAACTGGTCTGATTTTGCAAGAAAAGCATTAAGATCGTTATCAGAGCTATACATTAGTGATCCCTTTTAAGGGCTTCAATCGCCATTAGTACACGTTCTGGCGTTGCTGGTGCGTCCAGGCGCGGGCAGGTTTTATAATCATCCTGAGATGCAACAGCCATTGAAAGCGCTTCCAGAACTGACATTGCAAGCATAAAGGGAGGTTCACCAACTGCTTTTGAACGCCGGATTGTCATTTCTCGGTTCTCGGACCAGTCTGCAAGTGCAACATTGAAAATACGGGGACGGTCTGAAGCAAGCGGGATCTTATAAGTTGATGGGGCATGTGTTCGAAGGCGACCTGCCTCATCCCACCACAGCTCTTCCGTAGTAAGCCAGCCCATGCCTTGAACGAACCCGCCTTCTATTTGACCAATATCAATGGCTGAATTAAGTGTTTGGCCAACATCATGAAGAATATCAACGCGGTCAATTTGGTATTCACCGGTGAGTGTATCAACACTGACTTCAGAAACTGCGGCGCCATATGCAAAATAATAAAACGGTCTTCCTTTGCCAGCGGCACGATCCCAATGGATTTTAGGAGTTTTATAAAACCCTGTCGCAGAGAGCTGAACGCGCGCCATATAGGCCGCACGAATGAAGTCACAGAATGTAAAATACTGATCACCCACTTTAACGCTATTAGGTTCGAAACTTATAGCATCTTTATCAACATCATATTCTTCGCATGCAAAATTGACCAAGCGTGCTTTTAACTTCTGCGCAGCGTTTGCTGCAGCCATGCCATTTAAATCCGTACCAGAGGAGGCGGCAGTTGCTGATGTATTGGGAACCTTCCCTGTGCTCGTAGCCGTGATCTTGATGCGGTCTAAGTCAACCTGAAATTCATCGGCCAATATTTGAGCAACTTTGGTATTTAACCCTTGTCCCATTTCCGTGCCACCATGATTAAGATGGATTGAGCCGTCTGAATAAATATGAACAAGCGCACCTGCCTGATTGTACCAGGTAGCCGTAAACGAAATACCGAATTTTACTGGCGTCAGAGAAATGCCTTTTCTGATAATGTGCTTTTCTGCGTTGAAATCCAAAATAGCTTGTCTGCGTTTTTGATAGTCACTGGATGCTTCCAGCTCTTCAACGAGTTGGCCAATGATATTATCATCGACCTGTTGATGATAGGGCGTAACATTGCGCCCATCATTGCCATAGAAATTAGCTTTGCGAATTTCCAATGGGTCACGATCCAGTGCATACGCAATTTCTTCAATAATGCGCTCGCCGCCCAGCATCCCTTGTGGGCCACCAAAACCTCTAAAGGCTGTATTTGAAACGGTATTGGTTTTATAGGGTTCTGATTTCAAAAAAACATTTGGATAATAATAACAATTGTCGGCATGGAATAGGGCGCGGTCCGTAACTGGGCCTGATAGATCTGCAGAATTTCCACAACGCGCTGCATAGGTTGCATCCACTGCCGAAATGACACCCGCATCATCAAAGCCTACTTCATAGTTCACCAGAAAATCATGACGCTTGCCTGTTGATATCATATCATCATCGCGGTCAGGTCTAAGCTTGATAGCACAATTGAGTTTCTTGGCAGCCAAAGCAGCAACCGCTGCAAAGAGGTTGGATTGTGTTTCCTTGCCCCCAAACGCACCGCCCATTCGCCTCACATCTACCGTCACAGCGTTAGAAGGAATATTCAATACGTGGGCTACCATGTGCTGAACTTCACTTGGATGTTGGGTTGAAGAATAAATTTTCACATCGTCATCTTCTCCAGGGATTGCCATTGCAATATGGCTCTCTAGGTAAAAATGATCTTGTCCTCCAATGCGCATAGAGCCTTTTATGCGCTTAGGTGCTGTGGCAAGCGCCTCTTTGCTATCCCCGCGTTTAAGGGTGAGTGGCTCAGTTACAAATGGGTAGTTTGCCTCTCTTGCATCACCAACATCTGTAATATGTGGTTCTACTTCGTATTCAATTTTTGCAAGCTTGGCAGCTTTTCTTGCATGCAGTCTTGAGGTTGCAATAACTGCGAAAAGTGACTGACCATAAAAATCTACACGACTGGCAAACACAGGTTCATCCTGTTTGCCGGTAGGGCTAATGTCGTTAGAGCCTGGAATATCGTCTTGGGTTAATACGCATACAACGCCTTCGGCAGACTGAACTGCAGACAAGTCCATCTGCTTAATGCTTCCATTAGCTATGGTTGAGGTTCCAAGATAGGCATGAAGCAAATCGCTTGGCTCAACAATATCATCGATATATTCAGCTTCGCCTGAAACATGTTTATGCGCGGAGTCGTGCTGTTGCTTCATTCTGGAACCTCAAGGATAGCATCCCGGTCAAGGCTGATTGTCTTTGAAGGCTGTTTTGTTTCAAGCAAAAATCTCTTTAGCAAATTTTGGGCAACAAGGCTTCTGTATTCAGCAGATGCACGCCAATCGCTTAATGGAGAAAAGTCTTCTGCAAAGACAGCAAGAGCCTGTACCAAAGATGCAGCAGACCAAGGTTTGCCGACTAGTTTTTTCTCAACATGCGAAGTACGTTTTGGTCTTGCAGCCATCCCACCATAGGCAAGGATTGCTTCTTGTATAATTCCATCTTCAAGATGTAGACAAAATGCTGCAGAGACCGCAGAAATATCTTCGTCTCTGCGTTTTGATATTTTATACGTTGCAAAAAGAGAACCATCTTTAACAAACGGAATATACACGCTTTCAACAAAGTCACCTTCACTGCGATCTTGCTTGCCATAATCAATAAAGAAATCTTCAACCGCTAATGTTTTTTGGTCGCTCCCACAGCGCAAGGTCATAGTGGCGCCAAGCGCAATCAGCATGGGCGGCGTGTCACCGATAGGCGAACCATTTGCCAGGTTTCCGCCAATGGTACCCATATTGCGAACCTGCTCACCCCCAATACGGTTCCAATAGGGAGATACGTGAGGGAAATATTTCTCAATCAACGGCGATAGTTCATTATAAGTAACACTTGCGCCAATCTTTATGCCGTCAGACCCAATTTCAATCTTATGCAGTTCTTCCAAATGTGAAATAAACACAATAGGTGAAATGTCTTGCATATGTTTTGTGACCCACAAGCCCACATCGGTTGAACCCGCTACAATTGTAGAGTTGGGATATGTTTGCCTTATATCTGCTAAATCCTGAAGTGATGCAGGGAGAAAGAAATGACTATTTTCCAGTTTGATTTCCACTCTTGAGTGATCATGAAGAGATTGTAAGCGCTCCATCACCTGTTTGCGCTCAACGATGAGTGGATCATGTTCAGCACTATCAATCGAAGATATTGCCTGAGCAGCCTTGATGATGGGTTCATATCCTGTGCAACGACATAAATTACCCTGAAGGGCTTTTTCAATTTCCTGATTATTAGGAGCAGGATTTGCCATCCACAATGCATAGAGAGACATAACAATGCCCGGTGTGCAAAACCCGCATTGGCTTCCATGATTCTCAACCATAGCTTGTTGTACAGGATGAAGTGAGCCGTCTTTCTTCTTTAAATGTTCGATAGTCACAACATGACAGCCATCTAAAGATCCAAGAAATCTGATACACGAATTGACTGTTTCGTAGATTAACTCACCAGCAGAGATACGGCCAACCAAAATGGTACAAGCACCACAATCACCTTCAGCGCAACCTTCTTTGGTGCCGTATAGCCTACGCTCTAATCTGAGGTAATCCAGCAAGCTAGTAGTTGCCGCGACTGTATCAAGTTGAATGAGATTGTCATTCAGCAAGAACCGTATTTGATTGCGAATTTTGTTCAAACTCAAAAGCCTTATGTGTGATTGCAAATTAGAATATTAGTATTTTCCGGTGGTATCAAACGGGTCTCTACTTAAAGTCTTTCAAGTATATTTTGAAAATAAGCGATTTGCTATTAGCGTCGATTTTTTTCACGCTATTTATCACATGTGTTCCTGTTATTTTGATAGAAGAAACAAGTTATGCGAGCACTTTTCGTTGCTTGATTTGTAATAGGACGACAGGCACGATTAACAATAATCCAATACCCATCGTCAGCAAGCCAGGTGCCACAAATAACAGGGAAACAATTCCAATGTACCAACGTTGCATCGTAGTTAAATGTGTTAGCAAATAGCCTGAAAATGCAGACCCCAAAAGACCAATCCCGATGATAGCCCCGGTAAGGGTGGTGGCGAATGCTGCCCAGGTAAAGCCGTCTGCTACAAGCAATAGGGAAGGCGAATAAACGAAGATAAACGGAACCAGTGCCTTTGCAATGCCTAATCGGAAGGCTGTGTTACCTGTTTTAAAAGGGTTTGAGCCAGCTATGCCCGCGGCTGCATAAGCAGCAAGTGCAACGGGTGGGGTTATATCTGCCAAAACGCCATAATAAAAAACGAAGAAATGTGAAACCAGTGGTTGTACCTGCAATTGTGCAAGAGCAGGGGCCGCTACAGCGACAAGAATAATGTAAGTCGCGGTTGTAGGAATGCCCGCACCCATCAAGATACAGGCAATGGCAATTAAAAGAAGTGAGAAAAACAAAGCCCATTGTTCAATGCCAAAATAACTTAGCGGCCAGATGCTCCCAACAAAGGTACCGATATCATTTGCAATTTGTACAACAACATAGCCAAGACGAAAGCCCACACCTGTTAAGGTTACAACACCAACGACAATGCCAACGGTTGCCGCAGCAGCGCCAACGGCTAATGTGGAGCGCGATCCGTCAGCCATGGCGTTCCAAAGATCGCGCAGACCCATGCGGTGGGTAGGGTTAGGGTTTAAAAAGCCAACCACCACGCAAGCAGTTATGCCCCATACAGCGGCATAATCTGGCGTTCGTCCTGTTAGAATTAAATACACTAAAATAATGAGCGGAATGAGTGATGCCCAGTGCGCCCGCAATACTTGTACGATCTGTGGCAGCTCATCAGGTCTTAAGCCCCTCAGGCCCAGTTTTTTGGCTTCAAGGTGCACCATGGTGAGTACGCCGAAGTAGTGCAGTAATGCAGGAAATAAAGCTGCTGCCAAAACATCACGCAGTGGTATCTCTAGATATTCCACCATGATAAATGCGGCTGCTCCTAAAATTGGAGGTGTAATCTGCCCACCAGTAGAGGCTGTCGCTTCAACAGCGCCAGCAAAATGCGGAGGATAACCTATGCGCTTCATGGCGGGGATGGTTAGAGAACCCGTTGTGACTGTATTTGCAATAGAAGAGCCAGAAATAGTTCCCATGAAAGCTGATGAAAAAATGGCAACTTTGGCAGGGCCACCTGCATAACGCCCCGCTGCCGCCATCGCTAGATCAATGAATAATTGCCCAAGTCCGATGCGCATTGCAAGAACACCAAACAAAACAAATAGAAACACGTATTTTGCCATCACACCAAGCGCAACGCCATAAATGCCCTGATTGGTCATATAAAGATGGTTGATAAGACCTGTCCAACTCGCACCACCATGTTTAAGTGGGCCAGGCATCAAGGGGCCAAAGATAGCAAATCCAATAAACAGACATGCAATAAAGGGTAGTGTCCAACCAACAGATCGACGTGTTGCCTCTAAAACCAATAATAATAAAGCGGTGCCCATGAAAATATCAAAAGGCGAAGGATTGCCTACTCTTTGCGAGACAATCTCAGGCGGTAATAGCGGAAGGTATAAAGCAGCTGCAACACCCAGAATTGCTAGGAGTATGTCAAAGATGGCAACGCCGTCAAATCGCCACCATGTTTTTGGTGGAAGGTCTGTCGTTATTGATCGGCGCCAAGCAAATAATAGAAAGATCAGCCCAAGCATAAATGCGAGAAAAATACCACGGTGTAATAATTCTCGAATTAAGCCAAAGCCAGAAGCGTAATATTGATATACGGCTAACAGCACCAAAGGTACTGACACTAACGTTGCCATCATCGGACCGGTTGGACGAAAAGCCAGTTCAGGATCGTATTTACGCTCAATCGCCTCAAGTTCCTCTTGGGTGAGTGTGGGTTCGTTTGACATTACCAGCTCCTGAAATTAATAGGGCCGCCGTTAAAGGCGACCCATTTTATTGTAATAAACTTACTTTAGAAGTCCTACTTCCTTGTAGAACTTTTCTGCACCTGCATGCAGTGGAACACCCACGCCATTAAGCGCAGTATCTGGTGTGATGGTAGAGCCCTTTGCGTGACCTACATCAAGAAGACGACGAGACTCTTCATTCCACAATGCTTTTGTGATGTTGTAGATGAGCTCTTCACTTTCACGCGCGTGCGTATACCACTGTGCGCCAACTGCGACAGTTGCAGCAGCAGGTGTGCCTTCATAGGCATCAGCAGGAATTTCTGAAGATGAGAAGAAACCATACTTCGACGTCAAAGCATCGACACCCGCACCTGTAATTGGCACAAGCTTCATGTCTGCAGCAGAAGCAAGCTCGACAAGTGCACCTGTTGGATAGCCAGCAACGATGAACAAGGCATCAACTTTACCATTGCGAAGCGCTTCTGTTGCTGCAGCACCTTTTAGGTTTTCTTCCTGAATATCAGAAAACTTCAAGCCAAATGCTTCCATGATTAGCCCTGCATCAACATAAGTACCTGAGCCAGGCTCATCCACAGAAACGCGCTTGCCTTTTAGATCGGCAACAGAGTTGATGCCTGAGCCTTCAAGTGTAACCAAGTGAATATGTTCTTCAAACAAGGCTGCAATTGTGCGCAAATCCTTGGCAGGCTCTTTGCCTTCCATCGTACCTGTGCCTGTGTAAGCCCAGAATGCAACATCAGATTGCGCAAATCCCGAGTTGCGAAGACCAGACATGATGGCGTTGATATTATCAACTGAACCGCGCGATGAAACTGCGGAAGCAATTAAGCCTTCTACGCCACAGCTGCCGCCTTGGCCGCATTCACGTGATCCCGGTGGTTTTGAAATTGCATTCGCAATCACGCCGCCTACCGGATAATAGGTGAACGATGTACCACCGGTACCAATTGTGAAAAAGTTTATGTCCTGCGCGACACTTGTCGACATCACACCTGTCGCAAGCATCAGCCCAAGGGCTAGTGTCTTTAATTTCTTTAGCATTTTTTATCTCCTTGTAAGTGCTAAAATCTTGTCATGATGTTGTTTCACCAATTTTTGTTTTTAATTTTATAAGTATTTCAAACTTTTTCCTGACGGGATTAAGGTGCCAAGTGGAAGTCTCATCAGGCTTGTCTCTTATGTTTCCAAAAGCCTATATACGCATATGAATTGAACGATCGTTGTTGTGGTTACTTGTGATCATTAAAGTTGACTGTGTTAGTCGTTTCATGCTTCCCCAAAATAATTTTAGTGATCTAAAATTGTAATATAATTTTGCATCTTAGCCAGTGACTGTCAAAAGCAAAGTTTATTCTTCTTCATTTGGTGAAATCATAGTCTCAGACTTGTACTTTTAAAATTGCCTGTTATTCTTGAAGATAAATAATTATTCCGCTCATGCAACTTTTACGGTTATCTCATGCTTGAATCTCAATATCCCAACGTGATTGCCGGTCCGCCGAAGCCAAGTAAAATATTTGAGCCACAAGTCTTTTCATTGCCTAAAGGAACAGAACGTTACGTTGTACCAGGTTCTGGTGCCGTCCTTATTCCTGTCGTGCAAGGTGATGTTATCACACTTGCCAATGATGAAGGTGGTCAACTCTGTGAGGTCGTTGCTGTAGATTCTATAGGTAAGATTGATTCAGGCGTTATTGGTGAAAAAGCCAATTCGACGGCTG
Source organism: uncultured Rhizobiaceae group bacterium (assembly GCA_938030595.1). Classification (GTDB taxonomy): domain Bacteria; phylum Pseudomonadota; class Alphaproteobacteria; order Rhizobiales; family Rhizobiaceae; genus JAALLB01. Next base: position 10,717 of record CALHIB010000048.1, on the reverse strand, counting down.
AGGGGCTAAAAGCACTCCTGAATGAAAGTGATGAAAGCCTTCGCGGGCTTCGCATGGGGTTGGACGCGCGAAAAATCGATTTGGCAAAAGCAGGTGCTGTTGCCTTCTTTGGTGATGTATCACCTGCAGGTGATAAAGCAGAATTTAAAGTCGAGCGTGATGGCACAGTCATTGTAGCTGCGCCTGGCGGCATTATGGATCTGGAATTGCAAAATACCAGCACGCCAATCACTGTATTCGTAAAGCGTGCCCAAATAAAAAGTGCAGCAAGATTTAAACTGCCAGACCCACTTGCTGATCCTGTGCTGGATTTGCGAGTAAAATCACAAACCGCTGAGGCCTACTTCGTAAAAGCAGGCGACTTTATACAGATACTGGATGTGGATGGCAGGCAGTGTACGGATTTTGAATGTTTTAGCGCGCGCAAATTAGACAAGGGCATCGAGCATGCGCTGGATGTAACAACAACAAGAACCCTCATGGGGCACGCCTATCCAATGCCTGGCTTGCATGCGAAATATTATGATCAGGAAATGTTGCCGCTGGTGGAAGTCGTACAGGATACCTGTGGCAGACATGATGCGTTTGCCCTGGCATGTTCTGCAAAATATTATGATGATATTGGCTATCCCGGTCACATTAACTGTTCAGACAATTTCAACACGGCGCTTGAGAAATATAACGTATCAGGTCGACCTGGCTGGATGGCGATCAATTTCTTCTTTAATACATTCTTGGATGAACACGGCGTGATGTACAGTGATGAACCCTGGTCTCGTCCAGGTGATTATGTATTGCTGCGCGCGCTAACAGACATTGTCTGCGTTTCGTCTGCCTGTCCTGATGATACAAGCCCAGCAAACGGTTGGAACCCAACTGACATTCACGTCCGAACTTATTCGGGAAAAGAAAAATTTACACGTGCGGTTGCAAATCGCACCACACCAGACTCGGAACCGAAAATGACTAAACAAACTGGTTTTCATGATAGCTTTGCAAAGCACACACGCAACTTCGTAGAATATAATGGCTATTGGTTGGCTAACTGTTTTGCCGAAGCAGGTCCGATTGACGAATATATGGCCTGTCGTGAAAAAGCCGTCATCATGGATTTGTCGCCACTTCGCAAGTTTGAGATTACAGGCCCCGATAGCGAAGCGCTTTGCCAATATATTTTCACACGTAACATGAAGACACTGCCAATTGGCGGGGTAGTCTATACGGCCATGTGTTATGAACACGGCGGCATGATAGATGATGGTACTGTATTTCGATTGGGCAAGGATAACTTCCGCTGGATTGGCGGTTCCGATTATGGTGGCGAATGGATAAGAGAACAGGCTGAGAAGCTTGATCTTAAAGTTTTGATCCGTTCATCCACTGACCAACTGCACAACGTGGCAGTACAGGGGCCCAATTCACGTGATTTACTGCGCAAGATTGTATGGACAGCACCGCATAATCCTGAGTTTGATCAACTAGCCTGGTTCAGGTTTACTCCTGCGCGTCTTAACAACGAAAGCGGTACGCCTTTTGTATTATCGCGAACCGGCTATACGGGCGAATTGGGTTATGAAGTCATTTGTCATCCTAAACATTGCGAAGAAATCTTTGATGCCATCTGGGAAGCAGGGCAGGAATTTGGCATCAAACCTATGGGACTTGAAGCGCTCGACATGGTGCGTATTGAAGCCGGTCTGATTTTTGCAGGTTACGACTTCTCTGATCAGACAGACCCGTTTGAAGCAGGTATTGGCTTTACAGTGCCACTTAAAAGCAAGGAAGATGATTTCATCGGCCGCGATGCTTTGATCAGGCGCAAGGAGCATCCGTCACGCAAGCTGGTCGGCCTTGATATTGATAGTAATGTGGATGTAGGACATGGTGATTGCATTCATGTAGGCCGCGCGCAAATTGGCGAAGTGACATCATCCATGCGCTCGCCACTATTGAAAAAGAACATCGCTCTTGCACGGGTTGATGTGGCGCACAGTGAGGTTGGAACAGAACTGGAAATAGGCAAACTGGACGGCCAACAAAAACGTCTGCCAGCGACTATTGTTCCTTTCGCTCATTATGATCCAACCAAGAGTAAACCGCGGAGTTAATGCCACTCATCTGGCATTTCTGATTTCCGTTTTGAAACAAAGTCTTTTAAGGCCTCGTCAACCGCTATGTCTATGTGAGGTGCTTCATAATCTTGAAGCATTTGTTTCCATTGTCTGTTGGCGCGTCTTTCCATATCAAGTGCGCCATCTTCACTCCATTGTTCAAAAGAAGTGGTGTCTGAAAGTTCAGACATGTAGTTAGCTGTTTCGAAGTTTTTCAGTGTATGTTGAGACGCCAGGAAGTTACCGCCGGGACCAGACTCCAGATAAGCGTCTTGTGCAAACGCGTCCTCATCAACTTCCAAACCCGCCGCCATACGTAACATCATGCCGCAATGGTCGAGATCCATGACGAACTTCTCATATCCCATGGTTAGACCACCCTCTAACCAACCGGCTGCATGAAAGATGAAGTTGGAACCGGCAAGCAGTCCTGTCATCATGCTATCAGCAGCCTCTTCCATGGCTTGTCCATCGCTGACTTTGGATGATGTAAGATGTCCGCCACACCGCAAAGGCAGCCCTAAGCGTCTACATAACTGTGCAATTGCAAAAGTAGAAAGATTTGCCTCAGGTGTTCCAAATGTTGGCGCGCCTGTTTTCAGGTTCATGGTGGTAAGAAAATTTCCGTACACAACAGGTGCGCCTGGGCGGACCAGTTGAGACAGTGCAATGCCTGCCATCGCTTCTGCATGCGCTTGTGCCAAGAGAGCAGGTTGCGTAACAGGCCCCATGGCGCCACCTAAAATAAAGGGAGAAACTACAACCGATTGATTGGCACGTGCATAAACCTTCAACGCGCCAGACATGATATGATCGAAAACCAGCGGTGAGTTCACATTTATATTGCCCTGAATAACGCAGTGGTTTTCCATGAATTCAGAGCCAAAAACTAATCGTGCCATGGCAATGGAATCTTCTGCTCGTTCTGGTGCTGTCACTGAACCCATAAAGGGTTTGGCGGAGTAGCGCAGATGTGCATACACCATATCCAGATGTCGTTTGTTGACAGGTATATCAACAGGTTCGCAAACCGTTCCACCAGAGTGATTTAGCCATGGGGACTGATAGGCAAGTTTCACAAAGTTTTCAAAATCTTCCAAAGTCGCATAGCGCCGACCTTTATCTAGATCATGTACAAATGGTGGGCCGTAGGAGGGCATTAAAACCAGATGCTTTCCACCCAGAATGATGGAGCGATCTTCATGACGAGCGTGCATTGTAAATTCGCTAGGCGCTGTACTGCAAAGATGTTTTGCCAAGCCGTCATCAAATTGGACACGCTCACCCACAACGTCTGCACCTGCGTTTTTAAAGAGTTCTAATGCTTCTTCATCGCCTCGAAATTCAATGCCAATTTCTTTTAATATCCAGTCAGCATGAGCTTCAATGTTAATAAGTGTTTCTTCACTTAAAAGCTCATATGTAGGAATTTTACGCCTGATGATTGCGTTAAAATAATTGCTTTGTGTCTTAGCTTTTCGTTTAGCAAGTCGAGCGGATCGTCCACTTCGCACTGGTGAGTTATTATTGAATTCCTCTGCCATTCTCAAAGTCCTCCAAAGGCCAATAAGAAATTAAATTGCACTCTATATTGTTCGTATCAGCAAGCGAAGAAAACGACGAGAGTTGTCGTTGGGTATTTTGGTTACGTAAAAATGTTTTAAAGAAAAACTATATAAAACAGTGAGCTGCAGCAGACGAATGAATCATCTTATCATCTGCTACAACTCAAATTATGAGTTAGTTTTGAAGATAACTCTCAAGTGTATCATCCATGGCGTCTTTCCATGGTGTATGATGTACAGGTGCCATCGTGCCAGTGATGACAGACTTGTAGCTATTGTCACGGAAGGTCATGATGTTCTTCTTCTTGTGACCTTTCCATTCTTTAAACGCCATGCATGCGCCTTCAAGATCAAAGTCAGGATAATCTGTATCTGCGATAAGTTCTTTCACATAATCACCTTGATACCAGATTGCATCATAGTCGTTTTCACCGGCATCTTCACGTGCAACACGATCAGCGACATCTGCTTCCATTTCCGCTTTGGATGGAACTTGGATTTTGCTCATGATAACATCACGCGCCCACCAGGCTTGCGCATCAAACATATTAAAGGTGAACCACTGATCCTGCATGCCAATGTAGAAAAGTTCAGGATTGTGCACGTAAGCCACGCCCTTGTATAAATCGGCAGATGCAAGGCGGTTGGCAGTGCGAAGTTTCAGACTTTCTTCCATAAACGGGAAGTGATGCTGATAACCCGTACACAGTATAATGGCATCAATATTTTTTACAGTGCCATCCTTGAACGTACAGGTATTGCCTTCCACTTTTGTAAGTAGCGGCACTTCTTCCCAATTGTCAGGCCAATCATATCCCATAGCGGCTGTTCGGTGACTAACGGTAATCGTCTTTGCACCATACTTCCAACATTGAGAACCAATATCTTCCGCAGAATACGAGGTACCAATGATCAAGATATCTTTATCTTTGAACTCGACTGCATCACGGAAATCATGTGCATGAAGGACGCGACCATTGAAACGATCCAACCCGTCAAAGCTTGGGACATTCGGTGTCGAGAAGTGACCATTACAACAGACAACATTGTCAAATTGTTCTGTGGTGATTTCGTCCTTTACCAAATCATGTGAGGTGACATTAAACTTCTTTGCTGCTTCATCCCATTCAACATGGCGAACAGGTGTGCGGAATTTAATCCAGTCACGAACACCAGCTTTTTCTACGCGTCCTTGTATGTAATCAAAGAGAACTGCGCGAGGCGGGTAAGAGGCGATTTGCTTGCCGAAATGTTCTTCAAAAGAATAGTCAGCAAATTCCAGACCTTCCTTTGGGCCGTTAGACCATAGGTAGCGATACATGGAACCGTGCACGGGTTCGCCATATTCGTCCAAACCCGTCCGCCAAGTGTAATTCCATAAACCACCCCAATTGTCCTGCTTTTCAAAGCAAACTACTTCAGGAATGTCTTCGCCATTTTTCTTTGCAGATTGAAAGGCTCTCAGTTGCGCCAGACCGGATGGGCCTGCTCCAATTACGGCAACACGTTTTGACATATAATTTTCTCCCTTAAATTTTATGACACAAGAATAAGTACTTCATCACGCCAAGCCCAAAGCCTCTTTGCGAACTCTGGCCCAGGTATTTAATAGATGGTCGACTATTAATCCCATGAATGCAACGCACAGCCCGAGGATAAGACCATTTCCTATCCCGTCTTTATCAGAGAGCGAGCCAACGATCAGTTCTCCAAGGTCTGCAGTACTGCCAATCAATGCGCCAATGATAACCATGGCTAAGGCAAACATGACTGTCTGGTTGATGCCCAAGACAATGTGAGGGAAGGCAAGCGGTAGCTCAATTGAGAATAACCGCTGCATTCGGTTTACACCTGACATGGAGCCTGCCTCTTGCAGGGCAGGGGAAACATTTCTCAAGCCTTCAACCGTATAGCGCATCGCAGGGATCATGGCATATGGCGTAATCGCGATGAGAACCGCAGTATTTGATACGTTAAACAGCATGATGGCTGGAATGAGGTAAATGAAGGAAGGGAAGGTTTGTAGTGTATCACAAACGATTAGAATAACCTTTGTAGCTCTTTGACTTTGCGCACACAGGATGCCAATCAAGCCACCAAGAAAGACAGCTACCAGAACAGCAATGCTTGTCAGGTAAGCTGTAATCAGCGCTCTGTCCCACCAGTCAGTTAGTGCAATGAATAATAGGTAAGCACTTACAATCAAGGCCGAACGTAAGCCGCCAATGATATAGCCGATACCAGCAATCAGGATAAAGGTTGCAATAACAGGCATTCCTAGGAATGCAGTTTTGATTGGTGATAAAACATCTTCAAAGAACCATGCTTTGAATGACTCCAACGATGAGTACCAATTTTCCACCATCCAATCGACACCCGCTTGCCAGAACCAGTCTGTCGTGATGCCTTTATTGGTGTCGATGATGAAAAAATAATTGATACCATCACCAAAAATAAGTCTTCCAATCAACGCCAAAACTATGCCACCAATCAAGATGGCTAACAGAATGAATTTATTTTTGTGACGCTCAGAAAAACTAAGATCGGCAAAATAGTCTGTTTGTTTGTTTGCCCAAGCGAGCGACAGTTTATCAAGTACAATCGCAATTAATACGATGCAAATACCAAGTTCCAATGCCTTGCCAATACGAAGACTGTTAAGCGCTTTTAGAAGGTCATCACCCAGGCCTTGCGCACCGATCAAGGATGCGATCACAACCATGGCGAGACATTGCATGATAACCTGATTGACGCCAATCAGAATATTCTGTCGTGCTGTGGGCAGCATGACATTATACATCAGCTGGAAACGCGTGCACCCGCTCATTAAACCAGCTTCAACGACTTCTGCAGGAACAGCTTTTAGCCCTAGAAGTGTCAATCTAATCATCGGTGGCGTGGCATAAATCACGGTAGCAAGTGCGCCTGCGTGATCTCCAAGTCCAAACAGAACAATCATCGGAACCAGATATGAGAACGCTGGCATCGTCTGCGCAATGCCTAGAATAGGCGTAATCACAGCTTCAAGTGTTTTGCTGCGAAATGCCAAAATTCCTAGAAATAAACCAAGGATAACAGAAATAAGTGCAGCGATTAAAACCAGCGAAAGGGTTTTCATTGTCGGTTCCCATTGCCCGAATATTGAAATATAGGCCAAGGAGATGCCAACCAGAGCTGCCAGTTTTTTGCCGCCAAGATTGTAACCAAGCAATGTTGCACCGCCAAAGACAACTGTCCAAGGAAGGCCAGGCAATTCTGCCCAAGGGTTGTCGCTGATAAAATCCCAACTTGTAAACGTTACGATGGTTTTTATGCCACCCACCAAAAACTCTCTAATTGTTTGAATAAAGAACAAGACAAACCAGGAAAATCCACGCGTAATCTCTTTAACGAGCGAAACTTCTTCGGTGTCTTCCAATTCAGGATTGTAAACCTCAATGCTTATCCAATCGAACATGATATATTTGATGGTATCGGTAAGCCATTGCGGGAGCCAGGCAATCAATGCAGGCAGGCGCCAGAGCATGTTGAGATAAGGATCATCTGAAGGATTAATCAGATTATACAATAATAAGAATACTACCAGCAGTAGGCCGAACTGGAAGATCTTATTTTGTTTGAATAAAGTTGCCATCATCAATCTCCAAACACTCACTCAGCATCTTTGCCAAATAGCACGTGAATAATCGATTTACGGTTTAACACACCAATAGTCTTGCCCTTGTCGTTGACAACAGAAACCGGTTTGCTTTCATTTAAAACCGCTTCAGCAACGGTTTCAATAATGGCATCACCAGGGACGGAAAGACTGCTTGGCTTCACAGACTTATCCTGTTTTTCCATAATGTCGCTACACTTCAATACTTTTTCGCGAGGGACTTCATTGGTAAATTTGGCAACATATTCTGATGCCGGATTGAGAACGATATTTGCAGGTTTGTCGATTTGCTCAATGATACCGTCTTTCATAATTGCAATACGATCAGCCAGTCTGAGAGCTTCATCAAAATCATGGGTCACAAACAAAATGGTTTTGTTTAACAGGCCTTGCAAACGAAGAAACTCATCTTGCATTTCTTTGCGGATGAGGGGGTCAAGCGCGGAGAAGGGTTCATCCAAAAACCAAATGTCAGGTTCTACGGCCAATGATCGCGCAATACCTACACGTTGCTGTTGTCCGCCAGAAAGTTGTCTGGGGAAATAGTTTTCTCTGCCACTCAGGCTAACCAGCTCAACCATTGCAGCTGCGCGCTCAATACTTTGCGCAGTGCTCATGCCTTTGACTTGAAGAGGGAAGGCGATATTTTCTAGAACGGTTTTGTGCGGAAGGAGTGCGAAGCTCTGGAAAACCATGCCCATTTTGTTACGGCGAAGTTCAATCAGCTCTTTGGAATTCATTTCAAGCAGGTCTTCACCATCAATGAAAATCTTGCCAGCTGTTGTATCAGTAAGACGAGAAATACAGCGCAAAAGGGTGGACTTTCCCGAGCCTGACAGCCCCATAACCACTAGCATCTCACCTTTGTGAACTTCAAAGGAAGCGCCGTTTACACCAAAGATACAGCCTTCATCTTTGAATTTCTGAACATCAATTTCGCCATTGGATTCACGCATCAGCGATTGTGTGCTATCGCCAAAAATTTTGTAAACTGACTCGCACTTAATAACCGGTTCGTTTGTCTTGGCCGGTGATTGATTATTCATTCTCGTTGTTCCTCAGGCCATATCGTATGGCTTTTGTTTGGTCTTCAAATTTTCACCAATCAGGAAGTTGTAGTTCTTGATAAGAAAACATTTGAATTTTTAAAGTGAAAACCTCTCCCAATTGATATTGGGAGAGACCTTGGAGGAGTGCATTTTCTTATTCGTTTAAGAAAATGCACATTATCCCATTACTGAGTGAAAGGTTTCCATACAGCTTCATTATCAGCCAGCCACTTTTTGGCAGCGTCTTCGTGGCTTAGCTTGTCGATATCAACAAGTGCCGCCATTTGGCCGATTTGAGTTGTTGTGAAAGACAGCTTGCTAAACATTTTATATGCTTTTGGGTGTGTCTTTGGGAACTGATAGTTAGCAGCCTTCTTCAGCCAGCCTTTTGGTGAACCACAAGCACCATCACCACCATCTTCTTTACGACAGCCATCTTTGTATTCTGGGAATTCAAGGAAGACAAAACCATCAGCATCTGTGAAGTTTGGTGTCCAGTTAAACGTAATGATACCACGCTTTTCTTTCTTTGCTGATTCAAGTTCAGCCCAGATAGCGTCCGCAGAACCTGCGAATGTCACTGAATATTTGTCTGCAAGACCAAGAGCCTCAAGACGCACCGGCATTAGATCGCCGTGCCAGCTTTGTGGGCCTTCAAGCCAACGGCCTTTGCCGCCTGAGTCTGCAGTTGCAAATACTTCAGGACAATCTTTCAAAGCTTCCCAGTTTGGTAGGCCTGGGCATAGGTTCATGTCGATTACGTAACCAGGAACACCCATTTCTTCCAATGTTGCAGCTTCGTGTGTGCCAGCATCAATCACGCCGCCAGCTTCCATAGCATTATAGAAAGACGCTCCGAATGTTGACTGCCATACTTCGTGTGAAATGGTTACATCACCATTACGGATCGCTTCGTAAACACCTTGTGAGTCTGCAGGTACGTATTCAACGTTATTGCCCATGCTTTCAAAAATGCCACCAATCACGTGTGCCATCACAACCTGGCTAGACCAGTTATGTGTTGGAATGACGATTGGTTTTTTTGAATCAGCTGCCACTGCATAAGATGCAGCCAACATGCCTGCACCAACGAGGGCAGACGTTGCCATAAGTTTAGTTAGTTTCATTTTCTCTCTCCCGAGTTGCGTCGTTCCTCTCTCCATTTCTCATTCAGGACTGCGACGCGATATCCCGTATGAGTAAAAAAATGCCCAACCTGAAAAGCTGGGCATTAATGCTTTAAATATCTAAAGTGTTGTCTTTTTCCCACTGTGAGAAGTGTGTAGAAAAATCATTCCATTCTTGATGTTTCATTTTCAAGAAAGCAGCGGAGAACTCATCTCCCATTGCAGACTTTAGACCTTTGTCTTTGTCGTACTCACGCAGCGCATCCAGCATATTCAGCGGAAGGCGAGGCGCTCCGCGTACTTTATGTCCCTCAGCATACATATCAATATCGTAACGCTTGCCAGGATCAGCTTTTGTACGAATACCATCTAGACCCGCTGCGAGAATAACTGCTTGAAGCAGATATGGATTAGCTGCACCGTCAGGAAGACGAAGTTCAAAACGACCAGGACCAGGAACGCGAACCATATGTGTGCGGTTATTACCTGTCCAAGTCACTGTGTTAGGTGCCCATGTAGCACCAGACATGGTGCGTGGTGCGTTAATGCGCTTATAGCTGTTAACGGTTGGATTGGTAATCGCAGCCAAGGCAGAGGCATGTTTCATGATGCCACCAAGGAAGTGCTTGCCTTTTTCTGACAAGCCAACTTCACCCGTCTGACCTTCGCCTTTGTCTTTGTCGTTTGTTGCAAAAACATTTACTTTTGAAGCAGAACCTGGCGCATCCCAAACTGAGATGTGCGCGTGACAGCCATTGCCCGTTAGGCCTTCTACAGGCTTAGGCATGAAAGTTGCTCTAAACCCATGCTTCTCAGCAACAGACTTGGTCATAAATTTAAAGAATGAGTGTTTATCCGCTGTTTTCAAAACATCATCAAATTCCCAGTTCATTTCAAACTGGCCATTCGCATCTTCGTGGTCGTTTTGGTACGGTCCCCAACCCATTTCCAGCATATAATCGCAAATTTCGCGTACAACATCATAACGACGCATTACGGCCTGTTGGTCATAACAAGGCTTTGCAGCTGTATCGAATGGATCAGAAATTTCTGTTCCTTCAGGTGTTAACAAGAAGAATTCGGCCTCAATACCGGTTTTGACGTGCATGCCTTCGCTGGCAGCTTCATCAATCAGGCGTCGTAGAACGTTTCGAGGGGCTTGCGCAACATCTTCGTCTTCCATGACGCAATTGCCAGCAACCCAGGC
>CALHIB010000047.1 GCA_938030595.1 uncultured Rhizobiaceae group bacterium | reverse complement strand
TGCGCGAATATCCGTCCCGACTGACGAAATATTTGCATTTGCATGGTCTAAATTTTCAGCAACTGAGGCCATTGAGCGATTCCATAATTTTATCAATTTTCATGGAATATCACTCTCATGAAAAAATCAAGCATTTTTTCATTTGGGGTCTGTTGAAAATTTTGTTTTGTGCTTATTCTGATTCCAGTTTCCCCCTTGAGTAGTGCCACGTAATCCATGCCCTTGAACATGGTAGGTAACTTGCCGTACATACTTACCATTCAGGAGGGGGATAGGCATGGACGCGATAGTGCTAACTACGGAAATGATCGTAGTGCTCTGTTTGTTAGGCTTTACAGTATTTTTATTTGTGTCAGAGGTCGTTCGTGTCGATCTGGCTGCCATTCTAATCATGGTAATGCTAGGTTTATTAACATTCGTTCCAGGCCTTGAGGGCCTTTCTGATATTAATCAAATATTCAACGGATTTGCGTCAAATGCTGTCATTTCCATTATAGCGGTCATGATTATTGGTGCCGGGCTTGATAAAACGGGCGTTATGAGTCGTGTTGCTGCGATTATCTTGAAGTATGGCGGTAATACAGAGCAACGTTTGATTGCCATTATATCAGGTACGGTTGGTGTTATTTCATCGTTCATGCAAAATGTGGGTGCAGCTGCATTGTTCCTTCCTGTCGTCAGCCGCATTTCTTTGCGCACAGAATTACCGCTCAGTCGGTTGCTTATGCCCATGGGGTTTTGTGCCATCATGGGCGGCACGCTTACCATGGTTGGTTCTTCGCCACTCATTCTTTTGAATGATCTGATTATCAGTTCAAATAAAGACTTGCCTGTTGACATGCAGATGGCGACTTTTGATTTGTTCTCTGTAACACCGATTGGACTGGCGCTGATTGTGACAGGGATTTTGTATTTCGTATTGTTCGGACGCTGGGTTTTGCCAAAAGCCAAAGAGTCTAATGATGGTGCGAAAAGTCAAACGCTGAAAAATTATTTAAAACGTATGTATGAGCTTGAGGCTGATGTTTACGAAGTAATAGTGCCCGAAGGGCACGAGTGCGAAGGGCAAACGTTTGATGATATTATGAAGCGAGATCATATCTATATCATCGGGTCTTTTCACAAAGGTCAGCGTTGGTTTGCTCCTGTTATTCAAACCAAAATTACAACACCGTGTCGCCTGGCAATTTTGGGTGGTAAGGAAGATGTCATGGCGATGGCCAAAGTTGAAGGATTTAAAGTCCTAAAGTCTTTGGAAGTTTTTGCCGAAGATTACGCACCAACCAAATCAGGCGTGGCAGAGGTGGTTATTCCGCCAGATTCATCGCTTATTGGAAAATGCGCGCATGATGTTGTTTTCCGCAAACGCTATGGCGCAAGTCTTCTTGGTATTCACCGGTTTGGTGAAACCTTGAGTTATGTCGAAACAGAAAACCATGTTTCAACACCCGTTGGCGAAGTGCCGCTGCATCAAGGGGATACGCTGGCTATTCACTCAACTTGGGAAGCATTAACAAGACTTTCTAGAGATCGTGATTTTGTGGTGGTAACCTCTGATTTTCCACGCGATGAACTGCGCCCCAAGAAGGTTTGGTGGGCGTTATTCTTCTTCCTCGTTGCACTGGGTTTAATTCTGTTTTCAGAAGTGCTGCTCTCCCTGTGCCTGCTTGTTGGGGCAGTGGGCATGATTATGACCAAGGTTCTAGATATCGAAGAAGCTTACAAGGCAGTGAGTTGGAGTACGGTATTTTTGCTGGCAAGTTTGATACCGCTTGGGCAGGCGGTGCAATCGACAGGGACAGCCGAATGGATTGCGCAACAAATTTTGAATGTCATGCAAGGGGTGCCTGTTTGGGGGCTACAGGTTGGGGTGGCAATTTTATCGACTATCTTTACTTTGATTATGTCGAACGTTGGGGCGACGGTTCTGCTTGTGCCTCTTGCCGTGTCAATTGCAGTGGCATCTGGCGGTGATCCTGCTGTCTTTGCCATGACGGTTGCGGTTTCGACATCAAATTCATTCTTGATACCTACACATCAGGTTAACGCATTGATCATGGGTCCTGCAGGCTATCGCGTTGTCGACTTTATGCGCACAGGCGGCATTATGACTATATTATTCTTGGTTGTTTCGCTGACGATGATGAATTGGGTCTTTTAACTCATCAAGTCCTTGCGACGTTGTTTAAACGCTTCATGGCTCTCGTTGGTGCCGTCATGGAATGAGCCAAATGCCTTGTCCCACGGCACTTCCAGATTTCCATAATTACATTCAAAATAGCGATGATGCATTTGGTGATGAAAGCGACCTAGATCTAGGCGCGACTTATCCTTGATGACCAAGCTTTCAAAACCTGTATGTGATGTCGCTGCTGTAAGAGCTTGGTGCATCAAGTGGAAGAAGATGTGAATAGGGTGTGCTGCTATCACCAGATGTATTAACACGGATGAAAAGAACAAAACTGTTTCAATTGGATGCATCGACAAACCAGACCAGGGCCCAACATTTGTGTTTCTATGATGAAGCGCATGGGCAATTTTATACATCGGTGGCCAATGTAAAAAACGATGTATCCAGTAAAAATGAAATGAAATCCAAAGCGGTGTCAAAAAGATAATGGCTGCAAACCAGATTGGATTATCTGACCATAATAGTGTTGGAATGTATCCGTTGGCAATTGCCCATAGCATGCCGACTTCATAGATTGTCCAAAGGGTGACTCCACTTGCCAAGGTCCAGAAAATATTATCATGAAGCTGGTTGTTAAAGGTAAAGCTTTTGCCTTTCATAGGCACGTCACGTGGATCAAATTTAAGATGGTCGCTCTGCTTTTTGCCAGAATGAAAAAACCAATGTAATCCACCTGCAATAATACACATCAATATGATGTTGCGGATGAAAATGAAACCGATCCAGCCTGCTTCAAGTGTTTTTGTCGTTTCCAATGAGGGCGATGCGTAAAACCAAATCAGACATGCGAGCGCCAAAAGAATAATGTTTTCACCAATAACAAACCAGCTGCCTGCTATCCATTTTAATGCTTCGGCAGGTTTTGGAGGCCAGCTGAAAAG
>CALHIB010000046.1 GCA_938030595.1 uncultured Rhizobiaceae group bacterium | reverse complement strand
AGCGAAGGCGTATCGTTCGGCATGTGGATGATGCAATCAGGGCGTGATGAATTGGATAGCGTTGCCTGAAATTCATAAGCCCCCATCGGAAGGCCATCCTGAATAATCACCTTCATGCGCCCTTCACCAAAAGCACCACGGGTTTGTTTGTTGGAGAGAATATTTTGTAATTCCACCACTTGCCCCGCAAGGCCAGTAATATTGTCCTGCGCCTTGTCAATCACAGCGAGTCGCTCTTGCAATTTGGCAAGGCTTTCTTGTGTGTTCTTGGTGGTATCCGTAATCGACTGCCCAATCCGTCCACCCATGGCATCCAGGCGTTGATTGACGGCCTGCCCTAGCTCCGATTGGCGATTAACAAGGCTTGAACCCAATTCCTGCATTCGCCCTGTAAGTTCATTTTGGCTCTCGACCAATTGTGCCATTTTCATCTCGGCCTGACGCGCACGCTCCAGCGCTGCCGCTTCATTAGCTGCACGGCGTTTGCCAGCTTTAATGGATGAATAAATCAGATAAAGAATGAAAAGTCCGAACAGCGCAAGCGCGAATAAAACCACTTGCCCAAGCGTGAAGGTCGTCGCACCAAGGGTCAGATAGGGCTGGCTGAAAATAGCATTGAGTTCTTCTGTTAAGGTCATTGGAAAAGCATAACCGATTCTGGCTTCCATAAAAAGAACAAAACAAGAAACTTTATACCTGCAAACCTGCAGTTGACGCAAGCCTGCGGATTGCTTATCTCGTCCTCATGACAGTTAGAGAAATTATCCATATTCCAGACCAAATCCTTCGCAAGGTGTCCGATCCGGTTGAGCAGATTACGCCTGAGCTTTTGAAGATGCTCGATGACATGGCAGATACCATGTATGAAGCACCCGGCATTGGCCTGGCTGGTATACAAATCGCACTGCCACTGCGTGTGGTTGTGGTCGACTGCGACCAACGAGCCAAGTCTGAAGAAGAAAGCGACGAGCCACAACGCGATGATGAACCATCAGACGAGGCAAGCCGCAATCCGATCTTTTTAATCAATCCGGAAATCGTGGGCTATTCTGATGAACCTTCCACATATGAAGAAGGCTGTCTCTCCATTCCTGATTATTACGCAGAAGTCGAACGCCCTGCGGGTTGCGTCGTCAAATACATAGACCGCGATGGTAAAGGTCAGGTGATCAAGGCAGAAGGCTTGCTCTCAACCTGTCTGCAGCATGAGATAGATCACTTGAACGGCAAATTGTTCATCGATGAATTATCCAAATTAAAGCGCGATATGGTGGTCAAGAAATTCACCAAAATCGCCAAGCAATCAGGCAAGGGGCCCGTTAGCCCGCTTGTCTTATAAGAGGTGAAGTAACCCATGTCGCTTCGCATCATCTTCATGGGGACACCGGATTTTTCCGTTCCCTCGCTGGTTGCACTGGCTGAAGCGGGGCATGATATCATTGCCTGCTATTCCCAACCGCCCAGACCTGCTGGCAGGCGCGGGTTGGAACTAAAAAAATCTCCCGTTCATGCAAAAGCAGAAGAATTGGGCATTCAGGTATTTACGCCTGAGAGTCTGAAATCAGAAGAAGAGCAAGCAAAGTTCAAGGCATTGGAAGCGGATGTCGCCATCGTGATTGCTTATGGGCTGTTATTGCCGAAAGCAATTTTGGATGCGCTGCGTCTTGGGTGTTACAACGGTCACGCATCACTCTTACCAAGATGGCGTGGTGCAGCCCCACTTCAACGCGCCATCATGGCGGGCGATGAAGAGACGGGCGTTAACATCATGAAGATGGACGTGGGGCTGGACACCGGCCCGATTGCCCTGTCTGAAAAGCTGCCAATTTCTGAAAATATGACCACCGGCGAATTACACGATGCGCTTTCCGAAATGACCGCGAGGTTGATGGTCAAAGCAGCAAGTGCGTTAGAACATGATGACTTGCCTCTTACAGAGCAATCAGAAGAGGGTGTGCTTTACGCCAGCAAAATTGAAAAAGCCGAAAGCCGTATCGATTGGTCAAAACCTGCACAAGAAATACATAATCATATTCGCGGGCTTTCTCCTTTCCCTGGTGCCTGGTGCGAAATGCAACTGGGCGGTAAATTGCAACGCGTTAAAGTTTTAAGCTCCGAATTGGCTGGTGGCTCAGGCAAGGCGGGCGAACTTCTGGATGATCTGACGGTTTGTTGTGGTGAGGGAGCGGTGAAACTCACTCGCGTTCAACGAGCCGGTAAGCAGGCACAGTCTGCTGAAGAATTTCTGCGCGGGAACCAAATCGAGTCTGTTTTATAATGCCGCGTTACAAGCTCAGCATAGAATATGACGGAATGCCTTACAAAGGCTGGCAGCGTCAGGAAGGCCTGCCAACGGTTCAAGCTGCAATCGAAAAAGCCATGAGCCAATTTGCACAACATGAGGTTTTGGTTTTTGGGGCAGGGCGCACCGATGCAGGCGTTCACGCGCGTGGGCAGGTCATTCATGTTGATTTTGAAAAGGTCTGGAAGCCTTACAAAATCATGGAAGCAACCAACGGGCTATTGAAACTGGAGGGGCACCCAATTTCCGTCATCAGCGCAGAGGAAGCGCCAGACGATTTTGACGCCAGATTTTCCGCCAAATATCGTTCGTATAAATATCGCATCATCAATCGCCGTGCACCCTTAACCGTGGATTTAGAGCGTGCCTTATGGGTGCGTTTCCCGCTTGATGTGGAAGCCATGCATGAGGCTGCCCAAGTACTGGTTGGGGAACATGATTTCACTACGTTTCGCTCAACGGATTGTCAGGCAAAATCGCCCATCCGCACGCTGGACAAGCTGGATGTCAATCGCATCAGCGAAACGGAAATCGAAATCATCGCAGAAGCCCGCGCTTTCCTGCATAATCAAATCCGCTCATTTGCAGGAACGTTGAGATTGGTCGGCGATGGCAAATGGTCAAGGCAGGATTTGATCGACGCCCTCCACGCAAAAGATCGCACAAGATGCGGCCCTGTTGCAGTGCCTTATGGGCTATATTTCATGAAAGTTGGTTATTAGTCATTATTGGCTGCTAGCTTTAAACAGGTACTTTCACCAAGCCAAACCACTCATTAATTTTTTCATCCATGGTGAGTTCAAATATCAATAGAACCAGTAAAACCAAAAATGCCTTTGGCCCAATAATTCCGAGCGTAATTTTGATCGTGCGATAAGCGAAGAAGAGAATGAACAGGAAAATGAAAATAAACAGGCTAATAAGCGGACTGTCTTCTGAGGTTGCACTGAGAGAAATCGGCACAAGGATTAATATGCTGAATAAAAATACCCAGTTCTGCAAAATAATATAACGGCGTATGCTACCCGTGTATGAAAGCGGCTTGGCGAGCAAGTAAACAATGAAATATCCTGCGAACAAGACAATTATGAGGGAAATCATGTTGGCAGATTTAAAAGCAGAATACGTCGCGCTCTCGGGCAAAATTTCTTGTGTGATATCGCTCATAAATACAGTAGGCAGATAAAACTGATAAACTGCTGTTCCAGCAATCACCATAAGCCATGACAAAAGCCAATGCGCTTGTGAGGTGCGGACAAACTCATTGGCTTTTGCATCGCCTTTAATAAAGAAACCGCAGGCCTTGAAGATTTCAAAAAGAGTTTGAAGAAAGAAATTCATGCACAATCATTTACTTGTTCGGCATCGAAAGGCAATCAGTTTTTATTACCCATTTTACCACATGGTTTTATTGGCGCGTTCTTCCCATTCATCATCATATTGTTTGCCACCTACTTCGTTATCTGAAAGATAAGCTAAAACTTCCCCAGGCGTTGGAAGGGATGAAGCGTCAACTTGTGCCTCTTGTTCCCAGAGTTTTGAACGAACAATTGCGCGGCCGCATTGGAAGTAAATAGCATGCGTCTTGATCACGATAACACTGCGCGGTTCCTTGCCCTGTTCAGCAAAGCTTGCTTTCAGATCTGGATCAATCGACAAATAGGCCTCGCCGTTCACACGTAATGTGGTGCGTGAACCGGGTATTAAAAAGCAAAGCGCTATTTTGGGATCACGTACAATATTCTTTAGCGAGTCGCAGCGATTATTGCCACGACGGTCTGGCATCATCAAGGTGCGTTCATCATGAATGCGAACGAAGCCTGGAACATCACCGCGCGGGCTACAGTCTAGTCCTTCAGGGCCGGAAGTCGCCAAGGAACAGAAAGGAGATTTTTCAATGAATGCGCGATATTGCGGAATAATTTTTGCGACTTCCTTTACAAGAGAAGCCTGACCAATCTCACCATAAAGCGTCTCCAATTGTTCTATGCTCTCAATGCGATTTGTCATGTGGGTAGTTTCCTGTTCAGGTTTGAAAAAGCGACGCAGTCACGATACATAAGACATAACGTATTTTTCAGGATTTTGCACATGACCTCGATTACTATTAAACGTCCGGACGACTGGCACTTGCATTTGCGCGATGGTGCAATGCTGGAAGGGGTCATCGAACATTCTGCAAAAGATTTTGCCCGCGCGATCATCATGCCAAACCTTGTGCCGCCTGTCGTGACAACGAGTGATGCAACTGCCTATCGTGAGCGTATCATGAAGGCACTGCCGAAGGGTATGGATTTCACGCCGTTGATGACATTGTACCTGACAGAAAATACAGACCCTAAAGACGTCGAAGCAGGTCACGCATCAGGCTTAATCACCGCACTCAAATTATATCCAGCTGGAGCAACGACAAATTCGGACAGTGGCGTCACCAATTTTGAAAACGTCATTCCAACATTGGAGAAAATGGCTGAGATCGGCATGCCGCTTTGTGTGCATGGCGAAGTGAC
>CALHIB010000045.1 GCA_938030595.1 uncultured Rhizobiaceae group bacterium | reverse complement strand
ATGTCGGTATACCACTTTCCTGTTCCTTGATCATTCCAATAATTTGCTCATCGCTAAAGCGTGACTTCTTCATATTCTGTCTCCAATCAGTTGGGACAGACTCTACTACATTTTGGAGGAGATTACGGGTCGCAGGTCACGTGGACATCGCTAATATATTGCGTTATCTTTTTTTCATGGAATGAGAAATTTAAGCAGAAAACGACTTTTATCCAATTCCACAGATATTCAAATATCGATTTTGAGAAGACTAACCTGGAGAATGTAATGTCAAAAATATCAAAACTAATCGGCACACTAGTCTCAACCACGGTTTTGTTCGGAGCTGTTTCAGTGAGTTCTGCAGAAACCTTGCGCTGGGCACGTGCTGGCGACAGTCTGACACTAGACCCACACTCACAAAATGAAGGCCCAACTCATGCATTGGCGCAACAGATTTATGAGCCGCTGATTTCTCCAGATATGGAAGCAAAGCCAATCCCCGCTTTGGCAACTGAATGGGCAGTAAAAGAGGGAAATCCGAATGTTTGGGTATTTAAACTGCGTGAAGGTGTCAAATTCCACGGTGGTGAAGACTTGACGGCTGAAGATGTTGTATTTTCATTTGAACGCGCCAAATTGGAAAGCTCTGACATGAAAGAGCTTATTGTTACGATCAAAAGCGTTACTGCAGTTGATGACTTTACCGTCGAAATTGAGACAGACGGACCAAACCCGATTTTGCCAAACAACCTAACCAACCTTTTCATCATGGACAAAGGATGGGCTGAGGCAAATAATGTTACTAAACCTGCTGAATTTGATGATGGTGAAGAGACTTACGCTGTGAGAAATGCAAACGGCACTGGTGCCTTTATGCTGGAAAGCCGCGAGCCAGATGTGAAAACAGTTTTGAAAGCGAACCCAAACTATTGGGGTAAAGGCCAGTTCCCGTTAGAAGTAACGGAGATCGTTTATACTCCAATCCAGAATGCTGCAACGCGTGTTGCTGCTCTTTTATCTGGTGAAGTCGATCTTATTCAGGATGTGCCAGTACAAGACCTTGGTCGCGTTCAAGCTGCTGACGGACTGATTGTAAATAACGCACCTCAAAACCGTACGATTTTCTTTGGTATCAATTCAGGCGATACCGATCTGAAAAATGATAATGTGGAGGGTAAAAACCCGTTCGCAGATTTAAAAGTACGTCAGGCAATGAGTCTTGCGCTTGATCGTGATGCCATCAAACAAGTTGTCATGCGTGGGCAATCTGCACCAACAGGTGTAATTATTCCTCCATTTGTAAATGGCTGGACAGAAGCACTTGATGCCTATCCAAAGGCCGATATCGATGCTGCAAAAAAACTGATGGACGAAGCAGGTTACGGTGGTGGGTTTGAAATCACCATGAATTGCCCAAATGATCGCTATGTTAATGATGAGGCTATCTGTCAGGCGGCAGCGGGTATGTTTGGCAAGATTGGCATCAAAACCAATCTGGTTGCACAAACCAAAGCCAACCACTTCCCGTTGATTTCGCAAAAAGAAACGGACCTATATCTATTGGGTTGGGGTGTTCCGACATTTGACTCTGAATATGTGTTTAACTTCCTTGTACATTCAACAACGGATGATCGTGGTTCATGGAATGGTTCGCGTTTCAACAATGCAGATATTGATGCTAAAATTCAGTCTCTTGGTTCAGAAGTTGATCTGGACAAGCGTAATGCGACAATCGCTGAAATCTGGAAAGTTGTGCAAGATGAACAAATCTATCTGCCAATCCACAATCAGGTCTTGAATTGGGGAATGAAAAGCAACATTGATTTTCCTGTACAGCCGGAAGATCAGCCGCATTTCAAATTCCTGAAATTCAACTAAGATAATAGGCGGGAGCATAAGCTCCCGCCTACCTCTAATTCGTAATTGAGTTCAGATGTTAACTTACATCATCCGTCGCGTATTGCAGTCCATCTTCGTTTTGCTAATGGTAGGCTTGGTGGCATTCTCCATGTTCCGATTTGTTGGCGATCCTGTAGATAGCCTGCTTGGTCAAGAGCGCACCCAGGCCGATATCGAACGTGTGCGTGAACAATTGGGTTTAAACGACCCCTTCCCTATTCAATATATAAAATTTTTGGGCAAAGCGGCTCAGGGGGATTTTGGAGTAAGCTATCGCCAGGGGCGAGAGGTCAGCACCATTCTGGCTGAACGCGCTCCCGCAACACTAGAGCTTGCCGGAGTATCAGCTTTATTAGCGATAATTTTTGGAGTTGGACTAGGTGTCTTCACCGCAATAAGGCGGGATGGCTTCATGGCAAATTTCATCATGACGACTTCACTGATCGGCGTGTCTTTACCAACTTTTTTGATTGGTATTTTATTGATTTATGTATTCGCTGTAGAACTGGGCTGGTTGCCAAGTTTTGGGCGTGGTGAAGTTGTCCAACTTGGCTGGTGGTCAACTGGTTTTCTCACTGAAAGTGGATTGAAAGCAATCATATTGCCAGCCATCACCCTTGGCCTGTATCAAATGACTTTAATCATGCGGTTGGTACGAGCCGAAATGTTGGAAGTCCTGCGGACAGACTATATCAAATTTGCCCGCGCCAGAGGACTGTCTAAAAGAGCCGTCAATTTTGGTCATGCGCTGAAAAATACAATGGTGCCAGTGATAACCGTAACAGGCCTGCAAATAGGAAGCATTATTGCCTTTGCCATTATTACCGAAACGGTTTTCCAGTGGCCAGGTGTGGGGCTTTTATTTATTAACGCAGTTCAATTTGTTGATATACCCGTCATGGCTGCTTACCTGATGCTCATTTCAGTAATGTTCGTTTTGATTAATACCATCGTTGATATTCTCTATTTTGCAATTGATCCGCGGCTTAGCGCCGATGCGTCATCAAGGGGGCATTAATAAATGAACACTGCTCTCTCCAATTTTCTCGCTTCCGATTTCTTTTACAAGTTCAGTCGTTCTCCAGTTGCAATTGCTGCCTTCATCGTGACGATGACTCTGGTATTATCAGCGTTTTTTGCTCCAGTCATCGCCACACAAAATCCGTTTGATCCGGGCTCTCTCAACCTGATGAACGGTTTTTCAAAACCGGGGGTTGTTAATGACTTTACCGGTGAAACTTTTTTCCTGGGCACAGATGATCAAGGTCGTGATATCTACTCAACCATTCTTTACGGCTTGCGGGTATCGCTTTTTGTAGGCTTTTCTGCCGTTTTGTTTGCAATGATTTTAGGGGCAACACTTGGCTTGATTGCGGGTTATACTGGAGGGCGTGTAGATTCTATCATTATGCGAATTGCAGATATCCAACTTACATTTCCTGCAATTCTGATTGCTCTTCTGATTTTTGGAATTGCCAAAGGCATTACACCTCCAAGTTATCGTGATGAAGTTGCAATATGGGTACTGATTTTGGCTATTGGCCTATCGGATTGGGTGCAGTTTGCCAGAGTTGTGCGCGGCGCAACTCTGGTCGAGCGTAACAAGGAATATGTACAGGCTGCAAAGTTGATTGGTCGCTCGCCATTCTCCATCATGATCAAACATATTTTGCCTAATACGCTAGGCCCTGTCCTAGTCATTGCGACGATATCGCTGGCTCTTGCTATCATTGCAGAAGCAACACTTTCATTTTTAGGTGTTGGTGCTCCACCAACGCAACCGTCGCTTGGAACGTTGATCCGCATTGGGCAAAGCTTTTTATTCTCCGGTGAATGGTGGATATTGTTTTATCCTGCTGTAACGCTTTTGGCGCTTGCCTTGTCGGTAAATCTTCTTGGTGATTGGCTGCGCGATGCGCTCAATCCGAAATTGAAATAGGCGGTGAAACTTTGACCACTCCTCTTTTATCCGTCAAAGACCTGGTGATTGAGTTCCCCACACGCCATGGCCCGCTAACTGCGGTCGATGGTGTTAGCTTTGATTTGTCTGCAGGTGAAATTCTTGGTGTGGTAGGCGAGTCAGGAGCGGGGAAATCGCTTACAGGTTCAGCCATAATGGGTTTGCTGGACCCACCTGGACGTATTGCATCAGGTGAAATATGGCTCAAGGGGCATCGCATCGATAATCTTTCTCATGATGATATGCGATCCATTCGTGGCAAACGCATCGGCATGGTTTTTCAGGACCCGCTTACTTCTCTCAATCCGCTTTACACAGTTGCTGAACAATTGATCGAAACAATTCGTACACATATGAAAGTAAATGAAAGAGATGCTCGTACTCGCGCCATCGGCTTGCTTGATGATGTTGGTATTCCGGCTGCTGGTCGCCGCATTGATGACTATCCACATCAATTCTCTGGCGGCATGCGACAGCGTGTGGTTATTGCGCTTGCCCTGGCTGCAGAACCTGAACTGGTTATCGCCGATGAACCAACAACGGCTCTTGATGTATCCGTTCAAGCTCAAATCATTGATGTGCTGAAAGAGCAATGCACGGAGCGTGGTGCATCTATCATTCTGATTACTCACGATATGGGTGTGATAGCTGAAACAGCCAATCGCGTGGCGGTGATGTATTCAGGTCGGATTGTCGAAATTGGACCCGTAAAAAGCATTATTCAAAAACCATTGCATCCCTATACAAAAGGGTTGATGGGTTCTATCCCAACACTTACGCAAGCAGATGATCGACTGACACAAATTCCAGGTTCTATGCCGCGCCTTGTGGATATTCCTGCTGGCTGCGCATTTAATCCACGATGCGATCAGGTTTTTGAAAAATGCCGTATTGAGCGTCCGTTTCTTATTCCAGAAGAGTCACGTAAAGTAGCTTGCTGGCTTTCTAAAGAAGCTATTGCTTCAAAGGATGTGAAATGACTAGCCCCCTTATCAAAGTTGATCACTTAACCCGAGTGTTCGATGTCTCCAAACCCTGGCTCAACCGTGTGATTGAACGGGAAAGCAAACAATATTTGCGCGCTGTGGATGATGTAAGTTTTGAAATCAACAAAGGCGAAACTCTGGCGCTTGTGGGTGAATCCGGATCAGGCAAATCCACCATTGCGAAGATGCTTGTTGGCCTTCTCAAGCCAACAAGTGGCTCTGTATTATTTGATGGCCACCCCATACGCATGGATACATCTAAAGATATGCAACAATTGCGTAAGCGTTTTCAGATGATTTTCCAAAGCCCTTATGCGAGTTTGAACCCGCGATGGAAAGTGACTGATATCATAGCTGAACCCATGATCGTACTGGACGTTGAAAAGGATCGTATTCAAATCAAAAAAAGAGTCGAAAAACTCCTTGAGTTGGTCGGACTTTCCGGAAAAGAAGGAAACAAATTTCCACACGAATTTTCAGGCGGGCAACGTCAACGCATCGCCATTGCACGCGCCCTGTCTGCCAACCCGGAGTTTATTGTTTGCGATGAACCCACATCGGCTCTGGATGTTTCTGTCCAGGCTCAAATCCTGAACCTGATGCGTGACCTGCAGGACGAGTTGGGTTTAACCTATTTGTTTATCAGTCATGATCTTTCGGTAGTTCGGCACATGGCAAACCGGGTTGGAGTATTATACCTTGGCGCGCTTGAAGAGGTGGCTGATAGCGAGGCACTTTTCAAAACACCCAAACACCCATACACACGCATGTTGCTGGATGCTGTACCTGACCTTGAAATGACGGGCAGAAAACGCAAGGAAATAACAGGAGAAATCCCCAACCCGATTAATCCGCCATCAGGTTGCACGTTCCATCCGCGTTGTCCTTATGCAGAAAAAAGATGCAAAATAGAAAAGCCAAAATTGCTCGAAACAGACTCGGGCGCTGCCGCCTGCCATTTTGTTTAAGAACTGTCTATTAGGTTCTGGACTCAATAGAAAATATTGGTTGGTGCCCATTTTTTAATTTTACACAAAAAATTAGGGACACACTTATCCTCTGCCAACAAATGGCATTGTCGTTGCCATAATATTCATGAATAGAATGTTTGTATCCAAAGGTAGTTTAGCTATGTGCACTACCGCATCACCAATGTGTTGAACATTAATCGTTGGCTCACCTTTTATAGAGCCATCAGCCTGCGGAACACCTTGGCTAATTTGTGTTGTCATATCGGAGGCTGCATTGCCAATATCAATTTGGCTACAAGCAATATTATGCACGCGCCCATCAAGCGCAATGCTTTTTGTCAAACCGCTAATTGCGTGTTTTGATGCCGTATAGGCCGCAGATCCGGGGCGTGGTACAGATGCTGAAATTGATCCGTTGTTTATAATGCGTCCCCCTTGCGGGTTTTGGTCTCGCATCATTCGATAGGCGCGATTTGCCATCAAAAATGCTCCTGATAAATTAACATCAATCACACTTTGAAACTGTTCGAATTCCATATCGCCAAAGTTGATGCTTGGTAACATGTTGCCAGCGTTGTTGAACAAAACATCCAATCGGCCGTGTCTACGTTTAATTTCGTTATAAAGCACATCAACGGATATAACGTCTGTAACGTCCGCAACGATGAACTCTACTGGGGTTGCGCATAATTTTGCTGTTTCTTTTAAGCCTTCAAGCCTGCGCGCTGTTGCAATCACATGGAAGCCTGCAGCAGATAAGGAGATGGCAGCATTCCGTCCGATGCCAGAACTGGCGCCTGTTACGAGAGCTATTTTTGTCATTTATTGTTTTCCTCAAAATAGAAATATTATTCTGCCAACTATCATTATTGATATGCATACGAAATAGTTCTTAAGAACCTTTAGATGAATGAACATTTCAAAAAACTGCAACCAAGGCGTATTATAGCATGTTGGCCATGATTGTTTATTCATATTTTTTTCTAGCAATCATAAATAAAAAAAGGCATTTTAAGCGCATGAATAATCGTATTCAAAAATGATAAGTTTATGGAATAAGTCTGTTGGAAAACTCAAACATAATTACCAAGCCACTTTTGTCTCAAAACCCACATAAGCCTAGGCAGGAGCGAAGAGAAAAAGTTTTGGAAGTTGCGATAGGTCGTGAAGTAAAGTCCTATAGAAAACAACATGGTATTACTGTTGCTGAGCTTGCCAAATCAACAGGTCTTTCAATAGGAATGCTGTCAAAAATCGAAAACGGCATGACTTCTCCATCGCTGACTACACTGCAAACACTGGCGCACGCATTGAGTGTACCGCTGACTTCATTTTTCAAAGGGTTTGAAGAAAGCCGTGAAGCTGTTCATGTGAAGGCTGGAGAAGGACTGGAAGCAGACCGGCGCGGCACGCGTGCTGGCCATCAATATAATCTATTAGGCCATATCGGAGCCAATACATCCGGAGTAATTGTTGAGCCTTATATTATTACTTTAAGCGAAAAATCTGATGTTTTTCCTGATTTCCAACATGATGGTATCGAGTTAATTTACATGCTGGAGGGAGAGGTTGAGTACCGCCATGGCGACAATACTTTTCTACTAGAACCTGGCGACAGTCTGTTTTTTGACGCAGATGCACCTCATGGGCCACAAAAGCACCTCAAGCTACCTGCAAGATATTTATCAATCATCTCGTATGCGGCAACTTAAGATATTAGTCATTGGGCCAAACCAATTGTTGCCCAGATAAAACTTTGAACTGGTACTGTTTTTGATCAGCATCACGCCAAAATAAGACATCACCATCACGCATAACTTGATAGCTATCCCAGCGCGCTTCATTCCATAAACTTTCATAAGTATTGAGTTTGTAATTTACCCCCCAACGCCCAAGGGAAGATTTAGTATTTTTTGTTGCATAAATGGTTGTGCCATCTGCATTAAAATACTGCCTGTATTCCCTGCCATTCCATTTCCCGATGGCTGTGTTGCCAGCAAGGAGCTTTTTAATCTCGTTGGCTGTAAGTACAACTGGTGCAGCGATAGCTTTATATGCACTAAAACATATCATCAAATACGCAAGACCACATAAAAGCAATCGCATGAAGTTTAGTCTTCTGGCCAAACGCCGGGTGATGTTTCAGCGCCATCATCAAATTGTGAAAGATAATCGATGATCATTGGGCGATTATCGATAAACCCTTTATAGGTTGCCAGTTCCACTGGTAGGTCGCGAATTACACGGTGGAACCTTCTTGCCCATTTTGGATATGTTACAAGCTCTTCCAACTTAATGAGATAACATCGGATTGGAAACACCAAGGCATTTGATCTCGGCAATCTGAAGAATGTCTGAAGCTCCACACGCAGGTGTTGCTTGTTACCAATATTCTCAGGTGTCAATGTTGTCTTTTGAATACCCCATTTGTGGTAATTCTCAGGACTTGTATCCAGCAATGGATTAACCGTCATAGTCCAGTTCAACCGACGCGCAGGAGCACCTTGTTGAATGTTCAGCAGGAATTTTAAAGCGCGAACAAAGATGCCTTTTTCATGGGCTAATGGCACTGGTGCATGCCACTCAAAGAAGTTCATGCCAATGTCAAAATCAAGCGACCAATCCGCTTGTGTGGTGACCATGCCAGCATCCATCCAAAGATTGTCATCACGCTGATCAAGAACACAAAAATCGCCTTGCGTTTGGCGTGTGATATATTCCATAGGTCCATAAGGAAGCGTTGTTGCGTCCATGAAGGTAAATTTATCGTCGATACCAAGTGGCTTGTTAATCCAGTGCCAATTGTCACCATCGCGGTGTAATTCAAAAAGGTCAGGGTAATCTTTGGCCTTTTCCACCATGATAAGTTCAAGCAAATCCCAACCAGCTAATTCCATGTGAGGCAAAGACTGACAACGCAGAGGATCATCATCCAAAACCATTGCACGATCACGCATTTCTGAAACGTAATGCTCGTCAACATCGAAAGAATTATAATAAACGCTACCTTCTCGCACAGGCGTATGCGGTTCCATGTTTACCGCATACATGTAGCTGTCTTTATCAAATGGAAATGGAAAACGCTTTATCGCTTCATCCGAATTTTTGAATGTATAATCGTCGCGAAATGTTTCGTCTTTAAATTGAATATTCATCTTCGTTTCCTACCGATCCAATACCAGTGTTTTACCTTCAAAGCGGGATACGCAAGGCATTATTTTCTTACCGTTGTTATGCTCAGATTCTTCCAGCCAGTGATCATTGTGGATAAATTTGCCATCGTAACCGATAACCTCAGTTTCACACATACCACAGGCACCGCCGCGACAAAGGTAAGGCGCATCTACGCCGGCAGCTTCAATTGCTTCAAGCAGGCTTTGCGTTTCACCTACTTGTATAACCTTGTTTGAAACAGCTAACTTCACTTCAAATGGCTTACCAGGTTCTGGTGCCAAAAACTCTTCGTAGTGAACTGTTTCCCGCGGCCAGCCAGCCTCTTGCGCTGATTTGCGTACCCAATCAATCATACCCTTAGGTCCACACACATAAAGATGTGTACCTAACGGTTGACCGTCTAGAAGGTTTTCCAAATCAATCGCTTCTTTTTTGTCATCATAATAAACATTCACATCATTAGGATGTTGCGCTGTTAATTCATCGACATAAGAACCAAGCGATTTTGTTCTGACAGCATAATGTAATTCAAAGTTTCCATTCATGCTATCAAGCTGAGCGATTTGTGAAAGAAATGGCGTAATACCGATACCACCTGCAATCATCAGATGCTTACGCGCACGCAGGTCCAGTGAAAACAAGTTCACGGGATTACTTATAGTCATATCCATGCCTTTTTTGACATGATTATGCATGAACAGCGAACCACCCCTGCCCTCATCATCACGACGTACCGAGATAGTATATGCAGAACGATCAAGCGGACTGCTCATCAGTGAATAAGGGTTTAACCTTGGTGTCCCATGGTCATCCATGGAAACAACTGTATGAGCGCCACCAGAAAAGGTTGGCATTAAGCCACCATCTGTACGTTCAAATTTAAAACGTTTTACAAGCTCATTTACTTCAACAACGTCTGTTACCTTAACAGCGATTTTTGCTGCACCCGAACTCATTATGTAATCTCCACTTTATCTGGAACATTGCCTGGATCTTCTGCATCTACGCAAACGCCTTGGAAAGCTGCCAAACGGCGCGAGTAATGATCGCGCACGAACAGGTTTAAGCCACAATGCGAACATTCAAATGGGTCTGTTATCACGTCTTCGGTAACGCCCTTGCAGTGCACACATTGCATACGACGTGCTTTTGAGCCGCGATGCTCTGTTTGTATTGCAGAATATGGATAGCCAACATTGGTTGCTTCACGCATAGCCTGCCCCATCAAGCCTTCGGTGCCTGATAGGTAAATTTGCAAACCATTGGAAGCATCAGCCAATACACGCTGAATGCGTGTTACTGAGGCCTCATAAGATGGTCCTGCATAAAATTGCTTTGCTCCCAATGCCTTAAGTTGATCTGTATATTTATCACCAGAATCTTTGGGAATATAAATGATATGAGCCTTATCAAAAAAATCTTTGGGTGCTGACTTTGCCATATCCAAGATGGCACCCGCACCGTCTGCATCTGCTATGAACAAATGCGCCTTACCATTTTTTGCTTCCAGTTCACCGTAGACTGGTCGACTTCTTATAGATGGTTCAAATTCTGTTTTGGCCATTAAACGAAATACTCCTCGTATACTTGCCTAAAAATTAAAAAAGGCGCAGCATTGATTGCTACGCCTTAAAACACTTAACCCTTAGCTGTACGCTTGGATTTTGTTGGATCATCAAACGGTAGCGGCTCAGCAGTACAAGCAATTTCACCTGTTGAGTTTTTAACCGTCAGCTTTGTGCCAGACTTTGCGCAATCAACCGGCATGCGAGCGATGCCAACATTGTGCTTGTTCAAGCTTGAGTACATGCCGATCGTCACAACACCAACTTGCTTGCCGTCTTGTAGCAAAGGTGCACCTTCTTCAGCTGGTTCTGTGCCTTCGAGCATTACACCATAGATTTTGAAACGCTCTTTGCCTTTAAGACGATAATGCTCATCCGCACCACGGAAGCCCATTTTGCCTGGAGACACTGTGAAATCAAGACCAAGTTCCCAAAGCGTATCGCCTGATGGCTCATCCGGGAATGGATACATTTCAGAGTTATCGTATGGGTAAAACAGAAGATGACTTTCTGCTCGCAACCAATCCAATGTCGTAAAGCGCGTTGGGATGATCCCCATTGGCGCGCCAGTTTCGACCAGATTATCCCAGATATGAACGGCATCTTGACCACGACAGAAAATTTCATACCCGCGTTCACCTGTGTAACCTGTACGAGAGATTGTCACAGGCTTTCCATAAAGCATTGTGTGTATATGGTTGAAATATGGAAGGTCGCGAATGCCTTCAACATCTTTTTCCAAAAGGTCAACAGCCATTGGCCCTTGAACTGAAATATCGTGAAGATTGTCATCAAAGCGCACATCAACATCACGACCTTGCGCATAACGAGTAAGCTGCTCATGACCAGCACCTGTACCATGAACAACCATCCAGCTGTTTGGCCCCATACGGTAAATCACACAGTCATCAATAAATTTGCCGCGGTCATCCAGCATACAAGCGTAGCGAGATTTACCTGGTTGTATTTTTTCAACGTTACGTGTGGTTGCGCGGTCAACAACCTGTCCAGCATGAGGGCCTACGAGATGAACCTTCTTAAGACCTGACACATCCATGATGCCAGCTTTGGTTCTAATTGCCAGATACTCTTCTTCTTGGTCTTTATCATAAGACCAGGCAGTACCCATACCGCCCCAATCTTCCAATTCAGATCCAAGTGCTCGGTGACGCTCCGCTAATGCTGAAAATCTCCAGGATGATGTCATTTTTTCTCTCTCCCATAAAAAATGTCGTTATTGAATATGAACCTAGTCTGCCACGAAAGGCAATATTAACAGGCAAATTTTTTTCCTATCAGGCAAATTTTATTCACAAGCTTGTGCAAATTAATAAAAAAGGCCACTCGAAAAGAGCGGCCTTTCTCAAAATCTAAACTCAAACTTACTTCGAGTTAATTTTATTCTCGTGGCTATGCCCGACTAAAATTGCCAA
>CALHIB010000044.1 GCA_938030595.1 uncultured Rhizobiaceae group bacterium | reverse complement strand
CCAGCCTTTATCTTTAAGTGCTGATTCAACTGCACTGGCGTCAGGTGCGTCTATGGAAGCTGTATCTCCAGATTCTGGGTCATGGACAAGAACGCCGTAGTTATCTGAAAGGCAAGGGAATTGATGAAACTGAAGGGCGGTCATGATTTTTCTCCATTATACTTTTTATAGAGATAATAGTTCATATGACCACTGGCAACCAGTAGCGACACGCCCTATTATCTTTTTATGATTATGGATGTTGTGGCCTTACGGGAATTTTATGCAAGCAAGCTTGGTGAAGCGGCTGTTGCTTCTGTTAGCGCTTCGATATCTGCCATGTGGCATCAGTCGCATGGAGAGCGGTTTATGGGACTTGGATATCCTGTCCCATGGCTTGATCGTTTTTCTCCGGATTGTGAGCGTACCATCTGCATGATGCCAGCAGCCCAAGGTGCACTGCAATGGCCCTCATCAAAACATCCGGCAACAGCTTTAACTTACGACGATGAATTGCCGCTTCGTGATGGGTCTGTTGATCGTATTTTGATGACACACTTTCTGGAGCATGCGGAAAATGCAGATGAGTGTATTTCGGAAGCTTTTCGGGTTTTATCGCCCGGTGGCGTTTTGATGATTATTGTGCCAAACCGCACAGGCGTTTGGGCACGATTTGAACATACCCCTTTTGGCACGGGCAAACCTTATAGTCGCAGGCAGCTGAACCGACTTTTGAAGAATAATCAATTCACGCCTGATGTTTGGTCTGACGCGCTTCATTTCGCACCTTCCAGCAGAGATTTTATGTTGAAGTTTCGCGGTGGAATTGAGCGGTTTGGACGGCGTATTTTTCCAGCTTTTGCAGGTGCAATTTGTGTTTCTGCATCCAAGCAATTGTATCAAGGCGTACCTGTAACCGCCAAAGCCAGGCGTCGTGTTGCTGTTCCTGTTTTAGTACCGCAAGGGACAAGCCGCATTAATCGCGATGACGTTTGAATCTTTTCTTTGATTTTAAATCTATTATTCAATAGAAATTCAATCTCAAACTTATGTCTGGAGTGACGCATGACTGATACAACCATTCCTCAACCAAAATCTGGTGTGATGGACATTGCCATGTATGTGCCTGGAAAATCCAAGGTGCCAGCTGGTGTGACGCTTCATAAACTTTCTTCAAACGAAAGCCCGATTGGTCCTAGCCCGGATGCGGTTGCTGCAGTAGCAGATGCCACTTCGAAAATGGAAGATTATCCTGATGGTTCGTCGACTGAACTGCGCGATGCGATTGCAGAAGTGCATGGGCTAAATTCAGACAATATCATTTGTGGTAATGGTTCGGATGAAATTTTGAGCCTGCTTGCCAATACCTATTTGTCTGGTGGCGATGAAGCGATTTTCACAGAACACGGGTTTCTTGTTTACCGCATTGCAACGCTTGCGGCAGGCGCGACGCCAGTGGTTGTCAAAGAACAGGATTGTAAGGCAGATGTGGATGCAATTCTGGAAGCAGTGACGCCAAAGACCAAATTGGTTTTCTTGGCTAACCCAAACAATCCGACAGGGACTTATCTGCCAATTGAAGAAATCAGACGATTGCATGCTGGTTTGCCGTCCAATGTTGTTCTTGTCATTGATGCTGCCTATGCCGAATATGTTCGTCGTAATGACTACGAGTCTGGTATTGAGATGGTGTCAAGCAATTCAAACGTGATCATGACGCGCACGTTTTCCAAGATTTATGGATTGGCTGCACTTCGTATCGGTTGGGCATATGGGCCGCGACATATGATCGATGCGCTTAACCGTGTGCGTGGGCCTTTTAATGTCAATGCTGCGGCGATTGCTGCGGGCACCGCTGCGATGAAAGATAAAGCACATTTGGAAAAATCCATTGTCCATAATGACGAGTGGCTGGTTAAGGTAACGGATGCTTTGGAAGCGCTTGGTTTGAAAGTAACACCTTCGGTTGGAAATTTTGTTCTTGTGCATTTCCCTGAAACCAAAGGTAAGACTGCCGCAGAGGCAGATGCATATTTGACAAAGCATGGCTTTGTACTTCGTGCAGTAACAGGTTATGGTTTTCCAAATGCGCTTCGCATGACGATTGGGAGTGCAGAGGCGAACCTTGGTACGCTTGAGCATTTAAAAGCATTTTTTGAAACTGGAAATGCATAATTATGAAACCCGTTTTTCGAAGAATTGCAATCATAGGGCAGGGCCTGATTGGCTCTTCGATTACGCGTGCAATTTACTCTCGTGATATTTCCTCACAAGTTGTCATTACAGATCAGTCGCCGGCTGTACGCAAGCGCCTGCTTGAACTGGGTCTGGGGCATGCCAAAGTGGTTCACTCGAGTGCAGAAGCAGTTGATGGTGCTGATCTTGTTATTGGTTGTGTACCAGTTGCAAGTTACAGTGATCTGGTTGCCGAAATTGCACCACACCTCAAGCAGGGTGCGGTGCTTTCCGATGTTGGGTCGGTTAAGGCCAGTGTTGTAGAACGAAGCTTGACACTTATTCCGGAAGGCGTTGATTTTGTGCCTGCCCATCCCCTTGCCGGAACCGAGTTTTCAGGACCTGATGCAGGCAAGGCAAAACTCTTCATGGACAAGTGGTGCATTCTCACTCCAGTACCGTCCGCCTCATCAGATGCGGTTGAAAAGGTAAGTCGGTTTTGGCAGTCACTTGGCTCTCGCGTGGAAGTTATGACTCCTGAAAAGCATGACCATGCATTAGCAATTACAAGCCATTTACCCCATCTGTCTGCCTTTTCGATTTTTCATACGGCTCTTCACCGTGAGGAGATTGATCAGTCTCCTGTGATGCAGTTTTCAGCGGGTGCATTTCGTGATTTTACTCGCATAGCGGCATCCAATCCACAGATGTGGCGCGATATTTTCTTGTTGAACAAAGAGCCTCTTTTGGATGCGCTTGAGCAATTTGTTTCCGATATGGAAAAACTTTCAGATGCTATCAAGGCAGACGATGGTGATGCCCTGGTGGAGTTTATTTCCAAAAGTCGCGTTACACGGAAAAGTAATATTGAGGATGAAGACAAAGCCAAGATCAAGAAGATGATGAATTCAAACGCACGGAATGAAATCATCAAACCTTATTCGTCTGATTGAGAAGTACCTAAAACAAAGGCGGTAATTTTCCAAGTGGAATAATACCGATGCTCATTCTACCTTGCTTTACCGAAATAGGTATGGTGATTTCGTTTTTGCCGGTGGTGTTTACTAGCAAGGAAATCCCACGAGATGCGTCTTCAAATCTTTGGCGTTCTTCAGGAAAGCTTTTGCTCAATGCGGTGAGAAGTTTTGGCAAGTTGCGTATAGTTACATCAAAATTGCCTGTCAAAAGACCTTCCTTACTGACTTCCGCAGGGCCGGAGACTTCCAACATGCCGCCTTCTAATGGCGTATATTGGAAGCGTTCAATTTCACCTTTTAATCCCTTAGCCATGGCGACACGCAAGATGCTTGTTCGATTGACAATGTCCTTATAGGTATCAGCCAGCAGCACCGTTGTATTAAAATTAAAGCTTGGCCAAAGCGCAGTTTCTGACTGTGCTCGCGCCATACTGACAGCCAGATTTATGTCATTATTGTTTATTTGGCGGCCATGAAATTGCAGGTCTTTGATAACCATTGCATGTTCTGAACGCTGCGTTGGGACAAGTTTGATATCCCTGCCTACGGTTGAAAATGTTTCAGGGCCTGACAGCCCCAATTTCACGCTCGAGCGCATTGATGACCAATTTGTATTGAAACTCTCTCCTGATGGGAGTGTCAGATTTGCTGGAGAAGATAGTTCGACTACGGCTTTATTGGGTTGATAGGCTTGTGCAGCAGACCGCAGTTTGCCAGCTTCAAAGATTAGACCCGT
Source organism: uncultured Rhizobiaceae group bacterium (assembly GCA_938030595.1). Classification (GTDB taxonomy): domain Bacteria; phylum Pseudomonadota; class Alphaproteobacteria; order Rhizobiales; family Rhizobiaceae; genus JAALLB01. The sequence goes on along the minus strand of CALHIB010000044.1, from coordinate 18,012 downwards.
AACCTTATCTGCATATCGTACATCATCACAGTTCAGGCTAATGCGAAATGGATAACCATCTATTGTCTGATTGGTGCATTGGAGGTCACGTCCTCTCTCTGCCAGTTTGGTTTTTGTCTTGGTAATAACCGTATCTGCTTTATCTGCTACATAAAACCAGCCTGCACTCCAGCCTGCGATGAGCAAGATGATTACACTTAAAAGAAAGATACCTTTTTTCACGGGCTTTGCCTTTTCTGCAATTCGATATATTGAAAGATTAGTTAGATTTTAATTGTGGCTGTTATGAGTGATTTTTGGGTGTTTGGCTATGGTTCTTTAATATGGAATCCTGGTTTTGAAGTTATAAGAAAAGAACGTGGACAACTTTACGGATTGCATCGCTCATTTTGTGTTTACTCATGGGTTCACCGTGGCACGCAAGAAAAGCCCGGGCTTGTCTTGGGGTTAGATAAAGGTGGTTCTTGTCAGGGCATGGCTATGTTGGCACCTGGTGGCAAACGAGATGAAATTATAAGCTATCTTCGTGCGCGTGAATTGGTGACAGATGTTTATCTGGAATGTTGGCGTAAAGTGAAACTGAGCAGTGGTGAGCATGTCAGCGCGTTGGTTTATCGAGCAGATACATCACATCAACAATATGCATCAGGTCTATGTCTCGATACGCAAACAGAAATTGTCCGACATTCGGAGGGCAAGTCAGGGCATAATGTTGATTACGTTAAGAGCACTGTGTCTGCAATGAAAGCAAACGGCATTCGCGACCATTCGCTTGAGTATATTGATGCAAGGCTTGCTGATTAACGCAAGAGTTCGTGACCTGTAAATTCGGGATCGTTTGCTGCTTCTTGCATCAATTTATTCGTACTATTTTCGATGACGTTTTCAAGTTTTTCTGAAAATTCCTTGGGATCCATACCTGGTTCAATAATGGGTAAAAACTCGAGAACGCAAGTTCCTTGATGTAGCATCCAGCCACGGCGAGGCCAGAACAAACCTGAGTTTAAGCCAGCAGGTAAAACCCGTGCATTTGCATTCGCATACATATGGGTAATGCCATATTTGTAGCTCGGCTCTTCAAATGCGTGTTTTCTTGTGCCTTCCGGATAAATGACAATTTGTCGACCGCTTTCATATTGCTGTTTTGCGGTTGCAGTCATTTCTTTCAAAGCTTCACTGCGTTTGCCTCTGTTGACTGAAATAACTTTCATTTTCCACGCAAACCATCCAAAGATGGGGACATACATCAGCTCGCGCTTCAAAATGTAACTTGGATCAGAGAGAAACGGTACCATTGTGTAGGTTTCCCAAGAAGACTGATGCTTTGAGGCCAGAATAAAACCACCTTCTTGCGGAATATGTTCCGTGCCTCTGAATTCATAGCGTGTTCCTACCAAGATGTGCTGCATCCAGAGTGTCAGCCAGGCCCAAAGTTTGACGACTTTCCAACCATCCTCGCGCGGTAAAAAGAAATAAACGGGCGTCCAGAATACAAGCTGGATTGCAGTTGTTAGCAGAAACAAAATATTGAATAAAACAGACCTGAATAGCAGCATTAAAGCCATCCCCAATTAGCGCATATATTCTGTTTGGCGCGTTGGGGTGCTTACGTCAACTCCTGGTAGGCATTTCAAGTGAAGTCCACATATATTTCACGACTGGTCCTAGCTTGGCTCGGGTTACCAGATATTTTGCATATTCAATGATTATCTTGGGAGACGTCATCATGAAAAGCGTTGATTTGCCTTTTAAGTCTGACGGAATAACTTGAGCGGGGATCAAATCCACGCTTGGCATTGTTTGGCGCAAATGGTTCAAACTGCGGGGCATGTGATAGCTGCTTGTTACGACAATAATTCGGTTGAAGTCATGCAGTTTAGCCCATTTCGCCGTGTATTCAGCATTGCCTTTGGTATCTAAAGCCAGTCTGTCCAGATCTATGCAACAAAATGCATTTGCTGTTTTGGGTGCGTAGGCTTTAAAGATTGCTGTGTCTGTTACGCTGGTTGATACGCCTGAGATTAATAATCGCTTGCCATTTTTAGCTTGCAATAATTCAACAGCTGAATGAATTCTATTGTCTTCGCCTGTTAAAACAACAATTGCATCTGCTTTTGGCAAGGTTTGCAAGCTTGCTTCCTGAGCGGCTTGCGTTGCGAATTGATAAAAACCTGCACTCACCAGTGAGATAAGAAATACCAGTGCACCAGCCAAAACATGTTTTGCTGTTTGTGAAACTACAGATGCTTTTAAAAACTTAGAACTTACTGATTTCATTCACGCACTTAACCAAGCCTGTTTGTTGGTTTGAAGGCGCAATTATGACTTCTCGACCTTGCTATGCCACAATTTAAAATACTATTTTCTGTAATTTTGTAAGTTATTGACTTGTCTTCTTACTGTGATGCTGGATGTTACTGCAGTTAAAATGGCAACCATGATTAACACAATAATCATCCAGAAATAGCCACTCCAACTCAATGAGAATGTACCAAAAAGCGCGCTGATCTGGTCGCCTTCTGGTGTTGCAAGTGAGCTTGAAGACCAGATGCCTAAAATGACAAATAAAATGATTGCCCCCAAGGCTCCGCATGCTGCTCCTTTAAGACCCAAAATCAGAAAGTGTTTTTGGAACTGACCGGAAATAAATTTACTATCAGCACCAACAAAATGAAGAACATCAACGACATCCTTATTGCCGGCCATAGCACCTCTGGTCGCAAAAATTACGGTGGTGACCGTTGCTGCCATCATGAGAAGAAATACGGTTGAGCCAATGCCAACCATCGTGAGAGCCATGGTAGTGAGCCTGTCTACCCAAGTGCGGTGATCATCCAGTGTGCTACCTGGAACTTGTGCTTCCAGTTGTTCCCGCATTTTTACAAAGTCTGGCTTTGCTCCATCTGCAAGCGTAACCCTTAGAAGTCTTGGAACGGGCAATTCATCCAGTTGCAAACCAGCTCCCAACCAAGGCTCCAAAAGCCTCGCAGTTTCTGCGTCATTTAAGGCGGTCACCTTGGATACGCCTGAAAACTGTAAGGCGATATTGCTTGCGTCCCGGATTGCCTTGGTCATTTCCAGATCATCAAAGGGGCGGATTTGGATGGTGACTTCCCTTGAAATATCATTTTGCCATTTTGCTGCACTGGTATTGACCATTGATACTGCGCCAAGCGTTAAACAGGCCAGGAACGTCATAATACCAATTACGAAAATAAGTGCAGTACTTGCAACCGACTCTCGCGGCACAATGCTTTGCCCACTTCTCAAAGGCTTTGGTTGACGTTTCGGCTTTACAGGCGCTTTAGCTGCTGGCGTCGCTGTCTTTGTAGCTGATTTGGAAGGCTTTTCTTTATCAGTCATAAATCTGAAGCCTTCCTGAGTTTAGTACCAGTCGGCGGGCATCATATTGATCCATTAAGCTAAGATCGTGCGTTGCAATCACAACAGAGGTGCCTGAGCGATGGAGTTCAATAAACAGTCGCAAGATGCGTCTTGCCAAGGGTGGGTCGACATTGCCTGTGGGTTCATCTGCTAATAATACATCGGGCTGATCAATGAGCGCTCTTGCGATAGCGGCACGTTGTTTTTCCCCACCTGAAAGAACCGGTGGGTGCACATGCATTCGGTCGCCAAGTCCCACCCAATCGAGAAGATCGCGTACGTCCTGGCGATAATCCTGTTCCATCTTGCCACGCACCTGCAAGGGCAGGGCAACGTTTTCATAGGTTGTTAGATGGTCAAGTAATCTGAAATCCTGAAATACAACACCAATTTTTCGTCTTATAATTGGCATTTGTTCAGGTCTGATGGTGGAGGCTTCCTTGCCAAAAACTTTTACAAGCCCGCGTGTTGGTGACAGTGACAACAGCATTAAACGTAAAAGGCTTGTTTTACCTGCTCCTGATGGTCCGGTTAAAAACTGGAATGAATTGGGTGCGACTTGAAAAGATAAGTCGCTTAATACCTCGGGGCCAATACCATATCTAAGGCCAACATTTTCAAAACTTATCAAGAGAGCGATACCCGTTTCATCAAGAAATTTCCTCAACCGTGTTATGGTTAATGCAGAATTAACAAGTTTGCCTTAACAGATTCATCCAAGAGTTCAAAATATGAATATCTCAAGATTTTGTTTTATTCCTGAATGAATAGTGATTTGGCAATGGCGAAGAATAACATGATTGCATGCCCTGCCTGTGAATACGAACGTAATTCACAAGGGCAGCCTGTTGAGCGCGACGGACAGATGAAATGCCTGGATTGTGGCTCAACCTGGCGTGTCTTCGGAACTGCCATGAAGCCAGAGCCACAAATCAATCAAGCGCCACAAAAAACACGTGTTCGAGAATTGGCTGATCAGGTCAATTTTAATACGGTGGCGCCTGAAGAATTTAAGCCTGCTTTTATACCAAAAGCCTCAAGTGAACTTAAGTCTTACAAGCCAGGCTTTGGGACATTAATGTCTTGTGTGGGAGCGTTGATGTTATTTGCCGGATTATATTTGGGGCTTTTGTTTTTGGAGCAGGATCATACTGCGATGCCAGCAGATGCGCTTTATATTTCCGAAGTAAAAATTGAAGAGCAGGTTCGTCAAAATGGGGAAAAAGTATTCACAGTTAAAGGCCTGGTTGCCAATCCAACGGGCGTTTCAAAACCTATCCCGTCGATTGCCATTATCTTGAGACAACACAACGGAAGCGAAATTACACGGTGGCATTATAACTCTGCCCTTGCTTCATTGCGTGCAGGTGGAAAATCACGCTTTGCCTCGTCCATACAATATGATACGCCCATCGTAGCCTATGCAGAGGCAGTGTTTAAGTAAGAGCGGGTGGTTTTATGCCGATTGTACGAGACAAGAAAATTGAAGTGCTTTTCAGTGCTGAGGATATCGCACGGCGTAATGGCGAGTTAGCCGAAGAGATTGTTCTCAGTGATTTAAAAAACCCGCTTATTATTTCTATTCTAAAAGGCTCCTTTGTTTTTGCAGCCGATCTTATCAGAGCTTTGCATAATGCAGGGCTTTCTCCGGAAGTGGAATTTATATCCATTTCAAGTTATGGCTCAGGCACGGAAGCCGGTAAGCCTAAAATCCTGCGCGATGTTGAAACCAATGTTGAGGGGCGGGATGTTGTTATTATCGATGATATTCTTGAATCAGGAGGCACGTTGAAATTTACGCGTGATCTCATGCTTGAACGTGGTGCAAATCGCGTTTCTTTGATTGCATTGCTCGATAAATCAGAGCGCCGTAGCCATGAGATTGATGCCGACTTTGTTGGCTTTCAATGCCCGGATAAATTTGTTGTTGGTTACGGCATGGACGTAGGGCATGCGTTTCGTGAACTGCCTTTTGTGGGCGTTGTCACGGGTGATGCCTAAGGTATATAATGTCAGGACGTAGTAAGCTGTTTTGATATTTTGAATTTCAGGTGTGTGCCGAAAGCGGCTAAGTTAAGAATACAGATGAATGTCTACTAATAGGCACTTGCCATGCCTTCATATTCCCAATCAAAATGTTTCCGAAGTTTGTGCCAACTTTCTTTTTGTGTGGAGGATTCGCATTCCTGGAGGATTTTAACAATGCGCGCTTCAACTGTCGGCCAATCATAATATTGGCAGTAAAGGGTTGAAACTCGTGCAGTTGCAGGAAGTGATTTCTGATTAGACTCCCAAAAATCACGCAAATTGTTTGTAATAATACAAATATCAAAAAAGTCCGAAGCATCTGATTTTATCCAGCCTAACCCTAATGTAATGCGAATTGCTACACTCTCAGGGTTATGTGGAATCCATGTCTCTAATATTTGTTCTGCACTTATTGTTCGTCCGGATACCATTCCATTATGGGTATTACCCTCGTTTATTTTGCTCTCAGCTATTCTTATATTCATTGCATCGTAAGAAACGATAACAATTCGCTCTAATTTTCGTTCTTGATCCATTGTACCTGATTACGTTCATCTAATTTGTTGCGTATGTGCTGTAGCGAGCGATTTGCTCAAAGTTAAACTGTGACAGTAAGATACACAATGCTGCCATTTAAAATTGAAAAATGAACGGCAACATTGGGTCAGCAGCTGTCATCCTAGTACTGGTTGCCAAAGTAACCTAATTCGCTACTTATGAAGCTATAGTATCTGTTGAAATGATTTTCATCATTGATTGTAAAATTTAAACTCAGCTATTCACTCTTTAAAAGACGTTCCAGATAATCTTTTTCGATAAGAGGATTATCAGGAATTGCAAGCCTGTCGCGGATTGCATCGAGGATGCGTCTGGCACGTTGGGCGCTGTCTTCGCCTGGAATTTGAACGTCTGAATCGGCGGTTAATCCTTCACCTTCTTCACGGCCAAGCGGATCGGAGCCACGGCGCTGGGAGCCACTTTGACCCTGGCCATTTTGTTGGGACTGTTGTTGCCCCCCTTGCTGGCGATCACCTGCCATTTGCTGCATCATGTTTTGTGCACCTTGGCGCAATGCTTCAAGTGCCTGGCCTTGATCTGTGCCAGCGTCAGCGGGGTTTCCTTCTCCAAGATTTTCACCAGCTTGACCCATTTCATTTTGGGCTTCTGCAAGTTCTTCGGATTGACCCAAGCCCAGTTCTTCAAGCTGTTGTCCCAATTCACCCAATTGTTGTTCAAGCGCTTGTTGTTGTTCGCGCAGAGCTTGTAAAGCTTGTTCGAATTCTTCTTGTGTCATCTGGCCGTTTTGGCCTTGCTGACTTTGCTCACCATTTTGTTGGCCTGGTTGATTTCCATCTTGTTGTTGGCCCTGCCTTTGCTGACCTTGCTCTTGGTCACCTTGTTGTTGACCCTGTTGCTGATTTTGCTGTTGTTCGCCAGAATTTGGACGCAAGCCTTGTTCTTGCTGACGTTGCATGCGGAAAGATTCTTCCATCAATCTTTGTTGCTGTTGCATCAACTCGCTTAATTTATCGAGGCTTTTATTTAGTTCATTGCCTTCCGCTTGGCGTTGTTGTTGATGTTGGCCTGAACGCAGGTTGTCCATCATGCGTTGTAATTCGCTCAACATCTGACGTGCTGCATCTTGTGACCCGGATTTGGCCAGATCTTCAATCTGATCCATCATGCGTTGCAAATCATTTTCTGACAGGGTTTGAGCATCGCTTTGTTCAAACGGGTTCTGCGATTGAGGATTTTGTCTTGCCTGTTCAGCGAGTGCCTGCATCATTTCATTCATGGCTTGGCGTAGCTGTTTCATCAGCTCGTCAATTTCTTCCTGGGAGGCACCGTTTTCAAGTGCTTCACTTAATTTTTCTTGAGCTTCGCGCAGTGCGCGTTCTGCATCTGACAAGTTGCCAAATTCTACAGCAAGGGCGATTTCCCAAAGCAGGTCTAACGATGAGCGCAGGTCGTCATCATTGTTGGCATCAACAATACGGCGATAGGCAACACGCATGGCGGTTACTGCATTTGCATTATCAATAAACTCTGGAGGAGCGGTGGAAACGGCATCCAGGAGATTTGCAACATAGCGTTGCTTATTGGCATCAAGGGCTAATATTCTGCGCTGTTCAACAATAGCCAAGGCCAAAGGATTAGAAAATCTTCTGCCAGGGAGTGTGATTTCTCTGGTCTCGGTTACACCCGTCTGTTTTTGATCATCCGTTGCTTCCAGTTGAATAGAAACCTGACTTCCAGCCCAAGGATGCTGGGTTAAATCACGGTTTGCTTTTGCCAGTCCTTTTTTCGCTCTAAAGCGCGGTAAGGGAAGATCGACTTCTGGTGCCTCAATTAACGGACGCGCATTCGGCTCTGCCTCCTCCAATGATTTTATAATTGCGCGGGCGCTTACGACACCGTAATCATCTTTGACATTGTAGCTTAGTTCAAGCGAGCCAGAGAGAGCAGATTTTGGGTGCTCAGCAAATGCGATTTCAGGTGCTTTATCCGCAATAATAGAGATGCCCCACTGCGCTAATTCCTTGTCGCGGTGGGTTAGGCGAATAACGCTGTCTTCCTCGAGTTGGAATTTGTATTCTATTTCTTGCGTAGTTCCTTCAGCCTCTTCTGGTTGAATAGCTGTTTCATTATTTTGCTCACCGCTCAAAAGCTTTACATCATCATCGCCAATAATCCGCAGGAAGAAATCACTACCTGTTGGAACGATAAGGCTTTGGATGGTCTGCTCTGATTGCTCAAGTGCCAAATAAATGGGTGGCTTTCTGGTATAAGCTGGTGGATTAATCCATGCATCCATTCGCGTAAGCAAGTCGGCTGTATTATCCTGTCTGATATAGCTATCTGATAATTTTCCGCCGATATTGGAAAATGAAAAGAAAAAAGCTGCAAAAGCCAGAATGGGCAATATTGAGCGAATGGAAAAGGGATCAAATCTGTTTGCCTTTGGGGAGGGTGCCCCAGCTGTCATGTTGTTGAGTTGGCCAGACATGCGTGATTTGTGTTCACGCCATAAAATTTCAGAAAATCCATCACGCTCGCCCATGGCAATTTCATCGCTTTGCGCTGTAATTGGGCGGTGTTCCAGTTCTGACTTTACTTCGATACGTCGTGTGATTTCATCACTCTTCGGCTTTTGGAAATGCCTTAATGGCCACAGGCTGGAAATGAAAATCAGTGCGAATAGCACTCTTGCAATCCATAAGTAAGTTTGGGTTTCTTCGGTATCGATGAGGCGCCAACCACCAACCCATGAAAAGATCAGATATCCGCAAAAAACCAGAAAAGCGGGAACTAAAAGCGGCCAAAGCTTTTCCCATGCCAAAACCAGCCAAGTGCTAGCGCGCACGGCTGAAAATTTTGTGTGTTTTGTCTTAGGTTTTCTCAGAGCCTTGGCCTTCGTAAAATCAATATATCTATAATCTAGCACAGATCACGTCTATTTCGAGGCCATTATGATCAAGATTGCGAATTTGTGATGAACGTGATCTTAAAACCAGTTTGGCAGACTATCCATTGCAATCAGCTCTTCAACACTTTGGCGTGGCCTTATGACGTGGAATTCATCGCCATTGACCAAGACTTCTGGCACCAAAGCTCTTGTATTATATGTGCCTGCTTGCACAGCGCCATAGGCACCTGCCGACCCCACTGCAAAGAGATCGCCCGCTTTTAGTGCAGGGAGGTTTCTGTCTTTTGCTATGAAGTCACCTGTTTCACATACCGGACCAACCAAATCACCTTTAATGGGTGGTTGGGAGAGAATTGCTTCTTCTACAGGTCTGATTTCGTGCCAAGCCTCATAAAGCGTTGGGCGGATGAGATCGTTCATGGCAGTGTCTGCGATGATAAAGGTTTTCTCACCCGATGGTTTGCTGTAGATGACTTCACCCACCAAAATGCCTGCGTTGCCCGCGATCATACGACCTGGTTCAAAAGCAACTTCACAATCCAGTTCCTTGACGTGCTTTTTGACAATCTGAGCATAGGCTTCAGGTTCTGGTGGTGGCGAATTATCGTTCTTGTATGGAATGCCAAGTCCGCCGCCTACATCTACATGATCAATTTCGTGGCCTTCAGCGCGAAGTTCTGTGATGAGTTCTTTTAATCGTGCAAAGGCCTTGTCAAAGGGTTCAAGTTTTTCAATTTGACTACCAATGTGCATATCAATGCCACTGACTTTAAGGCCAGGCAATGAGGCTGCAAGAGCATAGACTTCAATTGCATCTTCGCGCGGGATGCCAAATTTGTCACCTGCCTTGCCAGTTGAAATTTTTGCATGCGTCTCTGCATCAACATCAGGATTGATCCGCAGTGAAACAGGTGCAGTTTTGCCCATCTCAGTTGCAACCACTGATAATTGATGAAGCTCGGGAACAGATTCGACATTAAAGCAAAAAATACCTGCTTCAAGTGCGGCCTGCATTTCCGTTTTGGTTTTGCCCACACCAGAGAACATGATTTTATCTGGTGAAATACCTGCAGCAAGTGCACGTTGTAACTCACCTTGAGAGACCACGTCTGCCCCACAACCCAGGTTTGCCAAAGTCATTAAGACAGCCTGATTGGAGTTTGCCTTCATCGCATAGCAGACTTTTGCGTCGATATCAGAAAACGCATCTGCAAATACATTGTAATGGCGTGTCAGTGTTGCGGTCGAGTAGCAATAAAAAGGCGTTCCAACCTGTTTTGCAATTTCAGGAATGGAAACGTTTTCTGCGTGAAGAATGCCATCGATGTAATGGAAATGGTTCATGAGAATGCCTGTATATGAAAAGAATGCTGAGAGAAGTTAGCGTATTAAAGAAGTCCGTCAAGGATGAACGGTTTATCCTCTTTGACTTCTTCAGCGTCATCTTGTGCAGTTTGCTCAACTTGCTGCGTTCCATCCGCCTGAACTGAACCAGGGGCTTGTAAGTCGCCGCGACGACCACAGCTTGATACAGCCATTGCAAGAACCAGCAATAGCGCAATATGAAAAGCAGGTTTGTTAAGGTGAGACACCATTTTCATATCCTAATAAATTCTAGAACCATATTCGACAGAAGCCGGCTAATGTCAAATGTTCTTGAGACGATTTTTCCAATATTCAATTTGATTGCGTACATTTTCTGGAGCTGTTCCGCCAAAGCTTGTGCGGCTGGCAACGGATGCCTTAACTGTCAGTACATTGTAAATACCGTCTGTGATGCTTTCATGAATACCTTTGAATTGCTCAAGGCTCAATTCAGCTAACTCTTTGCCTTCACTTTCAGCCAATGCAACTGCTGTGCCTGTTACGTGATGGGCATCACGGAATGGCAGACCTGCTTCACGCACCAGCCAGTCTGCCAAATCAGTTGCAGTGGAATATCCTGATCCTGCTGCATCTTTCATGGCCTGTTTGTTGATGGTCATGTCAGAAATCATGCCTGTCATGGCCGCCAAGCAAAGTTCCAGCGTTTCTGCTGCGTCGAACACGCCTTCCTTGTCTTCCTGCATATCTTTTGAATAGGTCAGCGGCAGGCCTTTCATCACGGTAAGCAAGCCTATCAGTGAACCGTTTACGCGACCAATCTTGCCGCGCACCAATTCTGCTGCATCCGGGTTTTTCTTTTGTGGCATGATAGAGGAGCCGGTTGAGAATTTATCTGATAAGGATACAAAGCCAAATTGGGGTGTTGACCAGATTACGATTTCCTCTGCAAAACGAGAAAGATGAGTGCCACAAATACTTGCGGCAGATAGAAACTCCAGTGCGAAATCACGGTCTGAAACTGTATCAAGCGAATTACGTGTTGGCTCCCTGAATGAAAGTGCATCAGAGGTCATGTGACGGTCAATGTTAAAGCCTGTGCCTGCAAGTGCAGCAGATCCCAATGGACATTCGTTCATGCGTTCATGGGCATCTTTCATACGAGAATAATCCCGCGCCAACATTTCCACATAGGCCAGACAATGGTGCCCGAATGTAACCGGTTGTGCGGTTTGTAAATGCGTAAAGCCTGGCATTAGAGTGTCAGCGTGCTCTTCTGCTTTCACGAGCAGTGCGCTAATCAGCTTTAAAATATTGGCTTGTGCTTCTTGTGCTTGTGTTCTTACCCACATGCGAAAGTCCAGGGCTACCTGATCGTTTCTTGAGCGTGCCGTGTGAAGCCTGCCAGCTGCATCGCCAATTAACTCACGAAGGCGAGATTCAACGTTCATGTGGATGTCTTCAAGCGCACGAGAAAATTTAAACTTACCATTCTCAATCTCTGACGAAATTGTGTCTAATCCGTCGCAAATTTGTTTTGCATCTTTGAGCGAAATAATGCCTTGTTCAGCCAACATGGAGGCATGGGCTTTTGAGCCCTGAATGTCTTGAGCATAAAGTTTTTGGTCGAAATCAATCGATGCGTTGATTTCTTCCATAATGGCATCAGGCCCTGAGGCAAACCGTCCGCCCCACATCTTGTTGCCAGATTTTTCTTCGCTCATTATATACTCTCCATATGAGATTGAATTATTTCAAAACGGATAAACGCCATGAAGACGAAACCAGTTATTTTGATGTTGATTGCCGCTGTAGTTCTTGGTTCAGGCCTATACGCTATTCTGGGTGGTTCTGGCAACACGTCTGGTAATGTCACGACTGCGCAATCAGGAGAATTGACACGCGAACAATCTTGCGCGCTGTCGGTTGAGCGTGGCAAGAAACTTGCAGATGTCGCAACGGGTGATGTGGCTGCTTATCGTGCTGTAGAAGATCCACTGGATATGACAACGGCGATCAGTTTCAAGGATGGTGATGGTAACCCAAAAACACTGGTTGATTGGCAAGGCCGCACGGTTCTCTTAAACCTATGGGCAACCTGGTGTCCGCCGTGCCGCGAAGAAATGCCTTGGCTGGAAGAGTTGGAAGTCACTAAAGGTAGTGCAAAGTTTCAGGTTGTGCCCGTTAGCATTGACCAAGGTTCAAAAGACAAGCCCCTTGGATTTTTAAATTCTATCGACATTAAAGCAATGCCATTCATGCATGATGAGACCATGAATGCGTTTCATAATTTGCGTAAAAAAGGCGTCGCACTTGGAATGCCGACAACGCTGCTTATTGATACCAATGGCTGTGCGCTTGGGGTGCTAAATGGCCCAGCCCATTGGTCGAGTGATGATGCCAAAGCATTGATTGATGCAGCACTTGGTTTGGGTGAGGTGTAACTTAAGTCTTCAGTTCGAGCGTTTGCATTTTGTCATTCCACATCCACATGGAATGGTTTGAGTTTATGTGAACGCCGCCCAAGTGGTAGTCTCTTTTCAAAATATCGAGTGCATTTATACTGCCATCCAGAACTTGCTTACCCACCTCTGTGATTAAAATCACTTGCTCTTTAAATGCCTTTTGGTTCGATACTAACTCCCTCGGATGAATAAAAGGCACGCCTGTCTGGGTGGTTATCAGCGGGGTTTGGGTATGGTTCAAGGTTGTCAGATGAGAAAATACGTTCCAGTCACCCATGAAAAATACAGACTCAAGATTCATGCTTTGCTGAAACAATTCGGATGGAGAAGAGACCTTATTCCCGATTAATTGCAATAATTGTCTTTCTGATCGCTTTAAGCCGTCACTTGTCCATGGGTATTCCTGCAAGTGGCGATAGAGGGCTTCTTTTAAAAAGGGCAAGGCATCAAGATCTTGTTTCAAGAAATCCAACAGCTTGTTTGGGTTTGCGTTTCGAAAGGCAGCCCATCCTTCTTTTGCCAGCTCAAGTTGTTCGTTGATAATTGGCGTTGCTGTTTTAAGTAAACTTGCAATTTGGCCAGAATTTAATTGACCTAGGCCGCGAAAATTATCAATTCCGGGAAAGCGATCAATGCAAATAATCGATAGTTTATGGCGTTCAATATTTGTAGAATGGAACCAATCAAGAAGCTGTAAAATTTGAAGTTGGTCCAAGAGGTCATGTTCATACCAAAGAATGATTTGGTCAAACTGATCAGCTTCTTTTAAACGTTTATTTCTCTCGAGAAAATCATTTAGAACCTTGTCATAATCAAGATCATCCCCTGCAAAGTAACTTGCGCGTACCTTGCTTACTTCGTCTAATGTCAATCCTTCAGGAAAAGAGCCTCCATGCATGGTGTCTCGCCAAGACAAAACATTACCTTCAACAGAACTTGCCTTGATAAGTTCAACCGCACCATCTCCATTGGTTATATGCAAGCAAGATGTCTTCATTTTTAGATCTATAACATTCTGTTTGAAAATACTCAGTTTAAGTCTAAACGCATTTCATAACAATCGAGATTAGGAGCAAAACCATTTGGGGTTTTGTTTTGTACTTTGAAGCCAAACTTTTCATAGAATTTATAGGTATGTTGACTGGTTTCTAATCCAATTTTTGAAATATTGGGCATTTGACGTGCCAGATCAATTCTAGCTTGTGTAAGATTTGTGCCAATGCCTTTGTTATGGAATGCGTTATCCACCATACCCCAAGCCAATCGTGCTTCCTGGGTATTTGGTTTAATAATAAGACCACCACAAGCAATTGGATTGTCTTTATGAGTGAAGATTAAATAAGGCCTATTGTTGCAATTTATGCTTTTCAGAAAAACATAGCATTCTTTACGTTCTGATGTAGCAAAGTAGTTTGGTACATTGCTATCAAATATTGCCATACAGGATAAAAAATCATCTTTTGTATACGAACGTGATATAAAATCTTTCATAGCGAGTTTATAACAGGACTCGGTTTATTTACCCAAGGCTATTCAAGATAAAGAAAAACATGCCTGACAGAAGTGCTGCTGAAGGCACTGTTATGACCCATGCTGCGATGATTGTCATGAAGTGTGAGCGGCGTACGAGTTTTCTGTGCTTGCGCTTTTTACTGTCTGCTTTGGAGATTTCCGTTTCAATCACTGATTGAACTTCTTTTTTGCCAGAGGTTGCACGCCAATGGAATTCGCGGAAGAAACCCACGCCAAAAACGGCACCCACTGCAATATGTGTAGAACTCACTGGTAGTCCCAACCAGGATGCAATGATAACGGTAATGGCTGCAGAGAGAGCCACACAGTAAGCGCGTAGAGGGTTTAGCTTGGTGATTTGTTCACCTACCATGCGGATGAGTTTTGGTCCAAATAACATCAAACCAAAAGAAATGCCGAAGGCACCAATAATCATTACCCAGATCGGAATGGAGACCTTTGCTGCTACTTCGCCAGCTTCTGCTGTGTGAACTATTGCTGCAAGCGGGCCTACTGCATTGGCGACGTCATTGGCGCCATGGGCGAATGACAAAAGTGCAGCAGCAAATACAAGAGGTATTCTAAATAATTTGCGAACTGACTCTTTTGTATTGGCTAGGCTTTCGGACTGGCGGCGAATAAGCGGGCGCACAATTAGATAAGTTCCAACCAAAAAGCCCGCACCAATCATCAGTGAGGTTTGAAGGTCGAGTTTGATAATTTTTTTCAAGCCCTTGACTGAAAGATAAGCTGCAAAGGCACCTGCCATGATGGCGATGAGTAGGGGAACCCATTTTTGTGCTGCTGTTATTTTATCCTTCTGGTCTGATACCATTGACTTTACGAACCACAAGAAAAGCGCTGCAATCAAACCACCCAGAACAGGTGAGATTACCCAGCTTGCAGCAATTTGCCCCATGGTTGGCCAGTTTACGGCTGAAAATCCTGCCGCCGCAATGCCTGCACCCATAACGCCACCCACAATTGAGTGTGTTGTAGATACTGGAGCGCCCAACCAGGTGGCCAGATTAATCCATACGGCAGCTGATAAAAGTGCTGCAAACATGACCCAGATGAACGTATGGGGGTCGTCTACGGTTGCTGGATCAATAATTCCTTTGGAGATGGTGCCAACCACATCGCCACCTGCCAAAAGTGCGCCAGCGCTTTCAAAGATAGCGGCAATAACAAGCGCTCCCCCGATGGTAAGCGCGTTAGAGCCCACAGCCGGGCCGACATTATTTGCGACATCATTTGCGCCAATGTTTAGGGCCATATAGGCGCCGATTGCTGCTGCTGCGATGATGATGAAATTGTCTGAATCCCAACCCAGAATAAAGCTGGCAATTAAACCGACCAGAACAATGAAACCCAAACCCAAAGACGGAGCCAGAAACTGCTGTCTGGTTGTAAGAGCTGCCTGCTCCAGAGAGACGCGGGTTTTAAGGTCTCTATCGAGTGTTTTATTCGGTCTTGGTTGTTTAACCATCGGTGCAGCCCCGCATTAAGTGTCATTGTATTTTCGCTTATATGCGAAAAAACCATTTGAGGGGACTCTTAGTTTAAATTGCTTGTGATTTGATGTTGATAACAATGATTAACCAGTTTCTGCATTATTATATGTCGTTCGTTTGTAAAATTAACTGTTTTTTCGTTTCAAGCCTTTAACTTGCCTCTACTATCTAAATGAGGTGGGTGTGCAGATATTCCAAATACAAGGCCTTTTTGCCCCTTTTGTTGCTTTCTTGGCGGGCGCAGCACTGCTTTTGCTATGGAATTTCAATAAAAACATTCGTTATCTGCGCTATTTTGCTGTTTCGCTTTTTGTGTTTTCTTGCGGATTTGTTTTGTCACAGGTTGTTTACGCCAAGATGACAATACCAAATGCCTTTGCTTCCAGTATTAGTTATTACACCGTTGGTGGTCTAATGGTGCATGGTGCTTTGATGCGTCTTGGTGGCAGGCTTAATCTACCAGTGCATTTTTCGCTTATGTTTTTAGATATTGCCGGGCGAGTTTTAATGCTGCAATTTGGTCTGTCTGCAACTGTATATTTGATCTTCGCGAACGCCATGATGGGACTGCCCATGGCAATCGGTGCTTATTTGCTTTTTAATCATGAGCAACGAGATAGACAGTCCATTTTGCTTGGTATTGCTTATGCGACCGTTGCCATGATGGCAATTATTGCGCCCTCTATTATTTTATCAATTGGTGATACAGTTACAGATGAAAATTATTTTTCCAGTTATTATTGGATCCTGCTAAGTTTTCTGACTGTTGTAGGCATTTCTATATTGATCGCTTCCTTTGGTTTTACAATTGGCAGTGATTTGCTTGCTGGTGTCGAGGAAAAGGCCTCCAAGGATTTTTTAAGTGGTCTGCTGACGCGCCGTGCTTTTGATAAGGCGGCAAATGAGGTGATGGAAGCCTATTGTGATAGTCAAAATCCGATTGCGCTTTTAATGTGCGATATCGATCATTTTAAAAAAATCAATGATCAATATGGTCATCATACAGGGGATGTCGTCATTACAGATTTTGGTGATCTTATTATGAGAGCGATACCAGAAACTGCTTACGCTGGGCGAACAGGGGGTGAAGAATTCGCCATTATCATCCCAAGTTGCGATATTCGTACAATACGCTTATTTGCAGAAGGGTTGCGTACAGCTGTATCTATGCTGTCGTTTGAAGATATTCCAAAAGAAAAACCAATTACGGCAAGCTTTGGTGTTACGGTCTTGCGACCTAATGAGAAGCTAACGCATGCGATGAAACGCGCTGATGAAGCGCTTTATGAAGCTAAAAATGCTGGCCGAAATCAGGTTGTCGCATCAAATTTAAATGCGTCTGAGTATTCAGCCCTGCCGCAAGCTTTATCAGTTTAATTTGATTGAGCCTTCTGACTTAAGTCGCCGTTGTCTTCTCATGAGTTTCAACACCACACTTTAAACAATAGTGATGAAAAACCAGTTTGCGCGTTGTACAGTTGCCGCAGTTTTCGTAAAGCATTAGCCCGCAATGGGCGCAGTAATCCGATTTCACTTCATCGACGGTTTCAATTGAGCGTTCGCAGCCTGGGCATATGCCTTTTCCTGCCTTGTTAACAGCTGCATCATAATCAAGAGCCTGTCTGCGTTCTTTTTCCGATATTTGGCGTTCGCGTTGACGTTCTTCCAAATAACCTCGCATCCATCGAACCAGATAATGACCTGCCAGAAGCGTCAGGCCAATCCCAACCACATATCTGATATATCCGCCATAGCTCGGGAGATAGGGAACCAGCTCGACAAAGAAGGCAAAGAGCGAAAACAGGATGAAGCCTCTATAGAGCGGCCAGTATCGGCTTTGACGTTTTGTGCGTATGAACCAGATTGAAATTAAAATTAAAGGCAATGTAAATGCCAGGCGAAATGCAAAAACGCGAGCTGTTTGCACAAATTGAGCCTGTTTGAATGCCGGGCGTGCTTCTGCCAGACGTTTTTGATAGGCTTCATTCAATCTGGTTTGTTCGCGGCTGACTTTGCCGATTTCTGCCTGAATGCCAGCGAGTTCGTCCTGCTGTTTGGCCAGTTTAGTGCGCAAGTCATCCAATTGCTGTGATCGACGCGTAAGTTCTTCATTCTGGCTATCGTCGCCAGTTGTGCTGCGTGTTGCAGCCCAACTGCGGAATGCATCAGATGCAATCTGATAGGCGCGTCTTGCATCTTCGGTCGAGTTTCTGGCCAGGGGCAATTGGGATTGTAATTTGCTTTGTCTGGTTCGCAGATCAGCTATGGCAAGGTCACTGGTGCGTTGTGCGTCCTGATCCACAAAGTCCTGAAGTTCAACTCTATTTTCCACGCGCGGCAAGTCACCTATGATGATGCT
>CALHIB010000043.1 GCA_938030595.1 uncultured Rhizobiaceae group bacterium | reverse complement strand
TGTTGGCCCAAGGCTCACTTGTCCATCGCCAGCAATAACAACTTTATTGCCTTTGCGTACGGTAACAATCGTTGTTGCGTGCATGGAGGGTAATTTTGACATCAATGAACCTTTGAAATGATTTGTTTTCATCAATGTAAGAGGTTTCAAACGCATTTCAAATTTATTATGAAATTTTATGGTTAAGCTCTGCGTTATAGATTTTGTAAGATTGTCTTGGTATAGAAACATCGAACAATCAAATTGACATAAGAGTAATGGTTATGCGTAAAGCGAAATTGTCACGTAAAACGGCAGAAACTGATATCTCCGTCGAAATTAATATCGATGGGTCTGGCGAATATGATATCAAAACAGGCGCAGGTTTCTTTGACCATATGCTTGATCAGCTTTCACGCCATTCTCTTATTGATATGAAAATCCGTTGCGATGGTGATTTGCATATTGATGCGCACCATACATCAGAAGATGTTGGCATTGCCTTGGGTCAGGCAGTTTCCAAAGCCTTGGGCGATCGCAAGGGTATTACGCGTTATGCTTCGCTTGATTTGGCAATGGATGAAACGCTAACGTGTGCGGCAGTTGATGTCTCAGGCAGACCTTATCTGATTTGGGATGTAAATTTCTCTGCACCCAAGGTTGGTGATTACGACACTGAGCTTTTCAAGGAGTTCTTCCAGGCGTTTTCGCAGCATGCTGGCATAACGCTTCACGTAACCAATCATTATGGCGATAACAATCACCACATTGCGGAAACCTGTTTCAAGGCTGTGGCTCGCGTGCTGCGCACATCAATGGAGATTGATCCGCGTCAGGCAGACCGTATTCCTTCGACAAAGGGTTCGCTTTAATTTGTCACAGATGTTGTTCTTGAGCCGACTTAGGTTTAAACAACTGCCATGACAACTTATACCGTTTACATGCCACCCAAGGATACGCTGGACAGCCGGGAAGAAAACTTCCGCCTAGTTCCGGATACAAAAGCCACGTTTGCGCTTTTCTTTCCACCGTTTTGGCTCGTCTGGCACAAGTTATGGCTGCCCTTGATGGTTTATTTCTGCGTGATTGTCGCGATCATGATCCTGGCTTTTGCAAGCCCAGGCATTGCGGTTTCCTATCTCTCAATTTTGCCAGGTCTTTATCTTCTGCTTGAAGGCTATGAACTTGTTCGCAAAAATCTTGAAAGCAAGGGGTGGCAATATGCGGGTATTGTTGAAGGTGAGAACAAGGAAGAAGCTGAAATTCGCTTTATTACTGATCACAGGCATCTGTTTGCAGAACAAAAACCGATTGTTATAAGCCAACAAAAAACCATCATGCCAAATTCTGGTGTTAAGAAAAACACCATGAGCCTTTTTCCGGAATAGAATATGCGCATTGCAATTATAGATTATGGTTCTGGAAACCTGCGTTCCGCTCAAAAAGCATTTGAACGTTCAGCTCGTGAAGCAGGAATTACGGCCGATATTCAATTAACCAGCGATGCTGATTGGGTATCCAGTGCCGACCGCATTGTTTTGCCAGGCGTTGGCGCCTATGCAGATTGCCGTGCAGGCCTTGATAGTGTTGATGGCATGGTTGAAGCTTTGGAAGAAGCGGTTCTGAAACAAGCCAAACCATTTTTGGGAATTTGCGTTGGCATGCAACTCATGGCATCGCGTGGTCTGGAAAAAGCAACGACCGACGGCCTTGGCTGGATAGCTGGCGATGTGGTGCGTTTAAAGCCCGAAGATGAGAGTTTAAAAATCCCACAGATCGGCTGGAACACGCTGGACGTTCAAAAACCGCATGCACTGCTTGATGGCATTGATACGGGTGAAAACGGACTACATGCCTATTTCGTTCACTCATACCACATGGAATGTGAAAACCCGGATGAGTGCATTGCAACAACAAACTATGGCGGTGCGGTCACAGCCATGATCGGCCGCGACAACATGGTCGGCACTCAGTTCCACCCGGAAAAAAGCCAGCGCTTGGGACTGGCCTTAATCACTAATTTTTTGAAGTGGGATATTTGATGATTAATTCAATTCTTTTCTCCCCCCTTGAGGGGGAGAATGTAGTTTCCTGGAATTGGCGTAGCCAAGCCTTGGAAACTTCAAGAGGGGGGAACACATGCCTTGCCTCTTTTTCCATTTTTGGATTTGAAATCCAGTTCCCCCCTCTTGTTATTTCTAATGACTTAGACAAGCTAAGCCAAAGAAATAACTTTCTCCCCCTCAAGGGGGGCGAAGGAGTTCTTAAATGACCAAAATCCTTTTCCCCGCCATAGACCTCAAAGACGGCGAATGCGTTCGTTTGAAACTTGGCGATATGAACGAAGCGACTGTTTATAATGAAGACCCGGGCGCACAGGCAAAGGCTTTTGAAGATCAGGGTTTCAAATGGTTGCATGTGGTCGATCTAAATGGTGCATTTGAAGGTGAAACTGTAAACGGCAAGGCGGTTGAAGCAATTTTGGCAAATACCAAAAATCCGGTTCAATTGGGCGGTGGTATTCGTACACTCGATCACATTGCCCATTGGCTGGATAAAGGAATCGCACGCGTGATTTTAGGCACAATTGCCGTGCGTGACCCTGAATTGGTGAAAGAGGCTTGCAAAAAATTCCCGGGCAAAATTGCTGTTGGCATCGATGCCAAGGGCGGCAAGGTCGCCGTTGAAGGCTGGGCAGAAGCCTCCGAGCTTGGCGTCATAGAACTTGCCCAAAAATTCGAAGGTGCAGGTGTATCAGCCATTATATACACAGACATTGATCGCGATGGCATCCTGACAGGCATCAACTGGCCTTCTACAATCGAGCTGGCAGAAGCCGTTTCAATTCCCGTCATCGCATCAGGCGGATTAGCTTCTATCGAAGACGTGAAAAAACTGGCCTCTCCAGAATGCCAAAAACTGGAAGGAGCCATCACAGGCCGCGCGCTCTATGATGGTAGGTTGGATGCAGGTGAAGCTTTGAGAGTTTTGGGAAGTTAACACCTGATGCCTCTGAATTTAGATCATAAACAAAATAGCACATTGTTAAAAAAATTTGGCGATTTAATTTCCAATGGATCAGAAGAAATTCCATTCCGTTATGGAATAGGCAAACCGTTTGATTTTACTTTTGTATGGTTCAAGCCTTTTTTTAAAGTTAGTTCAGTAAATATTTCTGACTATAAACCAATGAGAAATGAATCATTTCGTAACCCAGACGGCTTAGATTTTCATACTGTAGAAGAACTTGCGTTTAATGAAGGCGAATTAATTCCATGGGCTAAAATTTTAAGTGAATTAGGGATAAGTCATTTCGGAAAAATTGAACAAGGCATTAAAAGCCAATGGGGTTCCCTTAAACAAGAGTATTCAGATTCACCACTAGGTAAGATGATTAATGATTATTGTAGTCAAAATAACATTCTGGAATTGAATGACAACTGTATTACATCTCTGGAAGAGAGGTTGTTAATAGAATTAATAAGTCAATCAGATGGTAAGGAAATAATTTATTTTGATTACACCGCGACAGAAATTGATAAGATAAAAATAAATAAAAACATTTATTACAATCAAAACCAAATGCCTTTTATGAGTGATAAAAATCAAAGTTTCTTTGTAGCAAGTTACTATGATGATTATTTTATTTTGATCAACGGTAATGAAAAACTTGAGCAACAAATAAGAAGTCATCCATTTATAGAAGGTTTCTTTTGCAATGAGTATACCACTGAGACATGGTGGTTAGAACCTGACCGACAAATTGGTGAAATAAAATCTATTTCTCATTAGAGGTATAAAATATGACCCTAAAAGTTCGCATCATTCCTTGCCTCGACGTAGCCGATGGCCGCGTTGTTAAGGGCGTAAATTTCGTTGATCTCATTGACGCTGGTGATCCGGTTGAAGCGGCCATTGCTTATGATGCGGCAGGTGCAGACGAACTGACGTTTCTGGATATTACTGCAACTTCCGAAGGACGCGCTGCAACCTTTGACATGATTGCTCGTACGGCTGAACAATGTTTCATGCCACTAACTGTGGGCGGAGGCGTACGCGAGGTTTCTGACATTCGCAAATTACTTTTGGCGGGTGCGGACAAGGTTTCGATTAACACCACCGCCGTCAAAAACCCTGACTTTGTCGCAGAGGCGTCTGATAAATTCGGAAATCAATGTATTGTTGTAGCAATTGACGCCAAGAAAGTATCAAAAGAAGGGGAAACCGACCGCTGGGAAATATTTACCCATGGCGGACGTAAGGAAACAGGCATTGATGCGGTCGAATTTGCGCAGCT
>CALHIB010000042.1 GCA_938030595.1 uncultured Rhizobiaceae group bacterium | reverse complement strand
GCATTGAGGCCGCGCTTCTTGGCTTTATCCAGCAAATTGGTCATGCGGCTACTGCGCTTGCCAATATTCTCCTGACGCGCCATGAGTTCATGAACGCGCGATTCAATCGCCTGTTGATCGAGTAGCTGGCGGGATGTGATACGGTCAAGCTTGGTGCGGAGAGCTGCGATGCGGTCTTCGTATTCATGTTTGACACGCGCCTGATTGGCAAATGACGCGCTAATCAGATCATCCCTGAACACAAGATACGCAGTCGCGCTAAAATAACCAACCATCAACATAATCGCAGAACAAACTGCAATCGAAAAGAAAACCGGACGGATTTTAAATTGGCGCGTCTTGCCGTTTCGACTGACAGTAACCGTATGCGGTTCATGACGTTTGCCAAAGCTGGCAGGCTCGCGAATATGTGTAGAACTCATGGAATCATTACTCAAATAGTTTTACTAATATGAGTTAAGTATGAACGCTTATGGTTAATAAACCGTTTGCATGAGGATTACGAAAAAGATGCGTTAATTTCCAAGGGGGGACAAACTGCGATAAAACAGAGGGGTGAGGCCCGTGGCGCATCTTGCCCTGTCATTAAATGGCCCCTTGAGATGACCTCTGAAATGTTTGGCAACTAGCTTGTTGAAAGTCAGGGATGGATCCAATCCATGTTTGTTACACAAAAACCTGAACCATTTCGCACCAACAGCAACATGGCCTTTCTCATCTTCATATATGATTTCAAAAATATCTGCCGTCTTATGGTCACCTGCTGCCCGAAGTTTTTCAACCATCGGGGGCGTCACATCAAGACCGCGCGCTTCAAGCACTAAAGGGACTACGGCTAATCTTGCATTCAAATCGTGACCGGTTTCGCTGGCAGCTTCCCATAGACCGTCATGAGCGGGCAGGTCTCCGTAAGAAGCGTCAAGATCTGCAAGACGCTCACGAAGTAGCGTAAAATGCTTCGCTTCTTCCTTAGCAACCATGACCCACCCGTCAAAAAATGATCGTGGCATCTTGATGTGGGCAAAGCGGACTATAATATCCAAGGCCAAATCAATGGCATTCAATTCAATATGCGCGATGGCGTGTATCAATGCCAAACGCCCTTTAGCGGAAGTTAAGGGACGCTTCTTAACCTGTGAAGGTGAAATGAGGTCAGGTTTTTCAGGTCTGCCTGGCCGATTAGGGGCTGTGATCCTTTTCGAACCCAGTAATGATAATTTCCGTGCTTCCCAAGCAATGGCCATCTGGTTGGTCAGCTGTAGTTTTATGTCCAAATCACAAGCAATGAGTGCATCATAAGCACCCTCGGCAAGGCTATTGGGTTTTGTCAGAACACTCACGTTAGCCAAAGAGTTCTTGAGCTGTCGCCAGCACTTCTTCAACATGCCCTGGAACTTTCACCTTAACCCAAGCTTTGGCAATCTTGCCTTCTGCGTCGATAATAAGTGTGGTGCGATTAACACCCATATACTTCTTGCCATACATGCTTTTCTCAATCCAAACATCGTAGGCATCCAGTGTTGTTTTCTCTTCATCAGAAATAAGCGTTGTTGTGAGTTCATATTTGGCGATGAATTTGTCATGTTTTTTGACAGGGTCAGGCGATACGCCCGCGACAACGCAGCCAAGTTTCTTAAAGTCTTCAAGATGCTCTGAAAATCCAATTGCTTCTTTGGTACATCCGGATGTGTCATCTTTTGGATAGAAGAAAAGAATAACAGGAGAGCCGCGTTTTTCAGAAAGTGTGAATTGACCATCTCCATCTGTGGGCAGAGTAAAGTCTGGAGCCATATCTCCTTCAGTAACTTTTGTCATTTGCCTTCCTTTCGTCATTAACCAGGTGCATAGAATCTGTTAGCATATATAAAGTTGATTTGTTTAACGACAAGACCAACTATCTATAAGCCAATGATTTTTTCAATTTAGGCTGCGGGGCCAAGAAACTGAGAAACGAAGATCCTTTATTGTTGAAGAAAAACCTTCATCCTTCCAGTGGAGGTAAGCAACTGCCTTCCAGAAAAGGTAAACGCTTGTTAGCACGTTCGTTTAGATTCGTGGCTGCAAGTCTTGTTTCTATTATGATTGTGGCCTTTGTCGTAGCTATGGGTGCATATTTCATACTCCAAGGAGATGCTGATAAGGGATCGGCAGTCGTGGCAAAGATTGAATCGGGTCTGCAGGATATTGTGGGCGATGCATTTAATGTTGAGCTGCAAGGTGTCAATCTTTCATTTAGCCGTGATGCACGCGTTGTTTTTAAAAGCAATGATGTAAAAATTACTCGAAAAAATGATGGAGCATTACTAACTGAGATCGGACAAATAGAAGCCAAGCTGAATTTGTTGGAAGTTATTAGTGGCAACACAGCAATTGAACTTGTCAGATTAAATAATACTGAACTTGACGCTGACATCTTAGGGTCAGGTCGTGGCGTTTTTCTGCCAACGCATCTTGATAAACCATTTAATGCCATCGGTGATACACTTTCCAAGTTTCAGACATATCTTGATCAGGATGAATTCAAGGAACTGGAGATAACAAACGCTTCCATCAAAGGCGCGGTTTTGGGGCGCAAACAACAAGATCCGATTGCAATAAAATACTTGTCGTTAAACCCGGATGGTGTAGGGCGTTTTATTCTTTATGCAGACATGAAGACCGAGTTTTCCGATATTACGATCAACTCGTCTTATGCAATCTCAGAAAATTCTGGCAGTGCCTATAAGTTTTTGGCAACAGGCATACACATGCGTGAATGGTTATCTGACCCTGAACTTGAAACTGGTGTTATGGGGTCAGATGCGGTCCTTACACTTTCGGGCAATGTTCCGTTTGATAAAGACCACAAAGCCTTGAACCCAACACTTAACATCAAAACAAGTCAAAGCACTTTAAGACTGGGTAAAGATTCGCTGACAGAATTAAGTGAACTGGATTTAAATCTTCGCCTGATTTTGGAAAAGAACCAAATAGAACTTGATCCCTCACAAATGAAAATGGGGCGATTAACGGCTAGCTGGGTAGGGGGCATTAAGCCATATAATCTGGAAAGAGGGTATGGCGGTTCACTACGCTATGATCTGATTATGAACAGAGGCACTTTTGAACCTACCATTGAAGGTGAAGAAGTTGTGCCTGCCGCCTTTCAAATTCATGGCCTGTATAACGTTGATGATAAAGACTTGCTCATTGACCGCATTCTTCTAACCACAAAACAAGGTTTCGTTGATGGTAAAGGCAGGATGCTGTTTGGTGGCGAAACACCAAGTCTGAAAGCATCTGCAAATACAAAAGGCATATCCATATCTGCTGTAAAACAGTTTTGGCCATATTTTATGGCTGATGGTGCCCGCGAGTGGGTTCATGATCATTTTATTGATGGATGGATTGAAGAAGGAAGTTTAACTGCTGATATTCCACCAGGTAAAATATTCCGCGTGAAAGAAGGCGTTAAAATAAATCCCGATGAGTTCAGTATGAATCTCAAAATGAAAGACGTAGCATTCCTTCCTTTTGGTGAAATGCCAGCTATTCGTGATAGCAAGGGTGAACTTACGATTTCCGGAATGAAGATTACATCTTCCATAACATCTGGAAAAGCTTCTGCTGAAGGTAAAAAGCCGATCAGGATCAAGTCCGGGTTTTTCAACATGAAGGATTATGCCGCAGAAGAGCGCTTTGGAGAGACAAAGCTTTCTTTGGAAGGGGATGCTGTCTCCATTGCCGCAATTGCAGATAAAAATCCTTTGCGTGTTATGGAACGCATGAAAGTAACTGCAAATCAGTTTTCCGGCAAAGGTTATGCAGACATCGTTGCGCGTTTTCCTATAAAAAAAGGAACAGACTATTCTCAAGTTGATTGGCATGTACTGCTTGATCTGCAAAATGCATCCAGCAGCAAAGAGCTTGCAGGGCGCAAATTTACAGATGCGAATATCGTAATCGATGCAAATCCCATATCCGCGTCAGTTGTCGGAAGTGCAAGGATAGATGGTGTTAAGGCCAAGCTGAATTTAATCGAGCCGATTGGCAAGTCAGGCAAGGCAAAACGAAAGCGGGAAGTAACCGCATCCATGGGTGAAGATGCTCGCAAGGCTTTTGGGATAGACTTAAAACCGGTAGTAACAGGTCCAATCGATCTTTCGATTATCCAGGGCAGTGGTGCAGATAGATACAAAATAGATTTCAAAAACGCCGAAATTTCCATGCCTTGGGTGGGCTGGAGCAAGGGTAAGGGGATCGCTGCAAATGCCGAATTCACCCTTGTTCAGAAGGATGGTATTTTTCGATTAAACGACTTTAAATTAAAAGGCGCTGGTTTTTATAGCGCTGGCGATCTTGTCATGAGTAAGCGTGGATTGATCTCTGCTGATATCAAAAGCCTTAAATTGAATGATTCAGATAGCATTAGTGTTAAGGTCAATAGAAAAGACGACGCCTATAATATTCAAGCCAGCGGAGATTCTTATGATGCACGCGGTGTTATGAATACTTTATTATATCAAGCTTCTTTCAAACAGGTTCAGGGTGGACGTTCAGTAAACCTTACAGCAAAATTCAAACGTGTTCGTGGCTTTGAAAAGCGTAACATATTCAATGTTGATCTTGTCTACCAAAGCCGAAGCGGCACATTAACAAAACTGGACATGAATGGCTTTGGTACAGATGGCAGGACTTACAACGTTAAAGCGCAGAGAAATGGTGACCAGACGCTATTCACAATCGCTTCCAATGATGCCGGTAATGCACTTGCATTTACAAATATTTACACAAGAATGCAGGGCGGCAAGATTAATGCGCAATTGGTCAGAAATGATAATGGTCCATTTTTAGGTCCTGTAAATCTAACAAACTTTACAGTCGTAAATGAGCCCAGGTTGGCGAAAATGGTTTCTAACGTGCGCAGACAAGTCAGAGATGAAAAAGGGAAGCTGACTAACTCAATTCCCGCAGAAACTGACAAGCGTATTACGTTTCAATTGGCTCAAGCAAAAATCAAGAAGGGCGATGGTTATCTTGATCTTAAAGATGCGATTATCAGAAATACGGCAATTGGTTTGAGCATGGAAGGTACGCTATACAACAAAAAAGATACAATGAACATCAAAGGCACATTCATGCCTGCCAATGCGGTAAATCTTGCAGTTTCAGCTATCCCGATTATTGGTAAGATTTTTGCAAATGGCAAGGACAGAGCTTTGATTGGAATTACTTATCAATTGAAAGGGGCTCGCACGAACCCTGAGCTCTTGGTAAACCCGCTTTCCATTGTAACACCAGGTTTCTTTAACAAGGTTTTTGAATTCCAATAGATTATTCGGGCTTAATCAAAAAGTGTTTCTTTTTGCCCATGGATAGTTTGACCGCACCTGCATCATTTAGATTGTCTGCAGTTACATTCATCCGTTCATCAGAAATTTGCGTATCGTTAATGCGAATGGCTCCACCCTTAACATGACGACGTGCTTCTCCATTCGAGGAAGCAAGGCCAGCTTCAACAATTAGAGAAAGAAGACCAATACCATTCTCAAGGTCAGATTGAGCAACTGAAACAGTCGGAAGCGTATCAGTCGCCTGACCCTCCTCAAACGTTCTGCGGGCAGTTTCAGCTGCCTGTTCAGCTATCTCACGACCATGCACCATGGCAGTAGTTTCTGTTGCAAGAACCTTCTTGGCCTCGTTAAGCTCAGCACCTTCAAGTGCTTCATAACGAGCAATCTCATCAAGGGGTAGTGTTGTGAAGAGACGCATAAAACGGCCGACATCCGCATCTTCTGAATTGCGGAAATATTGCCAGTAGTCATAGGCAGGTAAATGAGTATCAGAAAGCCATACAGCACCATCGGCGGTCTTGCCCATCTTAGCACCTGATGATGTAGTAAGGAGAGGAGTTGTCAAGGCAAAAAGGTTAGGCGTTCCCATACGACGACCCAGGTCTACGCCAGAAACTATATTGCCCCATTGATCAGAACCACCCATTTGCAAGCGACAATCATAGCGCTTTGCAAGTTCAGCAAAATCATAAGCTTGCAGACACATGTAGTTGAACTCAAGGAAAGATAAATGCTGTTCGCGCTCAAGACGCAATTTGACCGAGTCACGAGCCAACATCTGATTGACAGAGAGGTGCTTACCAACGTCACGCAAGAACTCGACATAATTTAATTCAAGCAACCATTCCGCATTATCCGCCATGATTGCTTTATCATTATCAAAATCAAGGAATTTTGAGAAAACCTGCTTGATACCAGTTTTATTTTCTTCAATATCCGCAGGTGTCAGCATCTTGCGGCTCTCGTCTTTGCCGGAAGGGTCGCCAACCATGGTTGTGCCGCCACCCATGAGAGCGAGCGGGCGGTGCCCTGTTTGTTGAAACCAGTAGAGCAACATAATCTGCACAAGGCTACCTGCATGAAGGCTCTGTGCTGTTGCATCAAAGCCGATATATGCTGTTGTCTTTTCCTTTGCCAATTGAGCATCAAGGCCTGTTTCATCAGATAGTTGATGAATAAAACCACGCGATTGAAGAACCTGTAAAAACTCGGATTTGAAGGCAGACATTTTATGTTTCGTTTCTCTAATATGCTAAGTAATAAGAATCTGTTGTCTCTTAGCAGGAAGTGCAGGAATTTCAAATGGCGATTAAAACGGCAATCGGTTTAATGAGCGGTACAAGTATGGATGGTATTGATGCGGCACTCGTGCGGACCGATGGTGAAGAGATCGTAGAACGTAGTGCGATGGGTTTTTACCCTTACTCAAATGCGGCACAAAACTTACTGAAACAAGCTTTAGAAGATGCAAAAAGTCTTGATGCAAGAGATCAAAGAATTGGCTGTCTTGAAGAGGCAGAGCATTTAATCACAAATCTTCATATTGAGGCTGTAAATGCCTTTCTTAAAGATAATAATCTGGCAGCTTCACAAATTGATGTGCTCGGTTTTCATGGGCAAACTATACTTCATCGCCCCGATGAGGCTTTGACGGTACAGCTAGGCGATGGTGAAAGACTGGCAAAAGCAACAGGTATTGATGTTGTCTATGATATGCGCGCTAATGATATGAAATATGGTGGGCAAGGAGCGCCATTGGTTCCCATATACCACAAAGCATTAGCAGCAAGTCTGCTATCTGAATATATGGAGAAATTGCCAGTAGTCTTCGTGAATATCGGAGGCATTTCAAACATCACTTATATCGGTGAAGAGTTGATTGCCTTTGATACTGGACCAGGAAACGCATTGATAGATCAATGGGTGCAGGCACAAGCAGGCATCCCTTATGATCAAGGCGGTATGATTGCCGCTGAAGGGAATATAAATATCAAACTTGCAAATCAATATCTGGAAAGCTCTTATTTTGACAAAGAACTTCCAAAATCACTGGATCGGAATGATTTTTTGCCGCCAAATTCTAATCAAGCAAGCGTTGAAGATGGTGCAAGGACATTAGCCTATATATCTGCTGCAGCGATTATGAAATCAGTTCAGCATTTGCCGGATATTCCAAAGCTATGGATATTATGTGGCGGTGGACGTCATAATCCCCACATTGTTTCTGATATGCAAAAACTGGCGAAGGAGACAAATTCAACTGTCATAAAGGCAGAGGAGGCAGGATTTGATGGGGATGCAATGGAGGCAGAAGGTTGGGGGTATTTAGCGGTTAGAAACTTGAAAGAATTGCCGCTAACATTTCCAAAAACAACAGGCTGTAAAATGCCTGTTACAGGCGGAAAGTTTGCTTCCCGCCTGAAATGATTTTTATTTAACGCAGTAACATGGTCTCTTCGATGCCGCCTGGAATAATGCCAAGGCGTTTATCGAGATAAGTACCGCATTCTTCGATGAGTTCTTCTTGATGCTCTGTAAAGAAGTGGTTCGCCTCGGGCATGGTGTTCTGCGTAATCAATATACCGCGCTGTGCTTTCAATTTATCAACCAATCCTTGCACATGCTCTGGCGGCGCAACACGGTCATCTTCACCATGAATGATAAGGCCAGATGCAGGGCAAGGTGCAAGGAATGAGAAGTCATAAATATTCGGTTGTGGTGCAATCGACATAAACCCTTCTATTTCCGGGCGACGCATCAAGAGCTGCATACCAATCCATGCACCAAATGAGAAACCTGCAACCCAACAACCACGCGCATCTGGATGTAATGTTTGCACCCAATCAAGCGCTGCTGCTGCATCTGACAATTCACCTTGACCATGGTCAAACTCACCCTGGCTACGACCAACACCGCGAAAGTTGAAACGCAAAGTGGTGAAGCCACGCTCCTGGAACATATAAAACAGATCATAAACAATCTTGTTGTTCATTGTACCACCAAACTTTGGGTGAGGGTGGGGATGAAGGATAATTGCGATAGGGGCTGTTTTGTCTTTGGAGGGCTGGTAACGACCTTCAAGTCTGCCAGTTGGACCATTAAAAATTACTTCAGGCATCGTGTCTCCAGATCAATAATATTTTCTTGTATACCCAAGGAAAATGGGCTTGTGCGAGGTATCAGCACTTGACGTTATGAGGCTGGTTTTTTATTACAGTTTAGAATTATTATAAACTGGGTTAATCGCCAAGCCTGCTTGAACGCTCTTCTTAGACAATCCAAGGTGCAAATTTCAAGTAAATTGCGCATTGGCAGGCTTTATTTGGCAATTTAACTGTTTAATCGAAGAAAACACGTCTCAAAATGGTGCAACAGACCAGACATTACCTCGACTATAACGCAAGCGCACCCTTGTTGGATTGCGCACGTGAGTCGATGATTGAGGCGCT
>CALHIB010000041.1 GCA_938030595.1 uncultured Rhizobiaceae group bacterium | reverse complement strand
TGGTTTACGCAACTTCAAAATAAGCTTTTGAATATAATGAGAAAAATGGTGCCCCCACACGGACTCGAACCGCGGACCTATTGATTACAAATCAATTGCTCTACCAGCTGAGCTATAGGGGCCGATGCGTTTCGATTCATTTAATCGCGCTATCGAATTTTGGATTATGTATTCGCTTTTACAGACATGTGCAAGCCTTGATTTCTTCTTTTTTGCTCAATTGTACGTATAATTAATTCAATACAAAAAAACATTACAAAAAAAATAAATCTAGGCTGCTGATAGCATTGCTTCGAGATCAAATCCAGTTAAATTGGTTTTGATAAAGTCAATATAATCATCATGTGAAAGTGCCTTTGAGAACAAGTAGCCTTGCGCATACTCAATTCCCTGATTTCTTATAAATTGAAGCGTCTCAATGTCTTCAACACCTTCAGCAACAATCTTCATTCCTCTTTCATGTGACAATGAAACTGCGGCACGAACGGTTTCTTCTGAGAAGACATTGCTTGTTGCATTAGAAACAAAAGCACGATCAATTTTTAACTCGGAATACGGAAAATCTCTTAGCGTCTGAATATTGGATGATCCAGTTCCAAAGTCATCAATTGCCACATCAAACTCTAAAATACGAAGACGTGAAAGCACTTCAAGTGTTGTCACATCTAGATTTAGTACGTTGTTTTCAGTAACTTCAAAACTAAAGTTTTCAGGTTTCAAACCGTGCGCTCTAATTCTACCAAGCAATTGGTCTGGCAAGGCCAGGTTTTTGGCCATAACGGGAGATAAGTTAGTCGCAAACACCTGATCGGGTTCAATTTGCAAGAATTCAACGACAGATTTAATGGTTTTGTTGAAGAGATGAAACGTGAGTTCTTCTATACGACCGTTATTTTCTGCAAATTTAATCAACACTTCAGGTGATACAAATCCTACGTCAGGCTTATGCCATCTAACAAGCGCCTCTGCACCGATCACCCTACCCGTTTTTACATCAATCTTCGGTTGGTAATAAGGCTCAATTTCATCATTGCGCATGGCTTTGGAAAAGTCATTTTGACAAATGAAATAATCATCTTGGCGTTTTGGTGAGAGTTTTGAATGTTCTACTTTCAAGAAAACAATATCCAAAGCACTTTTTGTAACCGGTTTTGAAACTTGCCCTATAAAGTTGAGGCTATGCATCTTGGCCAAACGTGCCGCATGTTCCAGAATATCACTCTTTACGCCAGAAATAATAGCAATTTTTCCTGCATAGCGTAAATTACTAAGATGACGAAGAAATTCAACGCCATCCATTTCAGGCATCTGAAGATCACTTACAATTAAATCGATATTTTGATTATGCTTGTTGATAAAGCTCAAAGCTTCGGCAGCGTTACTCGTACCCTTAACCTCAGCAACACTCAGGCTCATAAAATAAGCCTTCATAATTGCAACCTGAGTTGGATCATCATCGATAATAAGAACTGAGTTCGCTAACATCATATACCGCTTTCTACGCAATCATATGTAAGGGATAAATGTTAATATGAGGCTACGTGCGAATATTGTTTTGAGGTTTTGAAAAGAAACATAAAAACATAGTTAAGCAAGGTTAAAGTAAAACTTGGATTTCACCATCCCCGGAGGGTTCTTGTGCTAAATCCTGCTTAATCGAATTAATCACATCGTGGAACTCTTGCGCGACTTCTTGTATGCCCTGCGAGACTAAATCAAAATTGTTTTGCTGCACTGCGTCTTCAATCTGCTGACACAAGTCACCAAGCTTTACTGCACCTATGTTCATACTCATGGAACGCAAAGCATGAGCAGCATCTTTAACCATCGGCATATCAGAATTGTTGGTAGCTTCAATCAAGCCATCAAAGGTTAGCGGTGCAGAATCGAAGTAAAGTCGCTTTAACTGCATAAATGTAGCTTCAAACGCATCACCGGTAATGTCACGGAGGTTTTGCAAGATCGTTTCATCAAAATGAGAATCTTTACCAACAGGAATTTCATTTGCTACATAGTGTGCGGCAACGTCATTAACATGAATTTCAGAAATAGCCTCAACCGGTTCCAGCCATTCATTCAAACACTTGCCAATAGATTTAATTGTAAATGGCTTTGTAACAATACCGTCCATCGTTGCATTAGAAATTTTGTTTTCAATGTTTTGCGCAATGTGAGCTGTAAGCGCAACAATGGGGGTTTTTGTACGGGATTGAACCTGTTCAATTTCACGGAGACGTAATGTCGCTTCATAACCGTCCATTTCAGGCATACTACAATCCATAAACACAAGATCAAATGCAACATCCTTGAATTCATCAATTGCCTTATAACCACTGGAAACAACTGTCGGCTCAATTTGAAACCGAGCAAGAGCCTGTACAACGACTTCACGATTAACAGCACTATCATCCACCACGAGCACTTTCGCATTTGGATATGCCTGCAGTTCATCTTGTGAATTAGCATTGCGTTCCAAAAGCTTTAAGCCTTGTGGTTGCCCTGCTATGAGCCTCTCTGCGCACTGCCTTAAAGCACTACTCGACGAAGGCATATTGATAATATCATGCGCTCTTTCAGATGTGATGAGACTATCAATACCACTATCTCCTAATTGAGTTACAGCAACCAGATATTGACCTTGTTTTCGATCTGCATAGTTTTCCAGAATAGATGTGTCAGCCAATATCCAATCGCATGTATCATCTTGCCTCATTTCAAATTGCGAAGGTGTCATCTGCCTAACACCAATCCCATATTCAGATAAAACATTCGCCATCATATCAGCTGTAACGATATTATTCGTCACCAACAGTGCAGTTCGGTCTACAATATTGGGCTGGATGGATTTTACTGTCTCAGCGACAGGCAGGGTAAAGCTAAAACTTGTACCCTCCCCATAGGTACTGGTAGCAAAGATTGAACCGCTCATTGCCTCAACTAGCTTTTTACAGATAGGCAAACCCAGTCCAGTTCCGCCAAATTTTCTGGTTGTCGTTTGGTCAGCCTGGCTAAAACTATCAAAAACCTTATCAACATTCTCAGGTTTGATACCAATGCCTGTATCTTGAACGCGGAATATTAAAACACAGCCGTCTGAGGTTTGTTTAGAAACCTCAACACGGATGATTACAGAGCCTTTTTCTGTAAACTTAAGCGCATTATTGACAAGGTTACTCAAGATTTGATTCAACCTTGTTGGGTCGCCCGTTATCATGAGGGGAACATTTGGTGCGATATAACTAACCATATCCAATTGTTTTTCTTTGGCTTTTTGCCAAAACAAACTCATGACATCTTCAACAGCTTCTTGAATGTTCAACTCAACCTTTTCCAGCTCAAGTTTACCTGACTGAATTTTTGAAAGGTCAAGAATATCATTAATAATGGCAAGCAAGCTCTTGCCTGATTTCATAATCACATCAGCATAACGCTGGTACTTTGGTGAAAGTTCAGCCGTTGCAAGCAGTTCAGACATTAAAAGCATGCCATTCATAGGCGTGCGAATTTCATGACTCATCGTTGCCAAAAATTCTGATTTTGCAGCATTTGCCTTATCTGCTAAATCCTTTGCTAGTACAAGTTCCTTCGTTCGGTCTTCAACTTTAATTTCCAGGGTTTCCTGATATTCAATCAACTCTTTATCGCGTGATTCTATGTCACCAAGCATTCGGTTGAATGATTGAGCCAATTCACCAATTTCACCTTTTTCGTCTTCAGGTACACGGAGCTTGTAATTATCCGAATCCCCCAAGCTTTTCATCAATGTCGAAAGTTCTGCAATTGGTTTTGTCAGGCTTGAAATCAGTATCCAGGAAAACCTTGAAGCGATTAAAGCTGAGATCAATGCAATGGCAAAATTCAACATCAGGTTTTGAAGAAAACCATTTTTGATATTTGAAATATCAGCAAGCAATCTAAGTTTCCCGACAAGAACCCCAGCATTGACGATATTATCAGAAACCCATAATTCGTCGGAAAACAAGATATTGGAATTTGTTTTATCGCCAAGCTCATTGCGCTTGAGATAAGTATCAAAACCCATCTCTGCGAAAGAAGTACCATCTGCAAGATTGACACTTGCAAACTTAAAAACCTTGAACTTACCAATGGCTGTTAATGCCAGTTGGACTTGCCTTTTTTTATTATTGGCCAAAGGCTCTGAAATCGATGAAGAAAACACCTTGGCAGTACCATTTAGCAGTTCTACTTGCTGGCCAAGTTCTCTTTGAAAACCAACCCAAGACACAACCGCCGATGCAAACATGACTGCAATAAATATAATAATACCGAGCGGCAAGGATAAGCGATGCCTTAACCGATCACGTTTTTTTATTGTATTATTTTCACTCATCACATTTCCCTTAATCCATCTAGTAATTGGTTTAGGAAAATATTTCGTAAACAAAATATGCGCTTAACGCTTCAAGGATACTTGTGTAGCGCCACTAATACCCTCTGGAACTGGGAATGTTGAGTTGGCGTAATCAGAGTTAATAATAATATCGGGGCCGTTCCCAATTGAAATACGATTTGCAAC
>CALHIB010000040.1 GCA_938030595.1 uncultured Rhizobiaceae group bacterium | reverse complement strand
GCCATCAGCAGCTGAACAAACAAGAATAGCGCCATCCATTTGAGCAGCACCCGTGATCATGTTTTTCACATAGTCAGCGTGACCAGGACAGTCAACGTGTGCGTAGTGACGGTTCTCTGTCTCATACTCAACGTGAGCAGTCGAAATCGTGATACCACGAGCACGCTCTTCAGGTGCACCATCAATCTGGTCGTAAGCTTTAAACTCACCAAAATATTTGGTGATCGCAGCTGTCAAGGTTGTCTTGCCGTGGTCAACGTGACCAATCGTGCCGATGTTACAATGCGGCTTGTTACGTTCAAACTTTTCTTTTGCCATTTGGCTTCTCCATCCGTTGGTGTGGAACACTCGCCACACATCAGGTTTATTTCTTAATAGTTAGTATTATCCAGTGTATTTTTCCTGGATCTCTTTAGAGACCGCAGAAGGTACTGGCGCATAATGATCAAACTGCATTGAATACTGGGCACGGCCCTGAGACATAGAACGCAGATTATCGACGTATTTAAACATGTTCATCAATGGAACGTGTGCATTTACAACTGTTGCAATGCCGCGAACCTCTTGACCCTGGATCATGCCACGACGTGAGTTCAAGTTGCCGATAATGTCACCCAAGTATTCTTCAGGAGTAACAACTTCAACCGCCATGATTGGCTCAAGCATTTGAGCGCCAAGCTGGCTTTTGTTTTCACGGAAACATGCACGTGCAGCAATTTCGAAAGCAAGAACGCTTGAGTCAACATCGTGGTAAGCACCATCGAGTAGCGTAGCCTTAACACCCAACATTGGGAAGCCAGCCAAAGGACCTGAAGACATAACGCTTTCGATACCCTTTTTAACGCCCGGGATGTATTCCTTAGGAACGTTACCACCAACGATTTTACTGTCGAATTCAAACTCTTCAGATTCTGAATTTGGCTCGAACAAGATTTTAACACGAGCAAACTGACCAGAACCACCAGATTGTTTCTTGTGAGTGTAATCAGCTTCGTAGGTTTTTGTGATTGTCTCACGGAACGCAACTTGCGGCTCACCCACGTTTGCTTCAACCTTGAATTCACGCTTCATGCGGTCAACAAGAATGTCAAGGTGCAATTCACCCATACCAGCGATGATTGTTTGACCTGATTCATCGTCCGATTTAACGCGGAATGACGGATCTTCAGCAGCCAAGCGGTTAAGAGCAATACCCATTTTCTCTTGGTCGCCTTTTGTTTTAGGCTCAATCGCAATTTGAATAACCGGATCAGGGAATTCCATACGCTCTAGAATAACAGGCTTCAGCGGATCAGAAAGTGTATCCCCTGTCGTTGTTTCCTTAAGACCAGCAATCGCAACGATATCACCAGCGTAAGCTTCCTTGATATCTTCGCGGTCGTTTGAGTGCATCAGCAACATACGGCCAACTTTTTCACGCTTGTCTTTCACTGTATTCAACACTGATGAACCAGATTCCAACTTGCCAGAATAGATGCGGCAAAATGTTAGCGTACCAACAAACGGGTCGTTCATGACTTTAAATGCAAGAATGCCAAGCGGCTCATCATCAGATGCGGAACGTGTTGTCTCTTCTTCAGTCTTAACGTCGATACCCTTAATAGCAGGAATATCAAGCGGCGACGGAAGGAAGTCAACAACTGCATCAAGTAGAGGCTGCACACCTTTGTTTTTGAAAGCAGAACCACAAAATACCGGGAAGTATTCAGCAGAGATTGTGCCAATACGAATAAGCTCACGAAGCTTGTCTTCTGATGGCTCTTCACCTTCAAGGTAAGCCTCCATAGCAGCTTCGTCGTTTTCAACAGCAGTTTCGATCATCTCTTCACGGAACTTGTTAGCTGTCTCAACCAAATCTTCAGGGATATCAACTTCATCCCAGGTAGCGCCGAGCTCTTCACCATTCCAGATCAAAGCCTTCATGGTAATAAGATCAACAAGACCGGCGAATTCGTTTTCAGCACCAATTGGGATTTGAAGAATAAGTGGCTTACCACCAAGACGCTCTTTAATCATCTCGACTGAACGATAGTAGTCAGCACC
This sequence comes from uncultured Rhizobiaceae group bacterium, assembly GCA_938030595.1. GTDB lineage: Bacteria > Pseudomonadota > Alphaproteobacteria > Rhizobiales > Rhizobiaceae > JAALLB01. Next base: position 4,528 of record CALHIB010000040.1, on the reverse strand, counting down.
AATCTTGTCCATTTTGTTGACGAAGATCATGCGAGGCACGTTGTATTTGTCAGCCTGACGCCAAACTGTTTCAGTTTGAGGTTCAACACCTGCGTTGGCATCAAGAAGCGCAATCGCACCGTCGAGCACTCGAAGTGAACGCTCAACTTCAATTGTGAAATCCACGTGACCAGGGGTGTCAATGATGTTGAAACGCTTGTTTACGCCATCACGGCCCTTCCAAAAAGTAGTCGTAGCAGCTGAAGTAATTGTAATACCGCGCTCCTGCTCCTGCTCCATCCAGTCCATGGTTGCAGCACCATCATGTACTTCACCAATTTTGTGGCTTTTACCCGTATAATAAAGAATACGCTCAGTAGTCGTAGTCTTACCCGCATCAATGTGAGCCATGATGCCAAAGTTACGGTAGTCTTTAATTTCGTATTCGCGAGACATTTTGTCTAACCTCTATTTTTGAACGATTGCACAATAGCAACCCTACTCAAAACTAACCTTTAATTACCAACGATAATGAGAGAATGCCTTGTTAGCATCTGCCATTTTGTGTGTATCTTCACGCTTCTTAACAGCCGAACCACGATTGTTCGACGCATCAAGAATTTCACCTGACAAGCGAGCAATCATTGTTGTTTCGTTACGCTTGCGAGCTGCAGCGATAACCCAACGAATTGCCAAAGCCTGACGACGCTCTGTACGAACCTCAACAGGAACCTGATACGTAGCACCACCAACACGGCGTGAACGTACTTCAACTGCAGGAGCAACATTTTCTAGAGCAGCATGAAAAGCTTCAAGAGGATCAGACTTTGCTTTATCCTCAACTTCATCAAGCGCACCATATACGATACGCTCTGCTACTGACTTCTTACCATCAAGCATGATGGAATTCATGAACTTTGAAAGAACCACATCACCAAATTTTGGATCTGGGTTAACTTCACGTTTTTCTGCGCGGTGACGACGAGACATATTCTACTACCCTTACTTAGGACGCTTGGCGCCGTATTTCGAACGACGCTGCTTGCGGTCTTTAACGCCTTGCGTATCAAGAACACCGCGAATGATGTGATAACGAACACCAGGCAAATCTTTCACGCGGCCGCCGCGGATCATTACTACTGAGTGCTCCTGAAGGTTGTGACCCTCACCTGGGATATAACCAATAACTTCAAAGCCATTAGTTAAACGAATCTTCGCAACTTTACGTAGCGCTGAGTTCGGCTTTTTTGGAGTTGTTGTGTAAACACGAGTACATACGCCACGCTTTTGAGGACAAGCCTCCATCGCCGGCACTTTAGAAGCCTTAACTTTAGGCTTACGTGGGTTACGAACCAATTGGTTGATTGTAGGCATACAATCCAGACCTTTTCATCTTTTTGACGACTGAGGTGGGTTTTCTTGCCCTAGCCTTTTCGCCAAACATGTTACGTTCAGAAATACCGTGCGTGTCCGCCGAGGCATTTCCCATGCAAATAAGATTCAACCGTTCCAAGATAACCTTGGCGGAGAACCTTAAACTTGGCAGAGGACTGTAAACAGTCATGCGCTTACAACTATAAAATCTATGTTCAAATCTTGTTTGAGTCTTTAGTTTAGCGCGAGCAGCGCCAAATCGAATGTGACTCACATCGACCTGTTGGAGTGGTAATAGGCCGAACAAGCATATGCGTCAACCCCCTTTTGCACTGGAAAGCCAATTTTCAGAGTCAAAACAGCCATTTGCGGTAATCCGTAATGGAATTGATTCAATTTGACACAGTTGTGAAATAACTCATTAAGAAACTTGGTTTGAAAGACCGAAAACTGAACGCTATTGGCGTTATAGTTAAGTTCGATTCGGATAGATTTGAATTATCTACTTCTTAGCCTGTACGTTTATAGTCTAGTGAAGCGCTATCACTATCCAAGTCCATTTGAGTCTCTCTTAAGAAATAGGCAGGCAAATTATCCTTTGGCAAAGGCTGACCAAACAAAAAGCCCTGAAAGTGCGTACAATGCATTCTCAGCATGACTTTCACCTGATCCAAAGTTTCAATACCTTCTGCAGTTACAGTAAGGTTCATCACAGACGCGAGTTTTGTTATGGCTTCCAGTACATTTTTCGCGTTCGGGTCTGTATCCAGTGAAACGATAAGAGACCGATCAATTTTCAGTTTATCAAACGGGAACTTCAAGAGATAAGACAGACTTGAGTATCCAGTACCAAAATCATCCAGAGAAATAGAAACCCCCATCCCCTTAAGCTCTCGCAAAGAGAACATGACTTCTTCCGTATTCTCCATGAACAAGCCTTCAGTAATCTCAAGCTCAAGCCTGTGAGGTGGCAGTCCAGATTTACTTAAAGCGTCTACGACTGTTTGGATAATCCGGTTAGATTGAAATTGATGAGGTGAAAGATTGACAGCGACTGCAATATGATCAGGCCAAGTTGCAGCTTCAAAACAGGCTTCTTGCAGAACCCAGTCACCTATTTCTGCAATAATTCCCATGGATTCAGCAATTGGAATAAAATCTGCAGGGGAAACTGCGCCACGATGCGGATGCGTCCAGCGCGCCAAGGCTTCAAAACTCACAGTTTTCGCTTCTCTTGCAGCCACCAAAGGCTGATAGGCTAATGAAAGTTCACCATTTTTGAGTGCAGCCTTAAGATCTGCTTCCAGATTTCTTCTTTCTTTTACGATTTCATCCATTTGATGTTCGTAAAGTCTGTAGGTTCCCCTACCTTCTGCTTTTGCCCTGTACAGTGCTAGGTCAGCATTGTTCATTAATGTATGAGCATCACTGCCATCGCGGTTTCGCAATGTAATGCCAATCGATACACCAATATCCAACGTCACATTGTCAATCACGAAAGGCTTGCAAAGGGCTTTCAAGATTGCTTCTGCCAAAGTTGAGACTGATTGAACCGTTCCAGCTGAATGGCAAAGTATTGCAAATTCATCGCCACCAAGCCGAGCGACAACATCTTTTTCTGATACGGTTTTGATCAGGGACTTGGCTACTTCACCGAGCAGTTTATCACCCATGGAGTGACCAAAAGTATCATTCACCAGTTTAAAGCCATCAAGATCAAGATAGAATATGGACCATTGAGTTTCTTTGGCCGGATTATCCAACAAGTCATCCAGTGCCTTTGAGAAGTTTGCCCGATTGACCAAACCTGTTAGTGCATCGTTGTGCGCGAGATATGCAATACGCTCTTCTGAATGTTTTTTCTCGGTGATATCTGATGCGACCCCCCGGAAGCCTGTAAACTCTTTATCGATATTGAATAACGGCTTGCCTGACAGACTTATCCACTTGCTACCCTCAATGCCTGATGATGATATAATGATGTCCCTAAAACTTTTTTTTGATTTAAAGTATTTATGCAACGTTTCAACCGAGCGCATATTCAGAACCTGATTTGCCTCACTTAACAAGTTGCCCTGATAGTCACCCGGCATAACAGAATTGAAACCTACTCTTAAAACTTTCAGAAACTCTTCTTCCCCTCGTGTAATTTGACCTGTCGAATTTAACTCCCAAAGCCAATCGCTGGCATTTTCTGAAAAATCCTTAAGCAAAAGGCCAATTGTTTCTGATTGATTTTCGAGTTCAAAGCTACTGATGATGTTATTGGCCAATGTTTTCGACATCGTGTAGCTGGCACGCATGAGTGAAGCTGCGTACACAACGAGCAGACAAAGGACAATCAAGCTTGCTGAGGTTTGCAATTGCACAAGTGCAAGCGCGCAACCGAAGGTGAGCAATGCTATCCATGTAAACATTGCACGCGGTACAGCATAAAGTGAAAATGCCCCTCCTCCCATCAAACCACTCATTACTGCGATGATGATGATGCGGTCAGCCTCTGCTATTTGCGGATATAAAAAGACGGGCATTAGCGCCCACAAAAAACCTGATATAAGCGCTGCCCTGCTGGCTTTTGAATATGCTCTTGGCGAAGCGGAGCTCACTTCGCCACGTATTTTGCTTTTTCTTGTATGTACAAACCCTAGGCCGGCGAGGATATACATTGCAACTAACCAGAAGCCTAAATACCATCCAGGAGATTGCTGATAAAATGCAATAAAAACAAAAGTTGCACATAATGTTTTTGCTACCATCATCAGAGGGGTTGTTTTTGAAATAGAGTTCATTTGGCTAGCACGAAGCTTGCCAGCCTCTTCCGAGTCCGGATCAACACCAAAATAAGGGTCTAGGCTCTTAAAAGCTCTTTTTAGATGCGATATTAATTGCAAAAACCACTCTTCCTCTCATCGCGGTATTAATAAGAGAAAACAGTTTACTAATTGTAACCATCTGTATTTTTTAATAAAAAAAGGCCACTTAAAAGTGGCCTAATTTATAAGTTATGTAAATTAAGTCTTACTCAGCAGGTTCAGCTTCGTCACTCATATCAGCTAGAAGTGCATCGCTTGCAGCCATTTCACGTTTTGTATCGATGATCATATCATCACGTGAGTTGGCAAGGCGACGAACCTTGGCCATGACACCGCCTGTACCAGCAGGGATCAAGCGACCA
>CALHIB010000039.1 GCA_938030595.1 uncultured Rhizobiaceae group bacterium | reverse complement strand
TTGGCAGGCTTTATTTGGCAATTTAACTGTTTAATCGAAGAAAACACGTCTCAAAATGGTGCAACAGACCAGACATTACCTCGACTATAACGCAAGCGCACCCTTGTTGGATTGCGCACGTGAGTCGATGATTGAGGCGCTGAGTGCTTCTGGGAATGCTTCATCTGTACATTTTGAAGGTAGAAATGCGCGAAAATTGATTGAAAAAGCACGTGCTTCATTTGCTTCACTCATTAATTTCAAAGCAAGCAATATTATCTTCACATCTGGCGCAACAGAAGCTGCAAATCACGTGCTATCGCCGATTATTAGAGCAGGTGGCCATGAATTAAAAATTTCCAAACTATACATTGGAGCAACAGAGCATCCTTGCGTTCTTCAGGGCGGGCGTTTTTCGAAAGATCAAATAGAAATTTTACCCGTAGATGAAAATGGCTTTATAGAACTGGGGGCTTTGGATGCAATGCTTTCAGAACATAATGCTTATAATGGCAATTGTGCGATGGTCTCAATACAACTTGCTAATAATGAAACTGGAGTAATACAAAATATAGAAAATATTGCATCAATCGTTCATGGTCAGAATGCTTTCTTAGTTGTCGATGCCGTTCAAGCGCTTGGCAAAATGCCTTTGTCTATTGAAGAAACCGGCGCAGACTTTCTAATCTTCTCAAGCCATAAAATCGGTGGGCCTCAAGGTGTAGGTGCAATCGTGTTACGTGATGCTGCTTTGTCTCCAATGCCTCTACTAAACGGTGGTGGGCAGGAAAATTACCATCGTGGCGGTACAGAAAATGTTGCTGCAATAACTGGTTTTGGCGCTGCTTGTGAATGGCATCAAGAAAACCTGACAAAAAATATCAAGAATTTTGCATTTAGGGACTCGATTGAAGACCAAATAGACACTATATCCAAGGAAGCAGGCAATCATGTTGCGCGTCCGGTGTTTTTCGGAAAAGACACGAACCGCCTTGGAAACACATCTTGTTTTTCCGTTGTAGGTGTAAAAGCGGAAACTGCTTTAATGGCTTTGGATCTGGATGGGATATCCGTTTCATCAGGTTCTGCTTGTTCCTCGGGCAAGGTGAAACGCAGTCATGTGCTTGAGGCTATGGGAGCTAGCCAGGATGAAATGGAAGGGGCAGTGCGCCTCAGCCTTGGATGGGATGAAGATAAACTGGGTGTGGAACGGTTCCTCACCGCTTGGAAAACAATTATTGGCCGTGTGGCCGCATAAAAGAATTTAAAATCGGAGAAACTGGAATATGCCAGCTGTACAAGAAACCATCGATACCGTCGCTCAACTTGATGTTGATAAATACAAGTACGGTTTCTCGACTGATATCGAAAATGATATGGCGCCAAAAGGCTTGTCAGAAGAAGTTATCCGCTTCATCTCAGCAAAGAAGGATGAGCCGGAATGGATGCTAGAATGGCGTCTGGATGCTTATGAACGCTGGAAAACCATGGAAGAGCCTAATTGGGCGCGTGTGGATTATCCAAAGATCGATTTCAACGACATCTACTACTATGCCGCTCCAAAGAATTTTGAAGATGGCCCAAAGTCATTGGATGAAGTGGATCCCGAACTCCTTAAAACTTATGAGAAGCTTGGCATTCCTCTGAAAGAGCAAGAATTGCTAGCTGGCGTTCGCCGCCATGATGAACCATCAAAACTCGATGAAGACCCGTCTGATAATGTTTATGCTTCTGGTCGTGTGGCAGTTGATGCCGTGTTTGATTCCGTTTCAGTTGTAACGACTTTCAAGGAAGAACTTGCAAAAGCAGGTGTGATTTTCTGCTCAATTTCAGATGCGATTAAAGAACATCCTGAATTGATCAAAAAATATCTGGCAACGGTTGTGCCTGTTTCAGATAATTATTATTCAGCGTTAAATTGCGCGGTCTTTACCGATGGTTCTTTTGTTTACATCCCGGAAGGCGTTCGTTGCCCGATGGAGCTTTCGACTTATTTCCGTATCAATGCTGAAAATACAGGTCAGTTTGAACGCACGCTAATCATTGCGGAAAAAGGTTCTTACGTTTCCTATCTGGAAGGTTGTACTGCACCACAACGTGACGAAAACCAACTTCATGCGGCTGTAGTAGAGCTCATCACCATGGAAGATGCGGAGATTAAATATTCTACCGTTCAAAACTGGTACCCGGGCGATGAAAACGGCAAAGGCGGCATCTATAACTTCGTGACCAAGCGCGGCGATTGTCGTGGTGATAATTCCAAGATTTCGTGGACACAAGTTGAAACAGGCTCTGCGATTACGTGGAAATACCCATCATGCATTTTGCGTGGTGATGGTAGCCAAGGCGAGTTTTATTCAATTGCGGTTTCAAACGGTGCTCAGCAAGTGGATAGCGGCACCAAGATGCTACACCTTGGCAAAAATACTAAGAGCCGTATTATCTCTAAAGGGATTTCTGCAGGTAAATCGAGCAACACCTACCGTGGTCAGGTCTCAGCCCATAAAAAAGCATCAGACGCGCGTAACTTTACGCAATGTGATTCTTTGCTGATTGGTGATCGTTGTGGCGCACATACCGTGCCTTACATCGAAGCGAAAAACTCTACCGCTCAATTCGAGCATGAGGCAACAACATCCAAGATTTCAGACGACCAACTCTTCTACTGTATGCAACGTGGTATCCCGGAAGAAGAAGCGATTGCGCTGATCGTGAATGGTTTTGTCAAAGAAGTTATTCAGGAGCTGCCAATGGAATTCGCCGTGGAGGCTCAGAAACTAATCAGCATTTCACTTGAGGGGAGTGTCGGCTAAATGATTGCGGTTCTTTTCGGCTTTATCGTGATTACTTCAATTGCTTTCTTTGCACCAACAATATTGATGCAGGGCGATCAGAACGTAAACATGAACCGGGGGATAAAGGCCGCATCAATTACAGCAGTAGCTTATTTGGTGATCGTAGGGTTTTTGGCGAATAGCTGAATAAACAAAAATACAACGTCATCCTCGGGCTTGACCCGAGGATCCAGAATTGAAGGAAGAATTTGGCTGGTTATGTTTACATAATGGCATCTAAGAAAAACGGTACGATTTACATCGGCGTCACTTCAGATTTGTCTCAACGTGTGCATGACCACAAAGAAGGAATTATTGAAGGTTTTACCAAACGATATGGCTGTAAATTGCTAGTTTGGTACGAAGAATATGAACGGATAGAAGACGCAATTCAAAGAGAGAAGTCTCTCAAGCGTTGGTATCGAAAATGGAAACTGGATTTGATCGAAAGCATCAATCCGCAATGGGAAGATTTATACGGTGGTATTGGTTGGTATTAAGCAACTTATGTTCTGGATCCTCGGGTCAAGCCCGAGGATGACGGTATGTTGTGAAGTGCTATCTCAAATTACGTCATCCTCGCCCTTGAGGCGAGGATCCAGAATTGGTGATGTATCATGACAAAAGAACAATTCTTAAAATTGAAGACAGTGCGCTTCTTTATCTTTTTATGGATTGTAATTTTCCCAATCCTTTTCATTGCACTACCAGTGATGGAAATGGTGACAGGCGAAAGAGAAAATGAACTGGTGCCGCTATGGGCATTCGGTGTCTGGGTATTCGGCCCTTGGGCTGCTTCGATTTTATGGAAGTGGTTTGGTGGTGA
>CALHIB010000038.1 GCA_938030595.1 uncultured Rhizobiaceae group bacterium | reverse complement strand
TACATAGGCTTCAACAAACATTTCCTGATCCACACCATTATGGCGAACATGGCTGTTAAAATCACAATAGGGGCATTTTGATTGACAAAACGGCCAATGCACATAAACACCAAAAGCTGGGTCATAGTGGATAGCCATGTCTAACGATCCTGACTGAGACAGGTTCTGGCAAAAAGCGCAAACGCTCTTGCGCGGTGCGAGAGGCCATCATCTTTTTGCCCGGGCTTCCAACCGTGTTTTTCTTCTGCGGTCATTTCGCCAAAGGTTTTATCATGTCCTTCTGGCAAGAAAATAGGATCATAGCCAAAGCCCGCATCCCCGCGTGGAGGCCAGATGATATCGCCATGGGTTTCGCCACGAAAATATTCAACATGTCCATCAGGCCATGCAAGACAAAGAACCGCCACGAAGTAGCCACCTTTGTCAGATGTTTCCTTGGCTTCGATTGCTTTATGGACTTTCTCCATCGCCATTAGAAAATCACGACCCGAGCCATCTTCTTTTTCTGCCCAGTCGGCGGTATAGACACCAGGTGCATCATCAAGTGCTTTGACGCAAAGCCCACTATCATCTGAAAGTGCAGGCAAGCCTGTCGTTTTTGCTGCGGCCAGTGCTTTAATCGTTGCGTTCTCCTCAAAGGTTGTGCCAGTTTCTTCTGGTTCTTCAAGGTTAAGTTCTGCAGCAGATTTTGCTGAAAAGCCGTAGGGCGCAATGAGATCATTAATCTCACGCACCTTGCCAGCATTATGGCTGGCAACAATAATGTCATGGATTTCCAGTTTGCGCATTTTAAAATTCTAGCCTTCGTTTTGAAGTTTCACGAGATCAGCAATACCAGCCGTTGCCAGATCCATCATTTGGTTTAATTCTTCGCGCGAAAATGCCTCGTCTTCGGCAGTGCCTTGAATTTCCACAATGCCGCCTTTGCCTGTCATGACAAAATTTGCATCGGTTTCAGCCGCTGAATCTTCATCATAATCCAGATCAAGAACGGGCGTGCCTTTGTAGATACCACACGAGATCGCAGCAACATTGTCTTTAAGAACAGCGTCGGTGACCATCGAGCGCTCTTTCATCCAGTTGATGCAATCACGAAGCGCAATATAACCGCCAGTAATAGAAGCCGTACGCGTGCCGCCATCAGCCTGAATGACATCGCAGTCAACAGTAATCTGACGCTCGCCCAGTTCTTTCAAATCTACTATAGCGCGAAGTGAGCGGCCAATCAGACGCTGTATTTCTGAGGTACGGCCAGATTGTTTTCCGGCAGTTGCTTCACGACGCATGCGGTCATGGGTTGAGCGTGGTAGCATGCCATATTCTGCGGTTACCCAACCCTCACCCTTGCCGCGAAGCCAAGGTGGAATGCGCTCTTCAAGACTGGCAGTACAAAGCACATGCGTATTGCCAAACTTGATAAGACAAGAACCTTCCGCATGTCTTGAAAAGCCACGCTCTACGGTTACTTCGCGCATTTGATCCGGGGTTCGTTTTGATGGACGCATCAAGCATCTCCTGTTGTATGAATGTTTGAAAACTGTCTACCTTGTTCTTTAGCCATTGGCAAAGGCTGATTTAGTGCCTATTTTAGTCAAAGTGTAATCGTTTCCAGAGTGTATGAGTATGAGTGGCCCAACCGGAAAAATTCCTACCCCAGATAGCCCGATTGTTGCGCTTGACCAGCGTTCGCGCGATATTTTCAAACATATTGTTGATAGCTATCTGGAAACAGGTGATCCACTGGGCTCTCGTTCAATATCCAAGGCTCTGGCTGTAAATCTCTCACCTGCGACCATTCGAAACGTCATGTCTGATTTGGAAATGCTGGGTTTGATATACGCACCCCATACAAGCGCAGGGCGTATGCCTACTGATTTGGGATTAAGATTTTTTGTCGACAGTTTTTTGGAAATAGGCAATCTCGGCAAGGATGAGCGCCGCTCTATTGAGGCGCAAGTAAAAGCTGCCACCAGTGACAAAACATTTGATAATGTGCTTACCGAAGCCAGCCAGCTTTTATCAGGATTATCCCGCACTGCAGGTTTGGTGGTTACAACCAAGGCGGATCTTCGTTTAAAGCATATCGAGTTTATCCGTCTTGAACCTACCAAGGCTCTTGCGGTTATTGTTGGTGAAAATGGCTCTGTAGAAAATCGTATTATCGCTCTGCCATCCGGGACAACATCATCGACCTTGATTGAAGCGGCAAATTTCATCAACGCAAAGATTGCCGGGCAAACGATTACAGAAGCTTCAAGTTCTTTAAAAATGCAGCACGATTTTGCAAAACGAGAATTGGACGCCTTGACACGAAAACTTGTTGATGCTGGCATTGCAACCTGGGCTGGCACAAGTGGTGATGAACCTGGTCAATTGATTATTTCAGGCCATTCAAATCTATTGGGCGATTTGGAAGCAGCTGACGATCTGGATCGTATAAGACAACTTTTTGGTGAACTTGAAGCCAAGGAAAACTTCATGAAACTGCTTGAACTAACCGAAACAGGCGACGGCGTTCGTATTTTCATCGGTTCTGAAAGCAAGCTTTTCTCGCTTTCTGGTTCCTCTGTAATCGTTGCACCTTATAAAGATAATGAGCAAAAGGTTGTTGGCGCCTTGGGCATTATTGGCCCGACCAGACTTAATTACGCGCGCCTTGTTCCCATGGTTGACTATACGGCAAAGCTGATAAGTCGGATTTTGCGGTAATTTACAAGATTCAGGCCTTGATTTTTGTCTCCCAAAGTCTGATATCACAAACATCTTAGACAATTTTTAATTACACACAGGACTTGTTTCATGAGCAACGAAAACGGGCATCCAGAAAATCAGGCTGACGAGCAGCAACCAACGACACCTGAAGGAACACGTCTTGATGCCGACATGAGCGAAGACGAGCTGCTTGCAACATTGGGCGAACAGGCAAATGAAGCGCTTGGCCTGAATGATGCAGAAGAAGAAGGGTTTGCAAATCCTTTGGAAGCATTGGCTGCAGAAAATTCTCGCCAGGAAGAAGAAATTGCAAGCTTGAAGGATCAGGTTCTTCGTGCAGCAGCTGAAATGGAAAACCTTCGCCGCCGCACGCAAAAAGATGTGGCTGATGCAAGGGCTTTCTCCATCTCGAGTTTTGCCAGAGATATGCTGGGTGTATCAGACAATCTGCGCCGTGCGCTTGATCATGTTGATGACGCACATAAGGAACAGCCTGGCATCAAAACCCTTATTGAAGGTGTAGAGATGACAGAACGTGAGCTTCTTAATAATCTTGAAAAAAATGGCGTTAAGAAAATCGACCCCAAGGGCGAAAAGTTTGACGCTAATTTCCACCAAGCAATGTTTGAAGTGCCTAATACAGAAGTACCCAACAAAACGGTAATGGAAGTTGTACAGGTTGGCTTTGTTATTGGTGAACGCGTACTTCGCCCGGCCATGGTTGGTGTTTCCAAAGGTGGTCCCAAAGCAGCCCCTGTTAATACAGAAGGTGAAGCTTAAGTCGTAGTCCGCTCTTGGCTTTCTTTAGTATAAAGAAACCTTTATAAATGACATGGCAAGATGAATCGCGAACATTGCCATGTCAGATAAAAAACCAAAATCAATATCCAAGAAAATCAAGTTTACCAGCATCATTGATGCGGACTTTGTACGTGAGCAGCTAACAGCCCTCACCAAAGACAGCGGCTACGATGGTTCATCACCAAAGGTTAGAAGTGAAGTCCTCAAGCTTTTGAAGGAAGCTTCAAAAGATGGTCGGGAAAAAGCCAAACAAAAACTGTTTGAAGATGGCGACGGTACGGCCTGCGCCTGGCGTATTTCTTTTTTGCAAGATGAGCTAATTCGTATCATCTATGATTTTGCAGTCAGCCATGTTTACCGCGCACATAATGCTTCAGATGCGGAACAAATAGCAATAACAGCGGTTGGTGGTTATGGCCGCGGTACGCTAGCGCCCGGTTCAGACATTGATCTATTGTTTTTGCTCCCCTACAAGCAAACGGCTTGGGGTGAGCAGGTTGTTGAATATATTCTTTATATGCTTTGGGACATGGGCTTTAAAGTCGGCCATGCGACCAGAAACATTGATGAATGCATTCGTCTTTCCAAGGATGATATGACGATTAGAACATCAATTCTGGAAGTCAGGTTTTTGCACGGGGTCAAAAAGCTTCACGAAGAACTGGTTACAAGATTTTCTGATGAAGTGGTGGAAGGTCGGGCAGAAGAGTTCATTGCCGCCAAACTGGAAGAACGTGATGCAAGACATGCCAAGTCCGGAGAATCGCGATATTTGGTTGAACCCAATGTCAAAGATGGCAAAGGCGGATTGCGAGATTTGCATACGCTTTTCTGGATCGGCAAATATTTTCACAACACCGGCAAAACGCATGATCTTGTCGGCGAGGGCATGTTCACCGAAAAAGAATACAGACGTTTCAGAAAAGCGGAAAAATTTCTTTGGACGGTGCGATGTCACATGCATTTTCTGACAGGTCGCGCAGATGAAAAATTAGTGTTTGATATTCAGCGCGAGATCGCTGAGCGCTTGCACTATACAGGGACTTCAGGTCTTTCAGGTGTTGAGCGTTTCATGCGGCATTACTTCCTCATTGCAAAAGAAGTGGGCGATCTCACGTTGATTGCCTGCTCCAAGCTTGAAGAACTAGAAGCCAAGGAAGTAACAGGCTTTAACCGATTGATTAAATCTGTTGTCAGAAGAACGAAACGGATTAAAGGCACAGAAGATTTCGTCAATGATAATGGGCGGTTGAACGTTGCCAATGATAAAATCTTTGAAAAAGATGCTGTAAATTTAATTCGTTTCTATAAATTTGCAGATGATACAGGCCTTGATTTTCATCCTGATGCGCTGGAGCTTTTATCAAAGTCACTCAGGCTGATAGATGCAGAAATGCGCAAAGACGAAGAAGCAAATAAAATATTTGTCGATTTGATTTGTAGTAGAAATGGGCCTGGTCGTATTTTGAGGCGGATGAATGAAACCGGTTTTCTGGGAAAATTCGTTCCGCCTTTTAGCAAGGTCGTGGCGATGATGCAGTTCAACATGTATCACCACTATACAGTTGATGAACATCTCATACGTTCCATCGGTGCGTTGTATGACATTGAGACCGGAGAGCTGGCAGAAGAACACCCTTTGGCAAGTGAACTTCTAACCAATATAAAAGATCGTAGAATTTTATACGTTGCACTTTTTCTGCATGACATTGCCAAGGGCAGAAAAGAAGATCATTCCATTGCGGGTGAGCGTGAAGCACGCAGGCTTTGTCCAAGGTTTGGGTTTGACAAGCAGGAAACAGATTTAATCGCCTGGCTAGTGCGCGAGCATCTAACCATGAGTACAGTTGCACAAGGGCGTGATATTTCGGATCGTAAAACCATTCAGGATTTTGCCGAAGTGGTACAGGAAGTTGAGCGTATGCGGTATCTGGTCATCCTGACCGTATGCGATATTAGAGCCGTAGGTCCTGGTGTTTGGAATGGATGGAAGGGGCAGCTTCTTAGAAATCTTTATTACGAAACAGAGCTTATGCTAAACGGTGGCTTCTCCAAAACGCCTCTCAAAGCACGCGTTACAAATGCTAGAGAGCTATTAGCCGAAGGGCTTGTTGATTGGAGTAAGGAGGATATCAAGAAATATATTGAGCTCCCATACGCGGCTTATTTCCTGTCCACTGAATTTGAAACGCAGTTACGTCATATGAAGTTCTTGAAAGATGCCGATGAACAAGGTTTGCAACTCGCAACCGGTTTTGAAACCAGACAATTTGAAGCGATTACAGAAATAACGGTCATGGCACCAGACCATCCGCGCTTGCTCTCGGTTATTGCGGGTGCTTGTGCTGCTGCTGGCGGAAATATTGTCGATGCAAAAATCCATACAACGACTGATGGTCGCGCACTTGATTCTATTTTCATCAATCGTGCCTATGAAGATGATATCGACGAAGCACGACGTGCAGAACGCATAGGTTCTGTGATTGAGGAGGTCTTGTCGGGGCAAGCTTATTTGCCAGAGATTATCAAACGTGGAAGCAAGTCACGAAAGAGCTATAAGGCATTTAGGATCACCCCAACTGTTGAAATTAATAATGATCTTTCAGATACATTCACGGTTATTGAAATTGAGTGTTTGGATAGACCAGGCTTGCTCTCTGAGCTTACAGCCGCCCTTGCAAACTTAAATCTTGATATTGGCTCTGCACATGTTGTGACCTTCGGAGAAAAAGCAAATGACAGTTTTTATGTTAGAGACTTGATAGGGGATAAAGTTATCAGCAAACCGAGACTGAAAAAAATCAAAGAAACTCTGATTGATGTGATGGCTCAAACAAGCATGAAAGATAAAGCAGCATGAGCCTGATTAACAAGTTTGCCTCTGTCGGCGGTGCTACCATGGCCAGTCGTGTCTTGGGCTTCGCCCGTGAAGCGATGATTGCAGCATTCCTTGGCGCCGGTCCGGTTGCAGATGCGTTTTATGCAGCCTTCCGTTTTCCAAACCTGTTTAGAAGGCTGTTTGCAGAAGGGGCTTTTAATTCAGCCTTTGTTCCTCTTTTCTCAAAAGAATTGGAAGCAGGTGGAAAAACTGCTGCACGTGAATTTGCAGAGCAAATTTTATCAGTTTTGATTTTGGTACTGTTGGTTTTGTCAGCCTTGGCGATGGTCTTTATGCCCATGCTGGTTGGCACAATTATCGCGCCCAAGTTTGCCGAAGATCCGGAAAAATTTGAACTAACTGTTTTGCTGACACGCATTATGTTTCCATATTTGATGGCAATGTCTTTGGTTGCGATGTTCTCAGGTATTCTGAATTCGTTTAGAAGGTATTTCCTGGCGGCTTTCGCTCCGGTTGTTTTAAACATCGTGTTCATTGCTATTCTGGCGTTTGGCGGATTTATAGATTTATCAGATACACAACTGGGACAAGCGATGGCTTGGGGTGTTGTTGTCTCTGGCGTGTTGCAACTTTGTTTACTTGTCTACGGCATCAAAAAGGAAGGCTTTCCGTTATCGCTTCGCATGCCCAAAATTTCACCTTCAGTAAAGCGGTTGCTTGTGTTGGCTATTCCAACAGCGATCGCTGGTGGCATCACGCAAATTAACCTGCTGGTTGGACAAGTAATAGCTTCGGCACAAGCAGGTGGCATAGCAGTAATGAATTATGCGGATCGTCTAATGCAATTACCGCTCGGTATTATTGGAATTTCCATCGGTGTCGTTCTCTTGCCTGAACTAACAAGAGCGTTGACTGCAAAAAATTTAGAAGATGCCAATCAGTTACAAAATCGAAGTTTGGAATTTGGGCTCGGTTTAACGATACCAGCTGCAGTCGGGCTTTTCATGTTGAACCTACCCTTGGTAGCCTTGGTTTATGAAAGAGGTGCATTTGACCGCGATACGGCAGAACTCACTTCACTGGTTCTTGCAGGATTTGCAATCGGACTGCCTTCCTTTGTACTGATCAAAATATTTCAGCCGTCGTTTTACGCGCGTGAAGATATGAAAACGCCAATGTATTTTTCAGGTGTGAATGCAATTTTAAACATTATTCTCAGCCTTGTCCTGTTTCCGATATATGGTGTTTTTGGGCTGGCGATTGCGACCAGCGTTGCAGGTTGGGTTAATGCATTTCTACTCTGGGCAGCGCTTTATATGGGTAAACATTTTCGCATTGCTGCAAAAACTTTACGCAACATACTGCTGATATGTTTGGCAAGCTTTATCATGGCTGGAATACTCTATGGAGGCGAGCTTTGGTTAGGTAATGCACTAACGGATAGTGGCTTGCTTGCAAGACTGGCGCTAATCGGCAGTTTGATTGCCGTTGCAGCAATTGCATATTTTGCAATTGTTATTGCAACGGGCGCTATTCCAAAAGAGCAAATGAAACGTATGTTGAAACGCTAATATCGGGTTTGACCTCTTGCCATAAATAAAAGCTTCCGTCATAAACCGTGCGTCTAATTCAATTGGAATATTATTATGGGTCAACCAACAAATCGTGTATTTTCAGGCATTCAACCAACAGGCAATTTGCACTTGGGAAATTATCTTGGCGCAATCAAGAAATTCGTAGCATTGCAAGATAGCCACGAGTGCATCTATTGCGTGGTGGATTTACATGCTGTGACAGCGCAATTGGTGCAGGATGATTTGAAAAATCAAACCCGCGAAATTGCAGCCGCTTTCATAGCCAGTGGCATTGATCCAGCAAAACACATCGTTTTTAATCAAAGTCAGGTGCGTGAACATGCCGAGCTTGCTTGGTTGTTTAATTGTGTGGCACGCATGGGCTGGTTACAGCGCATGACACAATTTAAAGACAAGGCTGGCAAGAACGCGCAAAATGCTTCGGTTGGTTTGTTTGCTTATCCCAACTTAATGGCTGCAGATATTCTGCTTTATCGCGCAACGCATGTTCCTGTGGGCGATGACCAAAAACAGCATTTGGAACTAACCCGCGATATTGCCGCAAAGTTTAACAATGATTTTGCAGCTAAAATTTCAGAATTTGGCCATGGCGATGAAGGGTATTTCCCAATCACAGATCCGATCATCGAAGGTCCTGCAACACGTGTTATGTCATTGCGTGCTGGTAATAATAAAATGTCAAAGTCTGAACCATCGGATATGTCACGCATTAATCTGACAGATAGTGCTGATGACATTGCAAAGAAAATTCGCAAGGCCAAAACAGACCCTGAACCATTGCCTGAAACAATGGATGAATTAGCTGATCGCCCTGAAGCCAGAAACCTGATTGGTATTTATGCAGCTTTGGCTGAAAAGAATTCGCAGGAAGTTTTAACAGAATTTGCAGGACAGCAATTTGGTTCGTTCAAACCTGCACTTGCTGAATTGGCAGTTGATAAATTGGCACCAATCAATGCTGAAATGCGTAAACTGATGGATGATCCTGATCATGTAGACAGTATTTTGGCAGATGGTGCAGACCGGGCGAGATTGATTGCACAAGACACAATGAAAGAAGTCCGTGAGATTTTTGGCTTTCTTGGTTGAGCGCCCTAGTGTAAGTTGCATTTTTATAGAGGAAACAGGGTGCGCAAATGGTAAGTAAACGACTGATCCGAGAAGAAGGTCACAAACGCAAATTCTTATGCGTAGTGGATGATAGTTCAGAATGTGACCGTGCTGTACTTTATGCAGAAAGACGCGCAACAAACACGGGCGGTAGCCTGGAACTTCTTTATGTTTCTGAACCGGAAGACTTCCAGCATTGGTTGGGTGTTGAAGAAATCATGAAGCAGGAAGCACGTGAAGCGGGAGAGGCAATTCTGGAAAAATATGCCCAATATAGCCGTGAACATGGCAATATTGATCCTGAATTGATTTTCCGTGAAGGTAAAAAATACGAAGAATTGCTGGCGTTGATTGAAGAAGATCAGGATATTGCAGTTCTTGTCCTTGCCGCAGGTGAGAGCTCAGAAGGGCCAGGCCCATTGGTGAGTGCGCTTGCCAGTAATGGGGCTGCCTTCTCAATTCCTGTAATTGTTGTACCCTGCAACATGACGGACGAAGAGATCGACAGCGTTACTTGATTATTGAAGCAATAATGCTTACTTTGGAATCATTCTAATTTAATTTGTGCTCGGAGAAGCCCAAGATGTTTATTCAGACAGAAGCGACACCAAATCCTGCTACTTTGAAATTTTTGCCAGGCGTTCAGGTTCTGCCGTCAGGTTCCGCTGATTTCCGCACGCAGGAAGAAGCAGAAAAATCACCTTTGGCAAAGCAGCTTTTCACGATACCCGGTGTATCAGGCGTGTTTTTTGGTTTTGATTTTATTTCGGTCACGCGCGAAGGCGATGAAGACAGTGGTTTTGACTGGCAACATCTAAAGCCTGCGGTACTTGGCACAATTATGGAGCATTTTGTAACGGGCAAGCCTGTTATGGGTGAGGGCGCAGTAAATCTTGATTCTGGTGAAGAAGATTTTGCTAAAGAAGACACACAAATCGTCAATACGATTAAGGAACTACTGGATACACGTGTACGCCCTGCGGTTGCGCAAGATGGTGGTGATATTACATTTCACGGGTTCAGAGATGGCATTGTGTATTTGCACATGAAAGGCGCTTGTGCCGGTTGTCCATCTTCTACAGCTACGCTGAAACATGGCATTCAAAATCTTTTAAAGCACTTCATTCCAGAAGTTCAAGAAGTGATGCCGGTTGGCGTTCAGCTATAAGTCAGGCAGTTGAAGCTCCTAGCCATTGATACATCGTCGCATGTTTGTTCAGCTTGTGTCTTTGACCAAGAACAACAATCAGTATTGGCAGAAGAAAGCCGCGATATCGGTCGTGGGCATGCAGAAGTTTTGATGGAGCTGATTGAAAGCTGTCTGTCAAAATCTAAGACAAGTTATCAGGATTTAGATCGCATTGGTGTAACAATCGGACCTGGCAGTTTTACAGGGGTTCGCGTTGGAATGTCTGTTGCCAGAGGTTTTGGTCTTTCTCTTGATGTTCCTGTAGTTGGCGTTTCCACACTTGATGCCTGTGAAGCAAGGGCGCGGGAACTGGGGTCGAAAGATGAACTTGTCAGCCTCTTGGATGCAAAACGTGGCGAGCTTTATTGTAAGGTTTCGGGTCAAAAAGCTTTTGCAGCATCTTACGCGGATATTCATAAAACAATTGCAGGCATGGAAGTTTCGCTTTGTGGATCAGGCGCAGAAATTCTAAATGAGCAATGCCAAGCTGATTTCCCGATTATTCATTCCGATGCAAGTTTTGACATCGCATTGATTGCCAAACTTTGTGCGGCTAAACCAACCATACAAAATTCACCAGAGCCTTTATATTTGCGCTCAGCAGATGCAAAAGTTCAGGCAGGTTTTGCCTTGGAACGTGTGGAGCAAGGCACGTAATGTTTACATTGTTCAATGCCTTCATAAAAGGCTATACCGCAAAGCCTGATTTATTAGTGCAGCAAGCTGAAAAAGCGGATCTTTCCACTTTGGCCAAAATTCATGCTGCCAGTTTTAGCCATGCCTGGTCTGACGGCGAATTGGAAAAAATGCTAAGCAATCACCATTATATCTGTATGGTGGCTCACCCTCCAAGAACCGCCCACAGCAAGCCTCTGGGCTTTGTCCTTGTCAGGAGTGTTCTGGATGAAGCAGAAATCATTACGATTGCAACAGGCCCATCTTCCAGAAGAAAAGGTGTTGCAAAAAAATTGCTCCAGGAAACCATTCGGAAGCTGGAGTATGACCGAAAGAGCAAGCTTTTTCTTGAAGTTGATGAAACCAATCAAGCTGCGATAAAACTTTATAAAAACCTTCACTTCAAACAAATAGGCGAACGCGAAGGCTATTACGCTGGAACTGAAACGGATGCGTCTAAAAGACCAACAGCGCTTGTCATGCAGCTGGAACTTGGCTAGACGATAGTTAATCCAAGGGTTTGTAAGGACGCAGGAATGTCTCTGGAAACAAGATGCACTGAAAAAGGCTTGCGAATGACAGGTCAGCGCCGTGTGATTGCGAGGGTTCTGGAAGACGCCCAAGATCATCCCGACGTCGAAGACCTGTACAATCGTGCATCAAAAATCGATAGTCATATTTCAATTGCAACTGTTTATAGAACCGTAAAACTGCTTGAAGAAACAGGTATGATTGAGCGCCATGAATTCAGAGACGGTCGCGCACGGTATGAAATTATTCCCGAAAATCATCATGATCATTTGATTGATCTTAAAACAGGGAATGTCATTGAATTTGCCAATGAAGAAATTGAAAGACTTCAGGAGAAAATTGCAAAAGAGTTGGGCTTTAAATTAGTCGATCATCGCTTGGAGCTATATGGCATTCCGCTTGATAAAAAAAATAAAGACAAATGATAGCAAGCTTACGATTTTACAGTGTTGTTTTGGTTTTGGGGTTGGTGACGCTTCTGCTGATCCCAATTCAAGGGCTTGCTTTAAAACTTAATCTTGGACTTGCGCGCAAGATACCAATGCTCTGGCATAAAATAGCAACTAAAATGGTTGGCCTGAGAATCAGGGTAACGGGTAATATTCCAAATACAAGACCTATGATGATTGTTTCAAACCATATCTCATGGATGGATATACCGGTTTTGGGAAGCATCACCGAACTTTCATTCATTGCAAAAAGTGAAGTTAATGAGATGCCGGGCGCGAATCTCTTGTCCCGTCTTCAGCGCACGATTTATGTTGTGCGCGAAGAGAAGAGAAAAGCAGGACAACAGGCACAAGAAATAACTCAACGCATGTTGGATGGCGATGCCATGGTTTTGTTTGGCGAAGGAACAACGCATGATGGTAATCGCATTGGAACATTTAAAAGCGCATTACTGGGCGCTGCGCAATTTGCCTTGAAAGACGATCAGGTTGATGAGGTTCTCATTCAACCTGTTTCAATCGCCTATACTAAACTACACGGCATGCCAATGGGGCGATATACCAGAGCAAAAGCAGCATGGTATGGCGATATGACCCTTGGCAGTCATGCAATAAATATCATGATGCAAAGTGCTTGGGATGTGGAGGTCATTTTTGGTGAACCAATTGTTTTTGATGAAAACTCCAATCGTAGACAGGTTGCTAAGCAAATCCAGTCAGAGGTTCGTAATAATTTTCTGAATACACTTCATGACCGCAAGAGTGAGATAATAGAAGTTGAGTAAAAGACTCTGCTTTCAATTTTTGTAAAAACCCACTAAAACGCACTGAAACAGCATCTAATTCCTATTCATAATGAGTGCCAAAATGGTTGAAAAGCTCGAAGAGCGTAAAAAGGTTTTTGTAAAAACCTACGGTTGTCAGATGAACGTCTATGATTCAAACCGCATGGAAGATGCGCTTGAACAAGACGGCTATGAGCGCACGAATGACATGGAAGA
>CALHIB010000037.1 GCA_938030595.1 uncultured Rhizobiaceae group bacterium | reverse complement strand
AATCTAAACGGACGATTAGCTGTTGCATCACGCAAGCGCTCAGCCAGAATACGGCTCATCGGAATGGAAATCTTCGGGTGTTCTTTAATGAGTTGCTCAAACTCCACACGGCCTACGCGCAGCAATTCACTATCACGTAGTGCAACGACACTGGCAGAGCGAGCCTCGCCATCAAGGATAGACACTTCGCCCAGAGTCTGATCTTTGGTAACAAGTGCTATAAGTCGTTTTTGATCTTCATCCTGATGGATAAATATCCCCATTGTACCTGATAAAACCACATAGAAGGCATCAGCGGGCTGGCCTTGTGAAAACAGAACTTCACCCGCTTTAAGCAGAATATTCTTGCCCTTGGCGCGAACCGCTTTTTGCTCTTTTGCTGATAGACTTTCCAGAAAATTCATCGGATCAGACATGTGTTTTTATCACCCAAATTTCCCTGCCATCTGCGTTGTTACCTGCTCCAGAAACCTTGCCGAGGCAACCGGAATGGTTCGCCCTTTGAGGTGACCGATAAAGACAAACCCTTCCGGCACATCAAGCGTATTAATCGGTACAGCGACCATGCCGCGTTCTTCCAGATTGTCGGGGATATTGATTTGAATATCAAATGACAGTTGATCAACATCGCGTTCATAATTAATCAAAAAGCCTCGTGCATCAGTTTGAATGATAGAACGAAGATTAAGGCCAAGTCTGATGGCTGATTGCTCAAGCAAGTTTCGCACACCCCAAGTGCGTTCTGTCAAAATCAATGGAAATTCCGCGCACTCGTATAATCGCAGCATTTTTTTCTTTGCCAAAGGGTGGGTCTTATCCATCAGGCAAAATACGGGCTGAACGATATTGAAGATTGTTTGAAAATCAGCAAGTTTCATTGGTTCATAAACAATGCCAATATCTGCTTCATGTTCTATGAGCGCTTTTTCCACTTCACCGCGAAATTTCTGTTGTACATTAAATGTAACGCCTGGAAAATTTGCTTGATAATTGCGCACTTCTCCTGCCAAAAACGAACCCAGCAATTCCGGACTTGCAGCGATTGAAA
This sequence comes from uncultured Rhizobiaceae group bacterium, assembly GCA_938030595.1. Taxonomy (GTDB): domain Bacteria; phylum Pseudomonadota; class Alphaproteobacteria; order Rhizobiales; family Rhizobiaceae; genus JAALLB01. The sequence goes on along the minus strand of CALHIB010000037.1, from coordinate 3,036 downwards.
CATTGCCTCGACGCTGGCCTGACAAATCTGCAATTTGAGATTGAACTCGTGCCAGATCTGACATCTGATTACGAATATGTTCCAGCAAAATTTCACCCGCTGTATTGAGCCGTACACCCACAGGCAAGCGCTCGAATATCTGCACACCCAATTCTTCTTCTATGGTCAAAAGGCGTCTGTTCAGCGCGGAAGGTGTAATCGCCAATGTCTCAGCAGCTTTGCGAATAGAGCCTGCCTTGGCGATTTCTTCTACATATTTATAAGGCAGTAAATGGCGCATGAATCGTTATTTCTCCATCAAAAAAACGAGTGTTGCATTTTTTGCACCACCCATGCCAGAAACTAACAGCAGACAACTCACCCTGTCAAAGCGTAGTTTTTGAACATGGGTGGGCTGAGGTATTTTTCTCATCCCTGATTTTTATAACTTCTAACCAAGCTGAAGGAAAACCGATGAATATCATCATGGCAATTATAAAGCCGTTCAAGCTGGATGAAGTCCGCAAAGCACTGAGTGAAGTGGGTGCAGAGGGACTTACCGTCACAGAGGTAAAGGGGTATGGGCGCCAAAAAGGCCATACGGAAATTTACCGCGGCACAGAATACGCAATCAATTTTCTACCAAAAATAAAGATCGAATTGGCGGTCGATGAAAGCGTTACCGATGCAGCCGTTGAGGCCATCGCAACTGCTGCACGCACCGAGCAAATCGGCGACGGCAAGATTTTCGTTTACGACCTCAAACAGGCAATGCGTATTCGCACAGGCGAAACTGGCCCGGACGCGCTTTAAGTTTTCAAACTCAGGATAAAATCATGTTAAAATATAAATTACTACTTATGGGATCAGCTTTTGCTGCAGCAGCAGTCATCTCTGATGCCTCACTGGCTCAAGAAGCCACAATCGAAAGCGTCAAGGCTGAAACTGCTTTCGTCTTCAACACAATGCTGTTTTTGATCGGCGGCTTTCTGGTCATGTTCATGGCGGCTGGTTTTGCCATGCTCGAAGCGGGTCTTGTGCGCTCCAAAAATGTTTCAATGCAATGTCTGAAAAACATCGCGCTTTACTCAATCTCCGGCATCATGTTTTGGGTGATTGGTTACAGCCTGATGTACACTGGCGTTGATGGTGGTTACATCGGAACGCCTGAACCTTATAGCTGGCCTGCGGCTGGTGAAGCGAATGAAGGCGACTATTCAGTTGGTTCTGACTGGTTCTTCCAGATGGTATTTTGTGCAGCTACCGCATCTATTGTCTCAGGTACGATTGCCGAACGTATCAAGCTTTGGCCTTTCCTGATTTTCGTCGCTGTTCTTACTGGCGTCATGTATCCGATTTCCGGTTCGTGGCAGTGGGGTGCTGGCTGGTTGTCAGAAATGGGCTTCTCGGATTTTGCCGGTTCAACAATCGTTCACTCAGTTGGTGGCTGGGCCGCACTTACAGGTGCTATCATCCTAGGTGCTCGTAAGGGTAAATACACAGAAGATGGCCGTGTTGTACCAATGCCTGGTTCAAACATACCACTTGCTACCTTGGGCACATTCATTCTTTGGCTCGGTTGGTTCGGCTTTAACGGTGGTTCACAACTTGCCCTTGGCGACAATGCAAATGCTTCTGATGTCTCTCGCATCTTCATCAACACAAACCTGGCTGCCTGTGGTGGTGTGCTTGTTGCGATGATCATGATGCAGGTGATGTACAAAAAAATCGATGTTACCATGGCTCTTAATGGTGCGCTTGCAGGTCTGGTTTCAATCACTGCAGAACCGCTAATGCCTGGTCCGTTCCTATCCATTATTATTGGTGGTATTGGTGGCGCAATCGTAGTCTTCGCAGTACCAATGCTCGACAAGTTCAAGATCGATGATGTGGTTGGTGCAATTCCGGTTCACCTGCTTGCAGGTATCTGGGGTACTTTGGCAGTTGTCATTTCAAACGACGGTGCAAGCATCGGCACTCAGTTCATCGGCATCCTTGCCTATGGTGTCTTCACAGTGGTCTGCTCAGCTATTCTTTGGACAGTTCTTAAAGTGACAATCGGCATCCGCGTATCGGAAGAAGACGAAGCTTTGGGGCTTGATAAGGCTGAAGTGGGTGTGGAAGCCTATCCTGAATTTTCAAGATAATCTCAAGACGGTCATTGATAAGCTTCCATTATAGCTTACTACCCCTCAATTACCGTCTGTTAGGGAGAGGAAAAATGGCGCAACTTATGTTGCGCCATTTTTTATGACTAACATAACAAGAATCCAATTTTGTACATACATGTTTGACAAGATTTCTAATGCAGCTAACTAAAAATGGTTATATGAAAAAATAGCTTATTTTTTCACGAAACTAGAAAGATAATTTCATGCCTGGACTGCTCCCAAATGTCGACCCTGATGGATTGCTGGAATATTCAGTCGTCTTCACAGACCGCTCACTAAACGCCATGTCAAAGTCATTTCAAGGCGTGATGAACGATGTTTCTGCCATGCTCAAGGAAGTTTATCAGGCGGATGCTGCAGTACTTATTCCAGGTGGTGGAACGTTTGCAATGGAAGCCGTTGCACGTCAATTCGCGACGGATAAGAACACAATGGTTGTGCGCAATGGCTGGTTCTCATACCGCTGGACGCAGATTTTCGAAGCTTGCGACATGCCTGCAACGTCAACCGTGATGAAAGCCAATCATTCCCAAGACAATCGTGAAGCACCTTTCACGCCAACGCCGATTGAAGAATTGGTTGAGCGCATCCATCGCGAAAAACCGGACGTTGTCTTCGCACCGCATGTTGAGACCTCAGCTGGCATGATGTTGCCAGATGAATATATCAAACGAGCGGCAGATGCAGTGCATGCCAATGGTGGCTTGTTTGTTCTGGACGGCGTTGCATCCGGATGTATGTGGATCGATATGCGCAAACTAGGCGTTGATGTTTTCATCTCTGCCCCTCAAAAAGGTTGGTCATCGTCACCGGGCGTAGGCGTTGCCATGATAAGCCAACGTGCGCTTGATGTGATGAAAGACACCAAAAGCACCAGCTTCGCGGT
>CALHIB010000036.1 GCA_938030595.1 uncultured Rhizobiaceae group bacterium | reverse complement strand
CTTCTTCTACGTCACTTTGGATTTGAACTTCTGAATCTTCAAATGAAACACGACTTGCAATTTCTGCAGCCTTGATTTTTGAACTCTCACGAGCCGTTTCCGCAGAAAGCTTGCGTAGCAACAATATCAGGTCGTCAACGACCTCATCTTTTCTACCTGTGTAAGTTTCAAGCACTTCGCGAGTTACAAGATATGGTAGTCGGGCATTGTTTTCTGCAACGCCAGTAGATAATAGACGCCGCCAGGTTGAAATCGCTGTATGGAATATAATAAAAGCGGATATTGGCAGGCCGGCTCTATCATAAAGCGCCTTAAAGGCTGATTTTCTGTCTTTTGTCAGAATTGCCTCAACTCGTGAAAACCTAACGCCGCTCAACTCCGCAAAGGCACGTGCAACCAGGGTAATATTACCCATACAAACTGCGCGTAGTAGATAGCTGACTGTAATTTTGCCGCTCTCAATCATATTGCGAACAAGGTGCGTCACGTCTTCATTTGAAGCATTGGCAACAAATTCGATTGAGGCCTTGTCACAGGCTTCACTGACAACTTTCTTGACTTTATTTTCTTGCATCCAACCTTTGGATGCTACCATGTTGGATAATGCGCTACCTAGTTTATCAATCAAAATAAGACGCGATTCTGCTGCAAGATCCTGTCGATCTAATAACATCAATCGAATATCTGTAATCTCGCCGAAACGCTGGGCTATTGTGTGTAAATTATCTTGCGTGAAGTTTGCGACAGGGTTCATCATCAAAGCCATGCATGCGTCTTGATGCGCACTATTACAAATACTTGTCAAAAGCTTCTCGCTTAACCACGGACGACAGGCAATCGCGATTTGATTATCAACATCTGAAGTTTCGATAAACTCAATCAACTCCATATCATGAAGGACAGGGGATTGGGATAACGCAATTATGGAAACATCTAAAGTATCGGCAGCGAGCGCAGAAATAATATGTCTTGGCGCTTGTTTGCGAGCACCGAAGGACTGAGCCAAAGCCCCCCTGACAGATGGCGCAGGGTCTTCCAACAAAGTTGTCAGCGCTGCCTCAACATCTTCACGCTCTTCATTGGAGATATCGCTTCTCAAATATGCACGAACAAGCGCGGAAGCAGCTTCCGTTCTCTTTGCGACAGTTGCTGTTTCGACCCACTCTAGAAAATACTCAATTACCATACTAACTCCAGCCCATATACTAACTTTGGACGTTACTCTTTGCAGGAGTTATAGCGCGTAATAATTAACGATCGGTTCACTATAGAAAAAAATCTTTTGTTAACTTTTAAAGGATTTTACCCTTTAAATTCAGGGCGAAGCATCTCGTGCAAATCGCTGGTTAAACCAAAATCCATGTATCCCAAACGACTGACCGGTTCTGCCAGGGTTACATCAAACCTGCCATCACGCAGCATGTCATCGTTAATATGTACCCCGACTACTTGACCGATAATAATAACAGCGCCTGTCAAATTTCCTTCAACATCATTGGTTTCAACAACGCTGGTTACCTTGCACTCCATGGCAGCATTAGCTTGAGCCACGCGCGGTGGTGCAATGATTTTGCTAGGGGCTTTTTCGATGCCGTAATGTTCAAACTCACTTACACCAGATGGCGCATTTGCACTTGAAGCATTCATGGCTTGCGAAAGATTTTTACTTGCATAATTGAAAACAAACTCACCCGTATCAGCTGCATTACGCGCGCTGTCTTTGAGACCTTCTGATGCAAACATCAACATAGGTGGCATGCCGCCAACTGCATTAAAAAAACTGTAAGGCGCCAAATTAGCCACCCCATCAAGAGACAAAGTCGATATCCAACCTATCGGGCGTGGCGCGACAATCGCTTTGATAGGATCGTACTTTAAACTTGGATCACGATTTTCTGGGGTATAGAACATTAATGAACTTTCTTTGATGATATGAAAGAACAGAATTAAGCAGGTTTTTTCAGTAAATCAATCTACTGCCTTGAAAACTACGCAAATTTGCGCTTTGCATTAAGAATAGGAGATTAACAGATAAATGAATCGTATTTTTCTAACTCAAATGTTTATTTTCGTCTTTGCTGTATTTGGCTGGCAGTCTGTGGCTTTTGCCCAATCAACAGATGAACCTGCAAAGCAACGTATCTTGTTAGAAGCAAAGCTTAGTTCCACTGGCCCGATCATCCGTGACGGTATGGAATGGCGCATCTTTCCGCTTAATTCTGAAAATCCAGAGACAATTGAAGAACTGGCTTATGCGACAGGTGGTTCAAAAGCTTTTGATATTGAACCTGGCGAATATATTATTCACGCAGCTTATGGTCATGCTGGTGTTGTGAAGAAAATATCAGTCGGTGGTGAAGCAAGTCGCGAAGAAATCAATCTCAATGCAGGTGGCCTAAAACTACTGGCAAGTGCTACAGGCAATGTTCGCATTCCATCCCGCATGTTAAAGTTCAACGTCTATGAGCAAGCCATTCAGGATAATGGTTCCAGAAAACTTTTGGCACGTAATATCAAGGCGGGTGAAGTGACTACTCTTCCGGTTGGTACCTATCACGTTGTTTCTACCTTTGGAAAACTCAACGCCACTGTTAGAGCCGACCTGCGCGTTCAACCTGGAAAGCTAACGGAAGCTAATCTGGAGCACCGTGCAGCAATCATAACTTTCAGACTGGTTCGCTCAACAGGGGGCGACGCTGTGGCTGATACTGCATGGTCTATTTTGACAGACGGTGGCGAAGTTATCAAAGAAAGCAAAAGCACCTTTCCGACAATGGTATTATCTGAAGGTAATTACACGGCCATTGCAAAACATAACGACAAGATTTACAGCGAAGACTTTAAAGTGCGTTCTGGCTTTAACAAGGATGTTGAAGTTTTAACGCCAAACTAAGTTGAAGATTTTGGCTTTGGGGGAAAGATGAGTTTTACAACACCAAGAGAAGTCCCTGCCCGACTAAACCGCAGCCAACTTGCGGTACCGGGTATTCAGACGCGAATGTTTGAAAAAGCAGCAAACTCAAACGCGGATATTGTTTTTCTTGATCTTGAAGATGCGGTTGCACCCGATGATAAAGCACAAGCGCGCGCCAATGTGATTGATGCTGTCAATAATATTGACTGGGGGAAGAAATCCATTTCAGTTCGCATCAACGGGCTTGATACACATTATATGTATCGCGACATTGTCGATGTTGTTGAAGGATGTGGTTCAAAACTTGATCTTTTGTTAGTGCCCAAAGTTGGTACTGCAAGCGATGTCTATGCGATTGACATGTTGCTTACTCAGATTGAAACTTCCATGGGTTTTAAAAACCGTATTGGCATGGAAGTCATGATCGAGACGGCATTAGGGATGCAGAACATCACCAAGATTGCAAGTGCAAGTGATAGAATTGAGTCTCTCCATTTTGGCGCGGGAGATTATGCTGCCTCGCTTCATGCTCACACGACGCATATTGGTGGTGTGAATAATGATTATGCTGTTTTAAGCGATGAAGATGAAAGCGGTGAGCGACACACGTATATTAGTGATATTCATCATCACGCACTCTCAACCTTGATTGTGGCAGCACGAGCCAATGGTCTAAGGCCGATTGATTCAGCTTTTGGGGATTACTCAGATAAAGCAGGCTACATTGCTTCTGCAAAACGAGCAGCAGCACTTGGTTGCGAGGGCAAGTGGGCAATACACCCTTCTCAAATTGATATTGCAAATGATATCATGGGGCCATCGCAAGAAGAAGTTACCCGCGCCAAAGGTATTTTAAAAGCTATGGAAGATGGTGCGAAAGCAGGTAATGGTGCCGTGACCTTTGAAGGTCGCATGATTGATTATGCCAATGCGCGTCAGGCAGAAATGCTGGTAAAAAAAGCAACAATGATCGAAAGCGCCTAATAGCTTGCCTTTATCATGTCTGCTGCTTTTTCCGCGATCATGATCGTTGGAGCATTGGTATTTCCACCAATCACATTTGGCATGATGGACGCATCAACGACTCTTAATCCCTTAAGTCCGTAAACTTTCAATTGTGGATCAACAACCGCCATATCATCTGTTCCCATTTTGCAGGTTCCTACGGGATGATAAACCGTATCAGCGCGACTTCTAATATGTTCGCGTAGTGTGTCATCATTAGGCTCTTCATTGATGAAAAGCTCTTTATGCTGATATTCCTTAAGCGGACTTGTATTCATAATCTCACGAGTGATTTTAGTTCCCTTGAGCAAGACTTCCAAATCTTCGCCTTCAGAGAAGAAATTAGGATCGATTGCAGGTGGCGCGAATGGGTCGCTGCTTTGCAGACTAACAGAACCTCGTGACTTAGGATGCAAGACACAAATATGACAACTATACCCATATCCCAGATGAAGTTTGCGAGCGTGATCATCAACGACACCAATTACAAAATGCAATTGGATATCAGGCTTGTCTAAACTGGAGTTGGTTTTTATAAATGCAGCCCCTTCTGCCATCGGCGAGGTTAGCGTTCCTGTACCATCTTTTTTCCACTTGAAGATATCCTTCACAATAGAGGCAAGGCCGATGATGCCCAGCCCCATATTATCCGTATCTTTTGTTTTATAGGCGAGCGTAAAATCGATGTGGTCTTGTAAATTTTGGCCAACACCTGAAAGCTTATGAACAAGCTTAATGCCATGCGGTTGCAAATCCTGCTTGCGTCCTACACCTGAAAGTTGAAGCAGTTGCGGTGAATTAAAAGCGCCTCCACACAAGATAACTTCCCGATTAGCTTTGACGGTATGTGTCTGTTTGTTTTTGTCATAATCGACACTAACTGCACGCTTATTCTCAAAGTTTATTTTGGTTGCGTGCGCCTTTGTTAGAACCGTTAAATTTTTACGATCCATAACCGGATGCAAATAGGCAGCCGCCGCAGAACAACGCTCACCGCGACGTTTTTCGTCATAAAAATGAGTGACTTGATACTGACCTATGCCTTCAGTTTCACCTGTGTTGAAATCTTCACGGTAGCGCAATTGCGTTGCCTGCCCTGCCTCAACAAAAGCATTGGATATAGGTCTGGGCGATTGTTGGTCGCATACCATGAGCGGACCTTCCTCACCATGCAAATCATCTGCACCGCGTTGATTATTTTCTGACTTTTTAAAATATGGCAGGACGTCATCCCAAGACCATCCGTGACAACCTAATTCTGACCATTCATCATAATCCGACTTATGCCCCCTAATATAAAGCATGGCATTGATAGCGCTCGAACCACCCAGTGCCTTGCCACGAGGTTGATAACCTTTGCGTCCATTCAAACCTTTTTGTGGTACGGTTTCAAAAGCCCAGTTATTTATTTTTGGGCGCCCTGGTAACATGGCAACGATTGCTGCGGGTACTCGCACAAGAATACCATCGCCTTGTCCTCCAGCTTCCAAAAGACAAACTGAGACATTGGGGTCTTCTGATAAACGAGCAGCCAATGTACATCCGGCAGAACCTCCACCAACAATCACGTAATCAAATGACATTCGCTCAACTCCTCATGTGCTTTTCGTTAAAGCGTAGTAGACGCGCTCGTGAAATCAAAGAGATTATGACACTTACAGTTTATTATTGTTAGTTATTTGGCTCGCAACCTGGTTCGTGACTTCTCTAAACAGCTTTTGTTTAATTCGCTTGGGGTATTCATCAAATGTATTTGCTGTCATGACAAATGATTTTGCACCGGCTATGACGTGGTCAAAGTAATATTGGGTCAGATTGTCGGATGATCCTTCTATGGCAAGACCATTAATTGTGAAACCTGCATCAACCAACTGAGCGCGAATAGCCAATGGCGCAATGCCTTCGTTTGAGTAGCCATCGCCAGAAACATCAATAACCTTGCGCTTGCATTTTTTTACCTCAGCAAATTTATTTGATGTAAATATCAACGCATCCCCAATCGCGGTAGAGAAGTTCCGCCATTCCCTTGGCGTTGTTTCTATTTTACTGGCAAAATTTTCTACCTGGTCAAAATCTGTCATACGTTGCCAATTTAAACTTACGACTTGCCGTGAAGTACCTGTCCATTGGACCAGCATGAGCGCTGCCTTGCGAGTGACTAAAGCCTGGGCCACCGTCGGGTCACGAAGCGCGCCTGCGAGACCATTCATTTGTAATTTGTATTCTTTACGATCAACGGAACCTGATATGTCAACTGTCAGGGCAAGAGCTACTTCACAGGCTTTTGCATGGGAAGATAAGGTTAGTAACAAACTTATCAGCAAGCTGCAGGTTGTGACTCTCTTCATAAATGCACTTTCAATTTAAATTGATAAAAGCAGTTTATGGATTTGCTCCAACTCGTCAATTAAGCGAAGCAAATAAATGCCTGCATCAGATCACAATAAGATGTTCTGTCGGTGAACTAACGAAAGTGAAGATAGATAAAAGTTAATAAACTCTATCAAGAGTATATTCAATTTTGAGTTTTACGTAGGCAAAATATTCATGCCGACTGTGTATTTGTAAATAGTTTAGGGCAAAAGTAATACTTAGAACTCTTGTTATTTGTAATAATTAATCTGGTACGTATCGTTTTGAATATGTTTTCTAAAGTAAAATCATTTTTGAAAAATTGTAATGGTAACATTGTTACTGCCGTAGCCGTTATTGCCCCCCTTGTATTGGGGATTGGTGCCTATTCTACTGATTACATAATAATGTACCAGCAAAGAGCAGCGCTACAGGAGGCTGCAGATGCAGCAGCGCTTGCAAGTGTTAAAGAGTTAGGTCTTGTGGGCGCTGATGAAAAGCTCATCTCAGAAGTTGCAGGCGCTTATGTGAATGCTGTTTTTAGTGAAAGCACAAAACTCAGCAGTGAAAAAACAGAGTTAACCATTACCGCTACTCCTTCAAAAAAGGATTCTCAGGTAAAAATTGATTTAAGTTACAAGTGGACACCTTTCCTGGCTCATTTATTTGATTACCGTGTGACACCAATTGAAGTGAGCGCTACTGGTGCATTGGCCGGTAAGTCATTGACCTGTATTGTTGGTTTAATGCAACCGCAAAGGATGGCCAAATCAAGTATTCACCTTGATAATAGTGCCGTTGTTCAGGCAAATGACTGTACGGTATTTAGTAATTCAACATCAAGATTTGGATTAAGGGCTGATGCTTCATCAACCATGTCTGCAGGTTCTATTTGTTCTGCTGGTGGCGTGCTAACGTTTGGCCGCAGATCAAATGTATCATTTACACCCAAGCCAATCACGGATTGCCCAAAAATCGAGGACCCGCTCATTAAGCGTCCGCAACCAAATGTAACTATATGCAAGCCAGAAAATACTGCGCGTAATGTAAATTCTGATGAAACCCTTTCGCCTGGCGTTTATTGCAATGGCTTGACGATTTCTGGCAATGCAAAAGTTACCTTTTCTCCTGGTATATACACCATTAAAGACGGTCCGTTTATTGTTTCTGATACAGCTTCAATTGCTGGCGTCAAAACAACTTTCTTTTTAACTGGAGAAGGTTCCGTCATTGATTTTCAATCAGATACAACAATTAATCTTGCTGCTGCAGAAACCGGAACGACCGCAGGTATTTTATTCTTTGAGGACAGAAATGTTCCTTACAGTTTCGATTTCAACCCATTCTTTTTAAATCGATTACCAAAAAATGTGCGATTACATCGTATATCGAGCAACAACGCACGAAATTTGTTGGGTACGTTGTATTTGTCCAGAAGTATCCTGCTTGTCGATGCAGATGCACCTATTGCAGATGATTCAGCCTATACGGCAATTATTACTGGCCGCCTTTGGCTCAAAGAAGGGCCAACGCTGACGCTTAATTCTGATTATACAGACACGCTTGTCCCCGTACCTGATGGCTTGCTTGGTACAGAGCCACGTTTGTTTAAATAGGTATCAACTCTTTAACCGTTAAAGCGGATGCATCGTCTACTGCATAAACCTGGATTGGCCCGACACGTCCTCTTATGGACGCTTCGTGTAAAGGTATCTTTGAAAAATCCAGCTTGCCAAATGCGGTTGTTTTTTTGGAGACAATAAGCTGACAGCCAAATTCTTTGGTCAGGCTCTCCAATCTACTGGCAGTGTTTACCACATCCCCAATCGCCGTCAAACTGACAGCCTTGTTATACCCCATGTTTCCAACAATCGCTTTTCCGCAATGTATACCAATACCGATTTTCAAGGTTTGGTTTATATCTTGGCTAAGGGTTTCATTGAGCGTTTCCAAACGTTCAGACATTGCCTTTGCGGCAAGCACAGCTTGTTTTGCACCGACACCCAAAGATGTATCGATCCCAAAAATTGCCATCACTCCATCGCCGATGAACTTATCCAAATGTCCACCAGATTCTTCAATAGCCTTACCCATGCTTGCGAAAAAACGGTTTAATAAAAATGCTGTGTCGTAAGGTAATTGGCTTTCTGACAACTTTGTAAAGCCTCGAATATCGGCAAAGAGAATTGCTACATCCTGCTCTTCGCCAGCCTTGTGACGATATTGATTTAGAGCTTCTTTTGAACCTACATTTGGTCGCAACAATGCACTGACTGAAATATCCTTATCCAGTTTTAACTGGCAAGCCAATCGTACATTTGGATCAGCTTTAATACGGTGCAATATCTTTTTTTCTTCCAATGTTAGCGGCGCAAGACTTTCCACGTCTCCTTCAACTCTGATACGGCAAGTTGAGCACCTTCCCCTCCCACCACAAACAGAGGCATGCGAAATACGATTCTCACGAAGGTTTTCCAAAACAGTCTGCCCACGCGGCACTCTCAGTTCTATTCTTTTATCAAGTTCCAGAGCACTATATTGAAGTTTAATGACGTTTGTTCTTTGCTTCCAAATCCAGCGCCCTGCGTGAATTGCCAGAACAGACAAAACGGCTACACATACAGATCCGATAATAACCATCTCGTTTTCGAGAATGAAAGCAAGGTATTCATCACCCAGTTTGTTAATTTTCTTAAAAAGGCCAGCCACCCAGTTTTCACTTTTGGCCAGTCTTGTCACTTTAAATCCTGCTGAAACTATTCCGGCGATTGCTAGTGTTGGAATTAAAATTGCCAAAACCGAGAGATATGGGAATGCCTGATTATACCATCGCTTGTAGCGCAGCCAATAATGCCAACCAATACAAGAATGTACCCACACCAATATCAGTGCAGAAAAAATCATAAAGGCACGATATGGTGCACCAATCCACTGCACATAAAGTTGAGCGGCGTATCCTTCATTCAGTCCGAAGGCTTCATAAGCGCCACGCGTGGAAAGAACATGAGCAGCAAGTAAAATTGGTATCATGAAACCAGAGAAAAGTTGAAAAAATTCCCATGCCTTCATGCGCAAGGAGCGCCGTGAATATAACGCCCAAACAGCAAGCGCGGCATGCACTCCAAGGCTTGCAAGCATCAAGATTGTACCAGGCACTGTGCGCCAAGGATCCACCGTGTACGCTAAAGCATTATTCATTAAGGAAAGAGACACAAGCCCCAAAGAATGGTTTACAAAATGCCCAAGCACAAAGACAAACAATATAAAACCGGAAATCAGTCGCAGTCTGCCTATCATATTAGTTCCTTGCTTTATTTTTGAAAATCAGCACTAACCGCTTCATTATACTCAATCTGGGATATCATTCCGCGATCTGCCATTTTCTTTAATACGATATCTCGTCGCTCAATTGCTATTTGTTTGTTTTTAATTGGATTATACCTTGTGGGCGCTTTTAATATTCCTGCTAGTAGAGCGGATTCAGCGATGGTAAGTTCATTCGCCTGTTTGTTAAAATATGTTTCTGATGCCGCATATAGCCCGAAAGCACGAGAACCAAAATATACTTCGTTTAATAGGAGTTCAAAAACCCGATGCGGCTCCAAGGCTGCTTCTAATTTCCAAGCTAGTAAAAACCTCTCAATATGCCGAGACAATCTAGCATTTGTAGTAACTAATTTTGAGAAAGTAGTATTGGCAACAAATAAAATTATACCATCATCGCAATTTGAAGAACTGTTAATAAGTACGCGCTTGACTAAAACCCAGGTACAGTTTGCCATTGAGCTACCATTTTTTAGATAATCTGAATTTTCAGCAGCTAAAACTGCCTTATAAGTGTGTGAAGGAAGTTCATTGATACGAACAAATCTATTATTTTGATCGAGACTTAATGAATTATAATACGTCTGTATTTTTTGTTCAGATGGTAAAAATCGCCAAATTTTATATAACTCATAAGCAATAAAAATAGCTCCAATTAAAGAAATCAGAGCTATCACGCTTAAAATCCATTTGAGCAACCTAATGATGAGACACTTTCTTGATGTATAATCTATGTTTTTAGCTACGTAAATCTGGTGGCGTTGCTTCTTCAACTAGACTTGCAATCGCATCATCCAAATTCATCGAAGTTTGATCTTTGGAACCAAGTCGACGAATGTTGACGCTTTGCTCTTCTGCTTCTCGCATGCCGCAAACCATGATGACCGGAACTTTAGCAAGAGAATGCTCACGCACCTTGTAGTTGATTTTTTCGTTGCGGGTATCGACCTTGGCTTGCAATCCTGCCTTCTTTAATTTGGCGACAACTTCATGCGCGTAATCGTCTACTTCACCTGTGATGGTAGCAACAACCACTTGTTCCGGTGCTAGCCAAAGCGGGAAGTGACCTGCGAAGTTCTCAATCAGGATGCCCAAGAACCGCTCCATGGAACCACAGATTGCTCGGTGGATCATGACGGGTTGCTTCTTGTTGCTATCACTGTCGATATAAAAAGCGCCAAAGCGTTCTGGCAGGTTGAAGTCGACTTGTGTTGTCCCACACTGCCAAGTACGGCCGATGGCATCTTTCAAAGTGTATTCGAACTTGGGGCCGTAGAACGCACCCTCGCCTTCGTTGATACCCGTTTTGATTTTGCCGCCTGATTGCTCTTCGATGGTTTTGAGAACATCCGTCATGATTTCTTCTGCGTTATCCCAGCTTTCATCACTGCCAACCCGCTTTTCAGGACGTGTTGAAAGCAGCACTGACATCTCTTCAAAGCCAAAGTCTTTGTAGACGGATAAAATCAGATCGTTGATGCGCAGACATTCATCACGCATTTGCTCTTCGGTACAAAAGACGTGCGCATCATCCTGAGTGAAACCACGCACACGCATCAAGCCATGCAAAGCACCTGATGGTTCATAACGGTGGACGTTACCAAATTCAGCCAATCGAACAGGCATTTCGCGGTATGATCGAAGGCCATGTTTAAAGATTTGAACGTGCCCCGGGCAGTTCATCGGTTTGAGCGCAAAGACGCGCTGGTCGGCTTCTTCATCGTCTTCATTAACCATGGCATGGGCAGACTTCACGCCAAACATGTTTTCGTTATACCAACCCCAATGGCCAGAAGTTTCCCAGAGTGACTTGTCCAGCACTTGTGGCGCGTTGACTTCTTCATAGGTGCCTTCAAGGCGGCGACGCATATAATTGACCAGACTTTGGAAGACCTTCCAGCCTTTGCCATGCCAAAAAACAACGCCTGGTCCTTCTTCCTGAAAATGAAACAAATCCATCTCACGGCCAAGCTTACGGTGATCGCGCTTTTCAGCTTCTTCACGCATGAACATATATTGCTTGAGCTGTTTTTCGTCTGCCCAAGCTGTTCCGTAAATGCGTGTCAGCATGGCGTTATTTGAATCACCACGCCAATAGGCACCCGCAACGCTCATGAGTTTGAACGCAGTGCCAATATCCTTGGTTGATCGCATGTGCGGGCCGCGACAAAGATCTAGCCAGTCGCCTTGTTTATAAATTTTAAGCGTCTGATCTTCCGGAATGGCGTCGATTAGCTCGACTTTATAATCTTCGCCCTTGTCAGCAAAATATTTCTTCGCCTCATCACGAGACCATTCTTCCTTGGTGAACTTGTCATTGCGCTCAATGATCTGACGCATTTTCTTTTCAATCACAGGCAGATCGTCTGGTGTAAACGGCTCATCCTTGGCGAAGTCGTAATAGAAACCATTTTCAATCACAGGGCCAATGGTCACTTGTGTGCCAGGCCAAATCTCTTGAACTGCCTCTGCAAGCACGTGCGCACAGTCGTGGCGAATAAGCTCCAGCGCACGTTCATCGCTGCGTGCAACCAGTTCCAGTGCGCCATCATTTTCTATTGGATCAGTCAAATCCCGAAGCTCACCATCCAAGGCGTAAGCCACTGATTTTTTAGCTAATGATTTTGCGATTGATTCAGCTACTTCAAGACCGGTTACACCTGCTTCGAATTCACGTTTTGAGCCGTCAGGAAATGATAGAGAAATTTGAGCCATCTTGGGCGGTATCCTTTTTATCCAGTCCCGCAAACGAACGCGGGTGGTTTCAGTTTAATATGTTTAGAGTTGATTTAAGTGATTTGAGATTTAAGAGCAACCGCCTCACTTAAAAATCAGGGCGCCTTGTTAATCCAGTTGATCATATACTGCCCTGAACCCTTATTATCTTCCAAAACATTCTTCAGCCAAGGCATTAAAACTCTCAATTCTTTTTCCAAAGCGTAAGGCGGGTTTACAATTGCCAGACCTGTTCCATCAAAAGTTTCCTTGAGACCTTTTGGTTTACGCACTTCCAGGCTTATATCGAGGATTGCCGGTATTTTGGATTTATAGAGCTCTGTTCTAAATTCATCACAGGCTTTGCGATTTTTAATCGGGTACCACATCATATGAGTGCCAGTTGCAAAGCGTGCGTTGGCTTCTTTCATGCCTTTTAGCAAGTTGAAGAACTCATGAAAAACCTCAAACGGTGGATCAACCAGCGTAACACCTCTGCGTTCTTTGGGTGGCAGGTGAGATTTCAAGCCAAGCCAACCATCCAGATGTGTGATGCGAGCTTGGTAATCCCCTTCAAAATGAGATTGCAACGTTTGATAATCTTCCGGGTGCAGTTCAAGGGCGGTCAAACGATCTTGCTTGCGCATGAGTCTACGCGACAAGAGTGGCGACCCCGGATATTGTTTAATCTCACCTTCAGGATTAAACGACATCACGGCTTGCACATAAGGTTCCAGTAGCGGTTTAACATCTTTGGGTGCTTTGCTGATTGCATCTAACAATAGCTTTATACCTTGTTTCCACTCACCCGTTTTTTGCGCTTCTTCTGATGATAAATCATAAAGACCAATGCCTGCATGCGTATCAAGAATGCGGAAAGCTTTTTCCTTTTGCTGCATGTATAAAATTACACGGCTTAAAATGATGTGCTTCACCACATCAGCAAAATTGCCTGCGTGGTATATATGTCGGTAATTCATGCGGTTTGTGCCTTAAGTGCTCTGCGGTACGCGTATCTTTCCCTTGCTATACACACGAAAGCCTAAATGCACCAGCTTTGCGATTACTAATGGGATAATCCAGATCATTGCATTATCAATAAAGAAATCCAGCAAGAGCCAGTGCGCAAAGCCTGCTATGATTGCGATGTATGACAGTCGCTGCATCCGCTTCCATGCCCTGCCCATTTTATTGATTGACCACTGGTTGGATGTCATGGCCAGTGGAAGTAGAATTAACAGGCATATCCACCCGGTTCCCAGAGGCCACTCCCAAGCTTCAAGCCAAATGAGTTCCAAATCAAAAGTCTGCCTTACATAGAGTACAGTATGGATAACCGCATAACCAAATCCTGCGACACCAAAATATCTCCGGTTTTTCAAGAGCCAACGAGAAACTGTCTTTCCCCAATCAGCATATCGCAAAATTAGTGTTAATGGTGTGATGCATAGAGTGAATACGAGAAACTGAATGGATAACTCACCAGAATATTGCATCATCTCTGGATAATGTCGTGTCGGGTAAAATAACTCATGGATATATTCCAAGGCTGGAATTGATAATAAAATCCAGACAATGTATTTTGAACTGAGTAACTTATTCACCAAATTCATTCTTTGGCGAACCTTGCGGAACCCACCTCAATCCCGTTCCAGTTTTTCAAAACTGGATTTGTTAGCAGTTTCATTTTTTCCCTGTCAGTCTCATCAAGCTTGAGCAAATCACAAGCCAGCTGGGAAACAGCTACTTCTACAGCACGGAAAGAACCATCGCGCGATTTCATTGCAACGCCTAAACCTAGCTCTGGTAATGACATGGTATAAACACCCTCTGCGCCAACCTTTACAAAAGCTCTATTGCCCAGTGTTTGCATTAGCTGCGTACAAACCCGATTGTTACCCGCCACCATTTCCGGATGTTTAAGGCAGGCATCGCGCAAACGTATCATTGATTTTGAGCGCAGCGGAGAAGCATCTTCCCCTACTCCAAACTTAGCATATGCAACAGCGAGACTCGTAAGTGGAATTTTAAAGGTTGGGATTGAGCAACCATCAATGCCGTAATTATCAGCACTGTGCTTGGCTCCCGTCACCTCTTCCAATACGCCTGCAATCTCCTTTTGCACGGGATGGTCGAACCCGATATAGCCGTTCGTTTTAAGCCCTGTATGCTTTGCAAATGCCAAAAAGCCTGAATGCTTGCCTGAGCAATTATTGTGAATGGGCTGCAGACCACCTTCACTGCGCATGGCAGTCATTTGATCTTCGGGGTATTTTGGCAGTTGTGCGCCACACTCCAAACATGAACCATCCAGTCCTGACCTATGGAGCATTTCACTTGCGGCTTGGAAATGCATGGGTTGTCCATTGTGTGATGCGCAAGCCAGTGCGAGATGTTTGTCTTCAAAATCGTATGCGTCTGCGGCACCAGATTCAATCAAGGGCAAGGCTTGTAATGATTTAATGGAAGAACGGGGGTAAATGTGAATATCTGGATCGCCATAAGTCGTTGTGATTTTACCAGCGTTATCAGCAATAGCGATATCGACCTGATGAATACTTTCAACAGAATTTCCGCGCGTGATTTCAACAACAACTACCGGATTATTTTTCATTCAATTTCTTTTCTAACGGCACTACAGGATCATGCCCACTTGTACCCCAAGGCCCGCATTTTACAACTCGCAATAACGTGAGCCAGCTTCCTCTAAATAATCCGTATCTTGCAATAGCCTCATATCCATATTCTGAGCACGTCGGCAGATGCCTGCAACCATAACCAATCATGCTGGAGAAAGTCAGCTGATAAGCACGTATAAGACTTGTGCCGATTACGCGCCCTGGTGTTCTGCGCCATTCACCTTGCCAATTACGATTTTGCGATTTCTTGGAATCTTTTGAATCACTTAGGTCTGATTTATGATGTTTTGATTCAGTGCACATATCATTGAGCTGCTTGGCGATTAGCTTCAATTTCATCTATGCAATTTACAACTGCGTCAAATGTCAAAAGCGCAGAAGCGTGTCGGGCTTTATATTCTTTTACAGGCTCCAAGAATTTAAATTCCTCAAATTTTCCAGCTGGTGCCTCACCGTTTTCCTTCAACATTTTATACATTGTATTACGCAGTTCGCGTAATTCATCTGCCGTACTGCCAACCACGACACGCGCCATCATGGAAGAAGCAGCCTGCCCCAATGCGCATGCTTTCACCTTATGAGCAAACTCTGTAACTGTTTCCGCCTCCATTTTGAGCGAAACATCAACTGTAGAGCCGCATAATTTTGAATGAACACGCGATTTTGCATGCGCATCTTCCAATTCGCCAATATTCTGGATATTTCCAGCATATTCGATGATCTTAGAATTATAGACAGAGTCCAGCATTTTATCGCTCATTATTCGTTCAGTTGGGGTTCAGACAAAAAGTATAATGTCTTATTCAAGTCACAATATAAGGTTTCAGTAACATTTCGTCGACAATTAAGTGAATATTTTAATGCGACAAACTATTGAGCATTTTTTTAAATACTCTATATCGTGAATATGTCAGGTCACCGTGCCGGAGGGAAATCATTCTCAAAAGCCCCGGAACCCGGCCAAAGCCCTCTTCTCTACACTTTTAGAGTTAAAGGCTGCGACTGGTCCGAAACAGATCAAATGACGCGGAGTTTAACGCATGACGAAAGAGGAGATAGGCATGGATGCAATTCTCGAAAGCCTTAAAAAAGTTGAAACTCGCAAAATACTTGCGAAAGACGAACGCCCATCGCGCGAAGAAGCAGAAGATGCAGTTCGAACACTTCTAAAATGGGTTGGTGAAGATATTAATCGTGAAGGTTTGCTTGATACACCAAAACGTGTTGCCAAGGCATATTTAGAGCTCTTCGGCGGATATGATCTTGATGCAGAAGATGTACTTGGTCGCACATTTGAAGAAGTAGGTGGTTATGATGATATGGTACTGGTTCGGGATATACCGTTCCATTCCCATTGTGAGCATCACATGGTTCCGATTATCGGTAAGGCGCATGTTGCTTATTTGCCTGATGGACGTGTGCTCGGTCTTTCAAAAATTGCACGAACTGTAGAAATTTTTGCCAAACGCCTTCAAACACAAGAAAACATGACTGCTCAAGTAGCACACACGATTACCGATGCTCTTGAGCCGCGCGGCGTTGCCGTCATGATTGAAGCTGAGCATATGTGCATGGCTATGCGTGGCATCAAAAAGCACGGTTCTACCACCATGACAACTGCCTACACAGGCGCATTCCACGACAACCCTGCAGAGCAACAGAATTTCTTTGCAATGTTGCGTATGGGCAAGGAATAAACGATAAGGCTATCAGGAAAAACTCTGGTGGCCATAAATGTCTTCTATCTATCCAACACTTGAAAATAAGTCTGACCTTGAACAAGGTACTGTACTAGCGCCTCGTTTTAATTCGGACGGGCTCATCACGGCAATAGCACAAGAACATTCTTCGGGAGAGATCTTGATGCTTGCCCACATGAATGCAGAAGCTCTTCAAAAAACCATCGAGAGTGGAAAATCACATTTTTGGAGCAGATCACGCCAAGAGCTTTGGCTAAAAGGTGAAACTTCGAGAAACATACTCTATGTGAAGGAAATTCTCACGGATTGTGATCAAGATGCCATTTTGCTGAAAGTAAGCCTTGAGGGCAAAGGTGCTTGTCATACGGGTGCCAAAAGTTGCTTTTACCGTAAAATTGAAAATGATAATAGCCAACCCAAACTAATCTTTCTTGAAAAATAAGCTCAATGCTTGAATTTATGGGCGCTACACTTCTTTTGATTATT
Organism: uncultured Rhizobiaceae group bacterium; assembly: GCA_938030595.1. Taxonomy (GTDB): domain Bacteria; phylum Pseudomonadota; class Alphaproteobacteria; order Rhizobiales; family Rhizobiaceae; genus JAALLB01. Next base: position 17,488 of record CALHIB010000036.1, on the reverse strand, counting down.
ACACCAGGACCTGGTGTTTTAAGTATTGCAGGGGTTGGCTCAGCTTTTGGCTTTATTGCAGGGCAAAGATTTCTTTGGGGACTATGGCTTGGCAACTTTTTAGTAGGTCTTGCAGTCATATTTGGTTTAAAAACTATAATTTTTTCTGTTCCCTACCTTCCGGAAGCCTTGCTTGGATTGTCTCTTGCTTATCTATCTTATCTTGCTTTTAAAATTGCTTTTGCAGGTAGCGAGATTGCCTTTATCAAAGCAGAACGGGTTCCTGGTTTTTTTGATGCGCTTTTATTACAGGCCATCAACCCAAAGGCGTATGCAGTTAACGCAACTTTTTTTACGACTTTTAACTTTTGGCCAGATTATTTCTTCCAAATGATCCTGATCAAAATCCTGATTGTAAATGCCATATGGATCCCCATACACTTCGGCTGGCTTTATGCTGGCGCAACCTTACGAAAGCTTGAGCTTCCAGAAAATATCCAGCGAATGATCAACATATTTATGGCTCTTTCCATGGTGATAGTAGTAGTCTTGGCAATCTCTGCACAGTTCACATTTTTCTAGGTGTCATTGTTTTAACTATTACTTGTTAGAATGTTTGAAAATGGGGTGTGGCACGATATTTGCTTCATAAAACCCATTAAGACAGGCAATCAAATGAGTACAAACGAAACATTAAAAGATGGCTCCGTTACTCAGCTTTTTAAAAAAAGCGAGATTGATAAAGTGCGTGAAGTAGCAGAAAATGCAGAGACTGCTAGTTCTAGCGCACCAGATTTGCACCTGATTAAAAGTGACTTGAAGCACTACAACCAAAATGGCATCGCTCTTGCTCTTGGTGGAGGCGTTGCAAGAGGTTGGTCGCACATTGGAGTAATACGCGCGCTTGATGAAGCCAATATTCCGATTTCAATGATTGCCGGCACCTCAATTGGTGCCGTTGTTGGTGGTTGTTATTTGGCGGGAAAACTTGATGAGCTTGAAGAGTTTGCCAGATCCATTACACGACGTACGATTTTAAGATATGTTGATTTTACACTTGGAAAATCAGGTTTTATTGCAGGAAATCGCCTTGCAGAACGGTTGGATCATGAACTGGGTGACATCCGTATCGAGGATTTGGACAAACGCTTTATTGCCGTTGCAACTGAAATTGATACCGGTCACGAAGTTTGGCTGGAAGACGGATTACTGGCACCTGCCATTCGGGCATCTTATGCGCTGCCGGGTGTTTTTGCGCCCGTAACCCATATGGGTAAACATCTAGTGGACGGTGCTCTGGTAAATCCTGTTCCCGTTTCTGCGTGCCGTGCATTTGAGCAAAAAATCGTAATGGCAATAAATCTTGATCGCGAGACATTTGCGCGCTCATCTGTTGTCAGGTCTTCTTCCATTCTGAAAACTAGTCATGACGAGAATCTGCCATCTCTGGAAGAAATACCATCTTCCTGGTTACCGTTTAGCTTTGGCAGTAATACTACAACCAAAAAGCAAAAACTTGGCATTACAGGCGTTATGATTGAGGCATTTAATATTATTCAAGATCGTATTATTCGTTCAAGACTGGCTGGTGATCCACCTGATGTGATTATCAGGCCAAAACTGGAGAATATTGGTTTAACGGATTTTCATAAAGCAAGTGAATCGATTGATCTGGGGTACAAGCAAACTAAATTCCAATTAGCTTCACTTGAAGACGCAGGTTTTTTAGAAGCTATCAGCTGAAGACGTATCGTCGCGTTTAAATAATCTATCAATAAATCCGAATAATAACAGTCCGGCTAGAAACCCTCCAATATGCGCTTCCCAGGCTATAGGATTTCCATTGCCTGTAATATCAATAACGCCTGTGCCAAATAATAAATTTATACCAAACCAAATTCCAATGAATGTCAGAGCCTGACGGTTTGTAAGAGCTTCAATCAATGATCTTATTCTTACTTTCGATACATCACCCTCAAATGAAGCTTCAGAAAAAGCAGGCAATCTCATTGCTGCTCCCATGCACGCCGAGACGGAGGCTGATGCCCCTATCATGGGGGCTATATCGTTTGAATGGAAAAAATAATGAAGTGCTGCGCCAGCAATTGCCCCAATAACAAACAAGACTACAAAGCCTGAAGCCCCTAACCTTCTTGCAGTTAAACCGCCAAAGGCAAGTAACCAGAATGAATTCATAATCAAATGTGCCCAATCAGCATGCAACAAGCTATATGTGACTGGCGACCAGTAGATTGCAAAGGGTGAAAGTTCCAGTAATTCTGCATGTGCGTATCGAATGGGAATAAAAGCAAACTCTACGATAACATTATAGTTCAATTGTTCTTCCAAAACTGAAACACGCAAAAAATGGATAAGCACCATCAACCCAATCGTTGCAGGAATAATCCAGTGCAGATTGAAAATGGGTTGTTTTTGTTGCGTTGTAGTTTCATCAACAGCTGGGTGCATGGTTTTTATATCTCTTTTTCATTTAGAGCATACTTATCAGAAGATCAGGCAAAAAAAAGCCCAAGGCATTAAACCTTGGGCTGTTGGTCAATCCCCAACTGAAAAGAGTGTTTCAGTCCAGACCTCATAGTGAAGAATGCTCAACTCGTTAACTTTTGCATTCTTAGGAGTTGAACCAAATTCCCATAAAACTTTGGTTCCTGCAAGCTTAACATAATATTAAGGTTAACAACTGTGACTTTTATCGTAGTCCGTAGTCTAAGCATTTTATACGCATCTCCCCTCATTCAGTTTGGCATGGCGCTTGCAAACTTGTGTTCAGTTAGGTCAGACCTATCCATTTTGTCACAATAAGAGACAATATGGGTTCTGGCCGTTGGAATTTATAAGGCTGGTATTTTAAATGAGACACAAGACTTCTAAAAAGATTTTCACTTATTGGAATAATCTAAGAGGTACGAGAGTAGCCCCTGAGCGTACAGAAATTGAACCTAGCGATATTAGAGATATTTTGGGGGATACATTTATTTTAGAAGTTGATCATCTGTATAGAACGATCAGCTTCCGTTTGGCTGGAACGAAATTGTGCAGCTCTTATGGACGGGAATTGAAAAGTGTTGGATATCTGGGACTTTGGGATGAAGCCGATAATCTGAAGATATTCGATGCTGTGAAACAGGTTTACCATCAAGCCAAACCGATTGTGATTGCTCATATTGCAGAAACTGAAAATAATCATTTTCTTGAATATGAAACACTTTTATTGCCGCTCTTAAATGGCTCCTCTGAAACTGTCCGAATTTTGGGCACAGCTGCGCCTTCTGAAACACCTATTTGGATGGGTATCGATCCTGTTGTTAACAACCGTATTAAATCGGTCCGAACAGTGGATCTTGAAAATTCGTTTGAAACACCCTCGCTTTCACCAGAGCTGCCTGTTTTCTCAAGCAGATCCCATCAATTGCCCACCTCAGAAACACAAAATGCTCCTCGTAAAGTCAAACATTTGACTGTCTTGGATGGTGGACTGGAAAAATAATCAAAAATCTACGTTCAAATTGAAGACGCAAACGATTCCTTAACTTAATCAGACAATACTATGTTCACTTAGATACATCTTATATATGGCTGTTAAATGGTAGGTTTTGCTCAAACAAATAGTGCACTTGAACTTTCTGATGCTGAAATGCAATTTCAGAACGTCGAGGTAACTCTTTTTGGCCGCTTTATGATGCAGGACAAAAGAGAATTTCCTTGCCAGATACAAAGCATGTCATCAGGCAGTGCGACACTAATCACACCACAAGTGGGTGCTATTGGTGAGACAATCATTGCCTATGTGGATCATCTTGGGCGCTTGGAGGGAAAAATTCTTCGCGTTTTCAATGGCGGTTTTGCAATGTCAGTCAATGCTACACCACACAAACGCGATAAACTTGCTGCCAAGATTACCTGGATTGCTAACAGACACGAGTTGAGCCTTCCTGAAGATCGCCGCCATGAGCGTATTGCTCCAACACGCAACGTCACCCGAGTCAAACTTGAAGATGGAAGAACATATGAAGTTCATATCATTGACTTGTCACTATCAGGTGCTGCGATCGAAATGTCTGTACGACCAGCCATTGGTACATTGATGTGGCTAGGAAACATGCGTGGCCGTGTTGTTCGTCATTTCGATGAGGGTGTGGCGATTGAATTTGCCATTCTGCAAACTCACGATACTTTGCGCGATTATATCGCTCAATAGATACTGATTTCTTGCACTTAACTAAGTGCAAGAAACATATGTCAGAGAAAATTTTCAAATAATTACAATTATTTTAGCGTTGAAATTTTATTTTTAGAGCGCCATCCTTCGTTTGTATTTGATTTTGAATTAAGTTTTTTTTACAAACCACAATTTACAGATCAATAACCCTGCGCTAAATTATTGATCTTTATATAAAATTTCATATTCGTTACAATTTTACATAAACTCTCATAAAACTTTCAAAAAACTTGAACCAAAGTCAATTTAAATGCGGTTCAACTTCTCATTAAAGTTGAGTGGTTTTCTTTTTTTGATCTCAACACCTGTCTGTCATTGTTTCGACAGACGGGGAATTAAACAATGAAAAACAAATTTAAAAACGCTTTGTTGATGACGGTAGCAATTACCGCATTCTCAGCAACAACAGCGCAAGCGGCAAATACCGCACACATGCAATTGGCCGGATTAACATCACAGCCGATTGGTCACTACAATTACTGCAAGCAATATCCATCAGATTGTAAAATAAACACGCGTAAAACCAACGCGCCTCAGCTTACTCGCGAGCGCTGGAAAGATCTTGTGGAAGTCAATACATACTCAAATTCTACCATTGCACCGGTCACCGATATGGAAGGCTTTGGTATTGAAGAGCACTGGATTTATCCAACAAGCATTGGTGATTGCGAAGACTACGTATTGATGAAGCGACATATGTTGATGCAAAGAGGCTGGCCTGCATCAAGCCTTCTTATTACCGTTGTTTTACAACCTAATGGCGAAGGTCACGCAGTCTTAACCGTTAGAACGGATCGTGCTGATTATGTCTTGGATAATCTAAGTGACAAAATCAAACAGTGGAATGAAACGGAATACACGTACCTCAAACGACAGTCTTCAAAATACTCTGGTCATTGGACCAAGATTGTAGATCGTCGAGGATAAAAAGTTTTGGGTTGGTAATTTGGTTTTGATCTGGTCGATCCCCACCTACCCCCGTCCCCACCAGACCAGATCAATTTGGCCGGTTTGTATTTATACAAACCGGCCTTTTTTTATTTAAACTTCTTTCAAACCTGAGGCAAAACGTTTGGCATTTGCTACATAATGTTGGGCAGAAGCTTTTAGACCTTGGATAGCATTATCATCCAATTGCCTGATCACTTTTCCAGGCATACCAACAACCAGTGAATTGTCTGGTATTTCTTTTCCCTCAGGCACAAGAGCGCCTGCCCCAATGAGACAATTTTCGCCAATCTTTGCACCATTAAGAACTGTCGCACCCATACCAATCAAGGAATTATTACCAATCGTACAGCCATGAAGCATTGCCTTGTGGCCGATTGTGCATCCCTTGCCAATCGTGAGCGGAAAACCAGGGTCAGTATGCATCACACAATTTTCCTGGATATTCGTGTCGTCGTGAATGGTAATTGGCTCATTATCGCCACGAAGAACACTACCAAACCAAATGCCAACGCTTTCACCAACGTGTATATCGCCAATCAAAACAGCCGTTGGTGCAATCCAGTTAAAACCCTGTGATATTTGAGGCTTTATTCCATCAAGCTCGTATATTGGCATATGTATGCTCCCTGTTTATAAAATTCCCAACCCGACGAGTGTTTGAATTGAAACAATGCCAATGCAAAAACTCCACACAACTGCGATTAGAAAGCAAACTCCCATTAGTGAAAAGCTTATTTTCTCTTCTGCCCATAAAAACAAACCGTTTTTTGCCAATACGTAAGGGCCGACAAACATACAAAGGAGAAACGCTTTTGCAGTTTTTACAGGTGTACCCATGGAAAGTTGAACTGAACCATCCGCATTTTGGTAAATAGCCGACGCTGTCGCTATAAAACCTGCAGTTACAAAACCGAACACAATTACAAAAGCAGCTATCATTTAACTCATTACCTATAAATTTACTTAGTATTTACCATGTTAAACGAGTGTAGAGTCAAGAGATTTGGCCTGTGCATCCGTTTTGAATTAACGAAGCAATAACCATGCCAAATCGTTCAAATTAATTGAATCATTTCTTGGATTGCCAGATTATGAATAGTGTCAGTCAAAATAGCCACTACTCTGACCCGCTTGTTATAGCGGGACGTTCAGGCAATGCATCTTTTCAGCGACAAATGCCTGGTCATATTGAACGCCTTGCAAAAACACGTATGGAAAGCGAGAAAAAGCCGGAGAGAATTAGCTCAAAACTTTTAAAAAACATTCTTTTGCTGGCTCTAACGCTGCTAATTGCAGCAATTGCAATGTTTACTACAGCTCACTTCTTTGGAGATAGCCTATCCAGAGCTGGACATTCTTCTTCGACAGCAGGACTGGAAATGATTGTTGGTGATGAGTATCTCAACGTACCTGCAAACAAGGTAAGATTTTTCTCTCAACGCAATTCTGGTGCGCATGAGAAGCTTGATCTCTACCTTCATTGGCCATCATTGTCTGGGTATAAAGACAGCTTAAGTGCAGACTTTAATGATTCAAAAGACAATACAAACCTGATATTTGTCTCTATTGAACCGCGCAACATGTCTTATGACATGTCAGGCAGGGTTGGTCCTATTTATACGCAGTTTTTTGAAGGAAAAGCCACGCGCAGCTATTCAGGGCTTGTGAAACAAGGCTTAAGTGCCAAAGGTGGATTTATTGATGAAGACTTATATTACGCAGCTTCCAGTCCTTACCCCTTTGCAACACGATGCGTAAGAGAGATCGCAGAAACAACCCCTTTTTGCATACGCGATATTCATATTGGTAAAAACCTGATGCTAACGTATCGTTTCCATCAGAAACATTTGGCATCCTGGATTGAGCTTGAACAATCTGTTCGCGCGATAATGAACTCAATGATTGTAGAGCCAAGTATAAAGCTTAATTGAGATTAAACCGAATCCAGATCAATGTCCAAGATAGCCATTGAGAAACTGAATGAGCGCTCACCTTCATCTTCATCCAGATAAATAACGCCCAAGAACTCATCGCCTTTATAGACTTCACAAGAATCTGTCTTTTTTGGTCGCGGCTTGACCGCCAATTGTTCGTTGCCAAAAACAGATTTGAAATAAGCGTCGAGTTTTTTGATTTCTTCAGGTGTCACGAGACAATCTCCAGCATGTGATTTGTTGCATTGCTTTTTGCACTGCCTGCCACGCCATGTAAAGCAATTAACTCTTATCTTCTGCCAATATTTGGTTCATTGAGCGTGAAGGTTCTGAACACCCTGCCACGCCAACCACTTTTGCAGGAATACCGGCAACTGTTACTTTGTCTGGTACCGGCTTGATAACCAAAGAACCCGCAGCAACCCTGGAGCAATCACCAACTTTAATATTGCCTAGAATTTTAGCTCCTGCACCGAGCAAGACACCATTGCCAATCTTGGGATGACGATCCTCTTTTTCCTTGCCTGTACCACCAAGGGTTACGCTGTGCAGAATAGATACATGATCGCCAACCACGGCTGTTTCACCCACAACAAGGCCTGTCGCATGGTCAAGGAAAACACCGCGCCCAAATTGGGCTGCAGGGTTTATGTCTGTTTGAAACACTTGCGAAGAGCGCGATTGTAGGTAAAGGGCGATATCTTTATGCCCCTTGTTCAAATTCCAGTGCGCAAGTCTATGTGTTTGTATCGCATGGAAGCCTTTGAAATAAAGGATTGGGTCGATAAAACGATGGCAAGCAGGGTCACGATCGTAGACCGCTGCGATATCTGTTCTCAAGATTTCTGACCATTCGTTGGTATCAGCCATCATTTGCTGAAAACTTTGGCGAACCAAATCAGCAGAAAAATCCCTATTATGCAGACGTTCTGCAATACGGAAGATAACCGCATCTTCCAGCGAGTGCTGGTTTAGAATAGTGTTATAAATAAACGAAGACATCATCGGCTCTTTAGCAACAACGGCCTCAGCTTCTTCACGAATGGCTTCCCATACCGGGTCAACTTTTGGCGTTTGCTCGTTCTTGAGATTAACAGATGTCATGGGCTTTTTCCTTTAAACCAGACTTCCAAATATAAGCCATGATGACAAGAGAACAAGGCAATATATGGTGAACAATTGTAAACTGGTACTATTTCGCCAAAAATTCCAGAACTTTTTCCTTATAAACCTTGTCGCCAACCGCGTTCATGTGATTGCGTTTTGGGATAGGTTCAAAGTGGCCATTGGGAATGATATCTGCAAGTTTTTTGCCATCCACCGCAACAGTGTCTTCTGTACCAACTATCACCATGGTTTGTGGTTTCAGGTTTTCGAATACTTCCCTTTTGATGTATGATCGGCCACCCATGATGCAAGCTGCAAGTGCTTTTAAATCACTGCCAGTCATCTCTGCAAAGGTTCTGAAATCCTTGCCAATTTGTGTTGTTACATCCTCAAGGCTAGCTGCTGAGAGGCCTGCATGAATTTCAGATGAATCAAACGACCCTTCAATCATGTTATAACCATTGCCTGCCAAAACAAGTTTGCTAACGCGTTCTGGTGAGCGCGAAGCCAGTGTTGAAGATATTCTTGCCCCTAGAGAATAGCCCATTATATGTGCTTGTTTGATGTTTAAATATTCCAACAAACCAACTGCATCATCAGCCATGTTTTTCAGTGCATAGGCAGCTTCCTCATAAAACTTCTGACTGGCACCATGACCCCGGTTATCCAATGCAATTACACGGAAACCACTATCCACCAGAAATTGCACCCAACCGGGGCTAATCCAATTGGTTTTGGCGTTGGAAGCAAACCCGTGAATGAGCAGGATAGCATCCCCCTCTCCTTCATCCAGATAAGCAATCTCGGCTACATCAAGTTTGGCAATTTTCATGGGGTCTCTCAAAATTCTCTTTGCATAAACTACACAATCTTTTAGAAGAGTATTACATGTAAAAGCAAATGCATAAGGATATTATTATGGCTGAAACATCAGTTGCACATTTTCAAAATGACCAGGGTGTCGAAGCCATTGAAGTTGGCGTAAAGGAATTCATGTGCTGCGGCGCAAATGCACCTTATGATCATCCACATGTGTTCCTGGATATGGGAAGTGATAATGAAATCATCTGCCCGTATTGTTCAACAGTTTATCGCCATGCAAGCGATTTAAAAGGTCATGAAACACGCCCTGAAGGATGTACCTTCAACGACCAAGCAGCATAATCTGACAGCATGACAATTGCCCGTCGCAAAATACTTATTGCTGGTGGCGGAATTGGCGGCTTAGCCGCAGCACTTTGCCTGGCAAAGGCAGGCCACAGGGTTGATGTCTTTGAACGCACAGCCAGCTTGCAACCTATCGGTGCCGGAATACAAATTTCTCCCAATGCCTTTCATATTTTGAGTGCACTAGGGTTGAGTGATGAATTGCTTGAGTTAGGAACTGCACCTGAAGCGATCATCATGATGAACGCAATGACGGGGAAGCAGCTTTCGCGTCTTCCGCTCGGGTTTGATATCCAGGATACCTATGACGCCCCATATATTGTTATCCATCGTGCAGATTTACAAAATATTCTATTTGAAGCTTGTGACCAACACCCCGATATTTCAATCTCCTTTGGAGCGGAAATCATAGATGCTGCCATCCATGAAAATGGGGCGACAGCGATGATACAATCAGGCTCACAACCTTCAGAACACCTATGTGACATTCTGATTGGCGCTGATGGTATTCATTCACGTGTGCGGCATGATATTTTAGAGCTTCCTAAAGCCGTTTACAGTGGCAAGATTGCATGGCGAGCGCTGGTTCCGGCCAATGATGTGAAAATGCCAAACGCCATGAATAATACATTTGGCTGGCTTGGTCCAAAAGCGCATGTCGTTACCTATCCGGTTCGTAACGGTGAATTTTTAAATCTCGTGGCTGTTACGCAAGAGGCTGATCAATCTAAGGCAAAAGATATATCGAAAGCCAAACTGCAAGAGAGTTTTTCGCATTGGTGTGATGATTTTCAATCTCTGCTTGAGCTGGAAGCAGACTGGTCTGGCTGGCCGTTATATGAAACACGAGACATCCGTGTCATGGCTCATAGAAGCGTTGCGTTAATCGGTGACGCGGCTCATTCGATGCTACCCTTTGCAGCACAAGGTGCTGCACAAGCGATAGAGGATGCACATGTTCTTACGCAGTGTCTTTCAACAATTGATGATAAGGAAAATGCACTTAAAGCATTTGAAGCAAAGCGACTGCCAAGGGTTCAACGTGTGGTAAGAACGGCACGCAGAAACGGGCAGATTTATCATTTATCTGGCATTCCCGCCATGGTGCGCAATCTTGGATTAAGCAAAATTTCCGGTAAAAATCTGTTAGCGAAACAGGACTGGATTTATAGCTGGAAGCCTTAGGTTTATTTCGTTTCGATATATAATTTATGATGTAACCGTAAACTATAGGTAGTTGGTGTCCAAATTCCAGCCGATACACCTGCCGTATTCAAAGCTTGCGAGACCCAGACGTTGCATGGATTGAATATGTTAAAACGCCCTTTTGCCTCATAGAATAAGTCCCCATAACCAAACGTTGCGCCTTCTATTAGGTCTGGTTTTTGATTTGCCAACTGCAAACTACCAAGCATGAAGTCTATCATTTCATCAAAGCCAGCTTGTGTCATAATTATTGGCATAACGCCCTCAGACTTGCTGATGTCTCCACCAGGAGCAATATGTAAAGCTGCTGCATCGCCTGTCGCCGCGCGCCATATCGTTCCAAATTCCATGTCAGAATATTGAGCCGTGTTTGTATAAAACTCACGAGATCCCCAACCAATAATCAAATATTCTAAACCTGGATTATCCAATGGGAAACCAGCATCTTGTAAAAATGTAAACTTTTCACGAATTGCATCATCAACAGGTATCGCAATATCTGCGTGCAAAGCATTTGCTGTCAGAAAAATGCGTTTAGTTTTGGATTGAGTTGAATTGACTGTTTCATTTTTGCTTGCAGGAATAATACCGCCAATGAATGCTGCTGCTAAATATAGTATCACCACAAAAAAAGGGGCTGCGATAAACAGCCCCAATCTTTTAAGAAGTTTATGCATAAACCTAGTGAAGAATTTGGCTCAGGAATAGTTTCGTGCGTTCATGTTGCGGATTATCGAAGAAAGCTTCCGGCTCGTTTTGCTCGACGATCTGGCCTTCATCCATAAAGATAACGCGGTTTGCAACCTGACGTGCGAAGCCCATTTCGTGGGTTACACAAATCATGGTCATGCCGTCTTCCGCCAAGCTTACCATTGTTTCAAGCACTTCCTTGATCATTTCCGGATCAAGTGCTGATGTTGGCTCATCAAACAACATGATGCGCGGGTTCATACAAAGTGAACGCGCGATCGCCACACGCTGCTGCTGACCACCAGAAAGCTGACCAGGATATTTTAGAGCCTGCTCAGGAATTTTCACCTTCTCAAGGAAATGCATTGCAATTTCTTCAGCTTCTTTCTTGGGCGTTTTACGAACCCAGATTGGAGCCAATGTACAGTTTTCAAGAATTGTAAGATGCGGGAAGAGGTTAAAGTGCTGGAACACCATCCCTACTTCACGGCGTACTTCATCAATCTTTTTCAGATCATTTGTAAGTTCATTACCATCAACGACGATGTGCCCCTGCTGATGCTCTTCCAGACGGTTGATGCAACGGATCATTGTTGATTTACCCGAACCTGAAGGCCCCGCAACAACGATACGCTCACCGCGCATTACTTTGAGGTTGATGTCTTTCAACACATGGAAATCACCATACCACTTGTTCATGTCTGTGATTTCAATCGCCACATCGGTTTCAGATACGGTAAGTTTTTTTGCGCCATTGCCGTTAGCTTTCGCAGGCTTTGCACTTGCGGCAGTTGCAGCTGCGGCTGCCATAACAGGTGCCGCAGTTTTAACCGCAGTTGATTTTTTAGCTGCAGCTTTTGTTGCTGGCTTTTTTGCAGCCTTTGATTTAGCAGGAGCCGCTTTTGCACCAGCAGACTTAGGTGCCTCTTTACGAGTTGAAGCAGATGTTGTTTTAGCTTTTGCCCCTGCTTTGCTTGCAGCGCTTGTCTTGGCTGCAGATTTTGCACCACTTGCCTTGTTTGGTGATGCTTTTGCCATCATCTTACACTGCGGAATCCAGTCATCGCGATCAATGCGACCCTTGAAGTTTAGGTGATCGTCCACCCATTCAACTTCAGCTTTTTTCCAGCGTGCAATTTGGTCATATGAGTAAATCCCCAGACCGTTTAGAACGCCTTCGAGTTTTGGGCCAACACCTTTAATCTTTTTCAGATCGTCCGGTGATTTTGGTTTAGCCATTTTTGCAGGTCTTGTTGCCTTAGCCATGATAATTCTACCTACCTATGTGATGTGTTTAGTCTGTCTTCCATGTAGATCGAGTATCTCGACATACCGAAACAGAAGAGGAAAAAGATGAATGCGCAGAAGACATAACTTGTCATGGCCTGCACGGGGGTTGCCCAGTTTGAATCTGAGTGTGAAAGGTTGATCATGCCGAGGAAGTCAAGCAGGCCGATGATCGACACCAGCGTTGTATCCTTGAACAGGCCAATGAAGGTGTTCACGATACCTGGAATAACAATCTTCAACGCTTGCGGCATAATGATGAGACGCATCGACTGCCAGTAGTTCAGGCCTACTGCCATTGCACCTTCGTATTGACCTTTAGGTAGAGCCTGTAATCCACCACGCACCACTTCCGCCATATAGGCTGATGAGAAGAGTGCCACACCGATCAGCGCGCGCAGCAGTTTGTCGAAGGTCACACCGTCCGGCAAGAACAATGGCAACATCACAGATGACATGAAGAGCACGGTAATCAACGGTACACCACGCCAGAACTCGATAAAGATAACCGAGAACAAGCTTACCGCAGGCATATCAGAACGACGACCAAGCGCCAGCAAGATACCCAATGGAAGTGCGGCAACAATACCTGTAACCGCAATCACAAGGGTCATGACAAATCCACCCCAGCGATCTGTCTCAACCGGCTCAAGGCCGAAGTCTACAGACATAACGAAAAGGATAAGTGCGATAACGCCCATGGTAATGGCTGTAATAATAACAGCAGGCTTCGGATCCGTATCCGTTGCTTTCATATAAGCGCCAACACCGCCACAGATGATCAAGGTAAGTATTAGGAAATCGACCCAGAACTTGAATTCTGAAGGAGCCATAAGAGCATCAGGAAGCAAAAAGCCGTTTAGGTTTAGATTACCACCTGAAAGAAGCACAAACGATGCAACCGGGAAAATAAGCAGCATAAAGACAAGGTTTTCACGCTTGAATGGCAGGTTTGGCATTAATAATGGAACCAGGCCAACGAAGAACATGATCAATACGATATTCACACGCCATAGTTCTGCGTCCGGATAACGACCATAGATGAACAGCTTAAAATAAGCACCAACATATGGCCAACAAGCTGCATTCCATCCATCAGCCAACTGGCCACCTTGTGCGATTGTTGCACAAGCAAGACGGTCTTCACCCGACCAAACCGCATCTGTAAACACCCACTGGATCATGCCAGGGATAATTAGATACAGGATGTAAAGTGCAAAGAGTGTCAGAATTGTATTTGGAATGTTTGAGAAAAGGTTCTTGCGCATCCAGCCAAGCACACCAGACTCATTAATTGGTGGAGCCATTGCAGGTGCCAACTCACTTCGAACATAAGCAATGTTGAGTGCGCCAGTTTCTGCGCGGTTCATGGAAGTTTGTGAATCTATATCAGCCATGATTTTCTCCTATCGCTCTACAAGTGAGTTTTTGGCGTTATACCAGTTCATAAACAACGAAGTGACCAGCGAAATGGCAAGATAGGTCAACATGGTCATGCCGATGATTTCAACCGCCTGCCCTGTCTGGTTCAATGCTGTACCTGCAAACACGGCTGTCAAATCCGGATAAGCAATCGCAACGGCCAAAGATGAGTTCTTCGTAAGATTCAAATACTGGCTGGTGAGCGGTGGAATAATTACACGCAGAGCCTGCGGAATAATGTTTAGACGAAGCGTTTGGCCTGGACGCAAGCCCAGCGCATAAGACGCTTCTGTCTGCCCACGGTTCACGGCCAAGATACCCGCTCGTACAATCTCTGCAATAAAGGCAGCAGTGTATAGCGACAATGCCAAAATAAGTGCGATAAACTCCGGAATAACACGCATTCCGCCTCTAGGCCCGAAGTTACCCTGAGTTGGATATTCCGTTGATACAGGCTGACCCATGATTAAGTATGCCAGAAGCGGCAAGCCAATAATCAGACCTAAGCCAGTCCAGAATACCGGGAAGCGTTCACCCGTTGCCATTTGGCGTTTCTTTGCCCAACCGTTCAACACAAATGTAATAACGATTGCTAACAACAAAGCCCAGCCCATTAAACCTGAGCCTTCTCCGAAAATAAATTGCGGCGCAAATAATCCTTTTGTATTGAGAAAACCGAACAGTCCTAAATCAATTGAGTTTTTAGATGTTGGAAGCGTTGCAAGTACGCCTTTATACCAAATAAAGATTTGTAGTAGTAACGGAATATTCCGCATTACTTCCACATACCAATAAGCGATTTTGCTGATTACCCAGTTATTTGAAAGCCGAGCCACGCCCATAATAAAACCAATTAGGGTCGCGAAGATAACACCAATTACTGCAAGAACCAGCGTGTTCTGCAAACCGACCCAATAAACCTGGAGAAAAGATGAACTGGAAGTGTATTCAATGAAGGGTGAAAAATTGAGACCAAAGCCTGAAGCTGTGCTTAAAAACCCAAACCCTGAGGCGATACCTGCTTTTTGCAGGTTTGTTGCAGCATTATCAATCATGCTCCATACAAGCCAAGCCAATATGAGGATTAGAAGCCCCTGAAAAATAATTGATCTGAATTTCGGATCGTTAAGAAGCTTTACCTTGGGCTTCTCGTGACCTTGCGGTGTATCGGTTACAGCCATTTTCCCTCACCTGTTGCATAAACGGAACTGCTTTATAGCGTTCTACGAAATGCGAAAATACTTTTTAGAATTTACGGTCTAATGCCGCATATAAAAAACAGGGCCAGTCAAATGACTGGCCCTGAATATGTATCAAATCCTTAGCGGATTGGTGGTGCGTACTGTAGACCACCTTTTGACCATAGATCGTTCGTACCGCGAGAAATCGCTAGCGGTGTGTCTGGACCTACGTTGCGGTTGAATGTTTCCGCGTAGTTACCAACTTGCTTGATGATGTTGTATGCCCAGTCATTGCCGACACCTAGTGCTGCACCGAATTCACCTTCTGTACCAAGAACACGCTTGATAGCAGGGTTGTCTGAGTTTTTCATTTCATCAGCATTTGCAGATGTAATACCAAGCTCTTCAGCGTTTACCATTGCAAAGTGTGTCCACTTAACAAGGTTGAACCACTGATCATCACCCTGGCGTACAACTGGACCTAGAGGCTCTTTGGAAATGATTTCCGGAAGAACTGTGTGGTCAGCAGGATTTGTAAGCTTTAGACGTTGAGCATAAAGACCTGATTGGTCAGTTGTGTAAACGTCACAACGGCCAGCGTCATATGCAGCTACAACTTCGTCAGCTTTTTCGAATGCAACAATTTCATACTCTAGCTTATTAGCAGCAAAGTAATCAGCAACGTTAAGTTCTGTTGTTGTACCAGTGTTTGTACAAACAGATGCACCTGAAAGCTCAAGAGCAGACTTAACACCGAGATCGTTACGAACCATGAAGCCTTGACCGTCGTAGTAGTTTACGCCAGCAAAGTTAAGACCCAAAGTTGTGTCACGAGTTGCAGTCCAAGTTGTGTTACGTGAAAGAACATCAATCTCACCAGACTGAAGTGCTGTGAAGCGCTCTTTAGCTGACAATGGTGTGTATTTCACTTTTGTTGCATCGCCGAATACTGCAGCAGCAACACCACGACAAAGATCAACGTCGATGCCTGTCCAGTTACCAGCAGAGTCTGGGTTAGAGAAACCAGGAAGACCCTGGCTCACGCCACACTGTACAAAGCCTTTAGCTTTTACATCATCAAGAGTTGCAGCAGATGCACTAAGTGCAGATACGCTCAATGCAACTACGCCTAGCGTAGATACGATAGTTTTTTTCATAGAAAACAGCCTTTTCTGTTACCCATTTAGTTTCCTCCCGCAGCAAGTTTTGCTGTGGGCAATTAAGTTGGTTTCGTTCCAAGTTTGAATTTCAAACTCATTCTACAGAATAGAATTCTCCCCCAAAACCAATGTTGCACATAAAATTGCATTGTGGCGTTTACGTCAAGGGTAAATTTTTCTGCACCCAGCTAAAACTGGCAAATTGCGGGACAAACTTCGGTTTTTGTTAAAAAAACCATAATCCGCGCTCGTATTTTAGAAATTAATCACGAAATAATTGCGAATTGCACTATTTTCTGTCTTTGGTAGCTTTATCAAGTTATTAATTTAAACAGGGAAAATCGCAATGAGCAAAACTGATGCTGATAAACTGGAAGTAAAAACCTATCAGCCTGATACTCAACTCACCCATACGGGGAATCACCCCGACGCCTATCATGGGTTTGTGAACCCACCTGTTGTCCATGCATCAACCGTGCTTTACCCAAACTATGAGACCATGCGTAACAGAACGCAGAAGTACACTTATGGCACTCGCGGCACGCCAACGACCGATGCACTTTGCGAAGTCCTTGACGAAATGGAAGGCTCTGCAGGAACGGTACTTGTACCTTCTGGTCTTGCAGCTATCACAGTGCCGCTTTTGGCTTTCGTCAGTGGTGGCGACCATATTCTTGTTCTGGATAGTTGCTATGGCCCTACTCGCGAGTTTTGCGACGATGTACTTGTACGCATGGGCGTTGAAGTCGAATATTATGATCCGCTGATTGGCGCAGGTATTTCAGAACTTATCAAGGATAATACATCGGTAATATTCACGGAGTCGCCTGGCTCAAATACGTTTGAAGTTCAGGATATTCCAGCCATCTGCAAGGCTGCGCATGAGCGTAATGCAATTGTCATGATCGATAATACTTGGGCAACTCCGTTGTATTTCAAGTCTTTGGACTACGGTGTTGATATTTCGATTCATGCACTCACCAAATATCCTGCAGGTCACTCAGATCTAGTTTTGGGTTCTGTTTCTGCCAATGAGCGTTGCTGGAAGCAACTTCACAGGCACCATGGCATCATGGGGTGCTGTGCAAGTCCTGATGATACTTATCTTACTTTGCGAGGCATTCGTTCAATGGGTGTGCGCATTCGTGAACATGAGAAAAATGC
>CALHIB010000035.1 GCA_938030595.1 uncultured Rhizobiaceae group bacterium | reverse complement strand
CCAACAAAAACAGGCACACGCACCGCAGTACAAGTAACCTTGATATTTTTGTCCATCATCTTCTTGGTTTCTGCAACGACTTTCCATTCTTCTTTTGTGTAGCCATCCTCCATGAAAACATCGATGTGAGGGATCACATTAAAGGCAATGCGTTTTGGAAACTTAACAGCCTCAACCGGGTCTGCCACAAAAACTGCGCGTGTCTGGTTAAACAATTCATCCATTGCCTCTTTTCCCGCACCAGAAACAGACTGGTAAGTTGACACCACCACGCGCTTTATTTTTGCATGATCATGCAAGGGCTTTAACGCCACAACCAATTGCGCCGTTGAACAGTTCGGGTTTGCAATGATGTTTTTCTTGGTAAATCCTTCCACCGCATCCGGGTTTACTTCCGGTACAATTAGAGGGACGTCCTGGTCGTAACGAAAGGCTGATGAATTATCGATGACAACGCAACCTTGAGCAGCAATTTTGGGAGCCCATTCCTTTGAGATATCACCACCTGCTGACATCAGCGCAATATCGGTATCAGAAAAATCATAACCATCCAGTGCCTTGATCTTCAGCGTCTTGTCCCCAAATGAAACTTCCTTGCCCTGACTGCGACGCGAGGCGAGTGCCACAACTGTATCTGCAGGAAAACCGCGCTCATCCAGAATGTCGAGCATTTCCTTACCCACGTTGCCGGTAGCACCGACGATTGCAATTTTATATCCCAT
This sequence comes from uncultured Rhizobiaceae group bacterium, assembly GCA_938030595.1. Taxonomy (GTDB): domain Bacteria; phylum Pseudomonadota; class Alphaproteobacteria; order Rhizobiales; family Rhizobiaceae; genus JAALLB01. The sequence continues at coordinate 2,830 of CALHIB010000035.1, read as the reverse complement.
GGAACTTTCTTTCTTCACTTACACTCCCCTTATCAATGTTTATTACCCTCCCGTTCTGCCCAGGAGAGTGATAAGGGCACAAGCGGAAGTGATTAAACCTTGATGGTCTTCGTTGTTTTTGAAGTTGTCTTAGTTGTAGTCGAGCAAAGAGTTACGCGGTGAGCATCTGCTACCACGGAAAAAGAAGATAAAAATGTAAGAGCATTCGCAAACATAAATCTATTCTCTAAACTTCGATGAAGCTTACATACCCTGATTTTAAAAAGAGTCAATAAGTGATGCGGTTCAATTGTAGCCGAGGGTTAAATTCGGTCCCAGGCAAAAGCTGTTTTGGTCAACTTTTTATCATCAAAATGTTCCGACCCATTGGCAATCGCACGGCCACCAGCATTTTTATAAAAGCCAATAGCTGGCTCATTATCTGAAAGAACCCATACAACCATGCCCTTGTAGCTTCGGCGCTTGAGCTCGTTTTTTGCGTCTGCAAAAAGCTTGGCACCAAGACCAACGCCTTGATATTCTGGCAGAAGATAAATCTCGTAAACTTCCCCTTCATGCGGAAAGGTGCTAACCCGATTAGGCCCTAGCGTAACATAGCCAACGATTTCATTATCCATTTCGACAACCAAAATAAGTGTCGATTTGCGAATGGCATTTGCCCACCATTTAACATCACGACGATTAATCATTCTGGCCAAAGCTGCGTATGGCACCAACCCCGCATAAGCATGACGCCAAGAAGCTTCATGGACACTGGCAATAGCACCCGCGTCTTGCGGTTTTGCTCGTCTGGTATTGGCGGTAATCGTAAACATGCAATCATCTTACGTTTACTTTTTGTTAACCTAAAGCAAAAAATGAAAGATTCACCTAAAAATTTAAATCTCGGTATTAATTACTGATCTCTTTTTCCCGCTCAACAAGCATCACACGAACAGATTCCCACAGGAAAGAAAACGTTTGAAACCCCTCTTCTGTTACTTCATCCGTATCAAGCGCGCGTACTACTTTTTCAAGCGTTTCAAACAAGGTCATTTTCAATTGCTTGATTTCAGAATAGTCAGTCGCATTATTCGCTTTTTCCGCAATATCAAGCAAAACATAATTATAACTGTCCATTCTGTCTTTTTGTGTTGAGACAAAACGCGACCTCAAAGCCAAAAGACTTGAAAACAACATGGCAAACACAGTCACCATCAACGCGAGTGGCTCGGCATTTTCCTGTATGAATGAAGGCTGATCCCGATTGAAATATTGTTCCGATCCCGGATGAAGCGCAATTGCCAACCCCTCTTCTGACTTGGGCGCCTTGATGGCAGAGGCCAGTGCAAAACGGATAATCAGATCCAGCCTGTTTTCAAATAAAATACGTGTTAACTCACGAATGGGCTCGTCCTCGAGATCATCACGCGTTACCAAAACCCGCTGAACAGTCGTTGTAATTGTATGCGCATTTGGAATAGGCGCTTTGCCCGAAAATGTGCCTTTAGGCAGATGCCCAACTTGAAGAAAGGGTCTTTTGATAGAAATTGCCGCAGCCTGATCAAGCGAAATATATCTAAGAGGAAGGTTTTTAAGTTCCGCGTCTTCGAACAAGTTTAACAGCACACGGTCTCGCAATGAACGCACCGTAAATACAGCATCCACTTCGCCAGACAACAAGGCATTTTTTGCCTGTCTAAACGGCATGGTACGCCACTTGATTCCATTAATCGGCAAATCATAATGATCACCCAAAACCCAAAAGGAACGAAACTCATCGGTGCCAAAATTTGCTATGGCAACTTTTTTCCCAATTAAATCATTAGGTTTATAAATCAAACTTTCGCTACGCGTAATAAGCTGGAAATAATCAGGAAATAAATCAGCTACCATACGAACATTACTCACGACAGGCGTATCTGAGCGAATAGTTGCCAAATCAACAACCCCGCGATTAAGCAGGGAAATATTGTTGCTGGAGTCTTTACTGACCACCACCTCCACGATGATATCATCAGAGTGACGCTCTACAACATCTGCAATCTCTTTAATCAGTTCATATGAATCTGATTGATACGGACCAGACGCAATCCTAAGCGTTGTTGGCCCTTCATCCCGCATTAGATAAAAATACCCAATGACAGCTGACCCAATCAAAAACAAAACCAACATCCAGGATAGATATTTATATCCCGTTTTACGTGTTTGATTTGCTATGCGCTTTTTCGTGTTTGAGCTTTCGACAGCTTCAGACATCGCTAACACCCCCTAAAGTGCAACCCAAAACTTGTTTAAGCGAAAACTTGCAACTTAGCGAGTCAGAAGCCTATTTTTTATCCCGGGCTGCCAATGTGCGAAGACGAAGCGCATTCAGTCGAATAAATCCGTGCGCATCTTTTTGATCATAGGCGCCCTGATCGTCTTCAAACGTTACAAGCTCCTCTGAATAAAGCGATTTGTCACTTTCACGTCCAGTTACAATAACATTGCCTTTATAAAGCTTCATGCGAACCTTGCCTTCAACATGAGCTTGTGAGTGATCAATCGCTGCTTGCAGCATTTCGCGCTCTGGCGAGAACCAGAAGCCATTGTAAATGAGTTCGGCATAGCGCGGCATCAACTCATCTTTGAGATGCGCTGCACCACGATCAAGCGTGATTGATTCAATCGCACGGTGAGCGGTCAGAAGAATAGTGCCCCCCGGTGTTTCATAGATACCGCGTGACTTCATGCCGACGAAACGGTTCTCAACCAAATCAAGACGGCCAATGCCATTGTCATGACCAAGCTTGTTTAACTCAGCCAATAGACTTGCAGGAGAAAGACGCTTGCCGTTTAAGCCAACCGC
>CALHIB010000034.1 GCA_938030595.1 uncultured Rhizobiaceae group bacterium | reverse complement strand
TATTATTGCGTTGAGGTTGACCAGTAAGCGGGTCAGTTGTGCTTGAACAAGAAGCCAGTGCCAAAGTTGCCGCGAGTAAAATTGCGCCACGTTTCATGATTCATACCTTTTTAATTAATTTATTAATCATTCGTAGATTTTTATTAAGGAATAGTTAATTTTCCACCACATATAATGTAACAGAATCTTTCTGAACGGACACTGAATGAAGAGTGTGGCTAAATCACGATTATCATAACTAACTCATGAAACGAGGATCGTAAGGATAAGTTGTAAGGTTTTCAAAACCATCTTCCGTTACTAAAACCTGATCTTCAAGTTTAACAGAAAACCCTGCTTCCTGCGTCCCTATCAAGGCTTCGACACATAACATCATGCCGGGTTCAAGCTCATACTCAAAAGCGCCTTCTGAATAATTCTTGGGATAAGCAATAAGCGGCCATTCATCACAAAGACCCACGCCATGCATGCGACAACTATATTGTCCATGCACAAACTTTTCTGGTAGCTGGTGCCCACCAAAGACAAGCTCTTTAAATGAAACACCAGGCTTCAACAATGTCATGTTCTCCAAGATATGCTGGTGCCCTATCTGATAATATTCTTTCATCAAATCAGTTGGTTCACCGCTACCTACGAACCACGTCCGTGAAATATCGACACAGAGCCCGTAAACCCCAATCAAATCCGTATCAAATGCGAGAATTTCATTTTCCTGAATGATCCTTGGGCCACATTCCTGAAACCACGGAAAAGTTCTTGGGCCCGAGGCAAGTAATCGTGTTTCAATCCATTCACCACCGCGCTTGATATTTTCTGCATGAAGCACTGCCCAGACATCATCTTCGCTCATTCCGGGCTGAACAGCATCTTCCATCGCCCGCACTGCCGTTTGACAGGAATGTACAGCACAACGCATGGCTTTGATTTCTTCTTCACCCTTGATAACGCGCGCCTTCTCGGTAAGTTCTTCGCCCTCCATGACTTCGAGGCCGCAACGCTCCAGCGCTTTAAGACCCGCAACCATGATTTTATCGACGGCAATCCGGCGATTATCGCCTGCATGTTTGCGCATCAAGCCATCAATCTCGCCAATAAAAGTTTTTGCATCCTGTTCAATATTATCGCCATTGCCAAAGTAAAACATCGAAGCACCAGAGCGTACTTCTTTCACAAGCGGATTGTGATCAGCCAAAAATGGAGAGTTTTTATAATCCCATAAAATCATATGCCCGTCTGCAAAAAGCACACAGGCTCTGAACGGATTATGCGTATTCCACAACTGCATGTTCGTGCTGTCAGTCGCGTAACGAATATTGAGAGGATCCATCATCAAAACAGCGCCATAATCACGCTTGTGAAGTTCCGCTAACAATCGCTCATATCTGTATTGGCGAACAGCTGGCATATTGGGCATTTCAAGTCCAGCCGCTTCCCATTCTGAAAAGGCAAGGTTTGTCGGACCAATTTCTATACGATTATTATCATCAGGCGTACCATCTGGCTTTAATCCTGATTTCTTTGAAGGATCAATCTTGCGATTTTCAATTGAAAAAGGTGTATTAATATTCATTGTGCGAAACCTCCAAACTTGTCAAAAAGCGTATTCTCATTTGCGAGCTTGTCAATTGACCTGTTACGTCACAAATGACGCGAATAAAGCAAAACATCAAAACAAGTGCTAGCCATCCAACAAAAACTGAACTACGCATTTACATAATTATATTCATCGATCGATCACTAAAATGAAGCCAATCAAGCAACTACCATTACCTGAGTTTGTAACCTTATTGGCAATGATGATCTCAATTCTGGCAATGTCAATTGATGCCATTTTACCAGCATTTGAGCAGATAGGGAGAGAATTTCAGCTAACAGACCCCAATGATGCGCAACTTGTTTTATCGGCAATGTTTTTCGGCTTTGCGATTGGTCAAATCATAGCAGGGCCATTATCAGACTGTTATGGCAGGAAGCCTATTATCTATATTGGATATATCATTTTTATCGCTGGCTGTGTTTTATCAATTATCGCTACCGACTTCACCCTTTTATTGCTTGGCCGAGTACTACAAGGACTGGGCGCTGCTGCACCTCGTATTGTTAGCATCGCTTTAGTGCGCGACGGTTACGAAGGACGCGAAATGGCGCGTATCATGTCGATTGTCATGGCTATTTTCATTCTGGTTCCAGCCATCGCGCCAGCTATTGGTCAAGGCATTATGGCCATTACATCCTGGCGAAATATATTCACGCTTTTATTGATCATGGCTATCATAGCTTTTGTCTGGTTTGCGTTAAGGCAACCAGAGACCTTGCAAGAAGAAAGCAGACAGAAATTCTCACTTAAATATATTGCCAGCGGGATTGCAGAAACCTTACGATATCGAATTGTTTTAGGGTACACGATTGCATCCGGCATTATCTTTGGTGCTTTTCTGGGCTACCTGAATTCAGCGCAGCAGATTTTCCAGATGATCTACAATACAGGCGATTGGTTTGCGATTTATTTTGGCGCTGCTGCCTTGGCAATCGGCGTAGCCAGTATTTACAATTCAAAAGTGGTTGTTCATCTGGGCATGCGGTATATGACCTGGCGAGCTCTTATCGGTTTGACCCTTGTCTCTGCAGGGTTTTTGTTGGTGGCTCTGGCAAATGACGGTACGCCACATTTGTGGAGTTTCATGATTTGGTTGCTAGCCGCTTTTTTCTGTTGTGGTATTTTATTTGGAAATTTCAACGCACTTGCCATGGAGCCAATTGGTCACATGGCAGGCCTTGGCGCCGCAGTCGTAGGCTCTTTGTCAACTTTCATTTCAATTCCATTGGGTTGGGCAATTGGTTCACAATTCAGTAATACTGTAACACCTTTGATACTGGGCTTTGCCTGCCTTGGGGCATTAGGGTTACTGGTCGTTTGGTGGACAGAACAGGGGTTGGAAAGCTAACTTTGATTTGTAACAAACTCTAAACCAGCCATGTTCCCGTCAGACCATGCAAGACGGCATACTTTTCTTATTTCCTTGCTTGCATAATTCAAGATTAATCGCTTGGGCAGCGGCATGGAAGATGATTCTACCATAGCTCCGCCATCCGAGATGTTATGAACCAGACAAACAATTTTTCGCCCCGTCAGATCGAGAATAAGCTCTGCCAGTTCGCCTGTGTTCTCACGCGGAAAAGCTCTGCGGTTGGCTCGCATGATATCCGCCTGCTCTGAGGCTTCATAAAGGGATGTAAAAGATGCGCGTACGTACATAATATCTCTCCGTTCGCCGCCCTTGTAAGTGAAAGTATGTCAGCCAAAAGTTAACAGTAACTAAACAAACCAACTGCGCAGCAAATCAAGCGCCACGCATGTGATGAACACTTTAAAGCCCAGTTTTAGTTTATTCTCATCAATTCGCTCCAGGAGTGTGGTGCCAAATTTGGTTCCCATAAATCCTGAAACTACAATGAGCAGAACCAATGGCACCCATTCCCAAAAAGCAAATCCTACAAACCCAAATGCAATTACTTTCAACAAATGTTGTACGGTCATGGTCATGCCATGGGTCGCGACCATCTGTTTATGGCTTGCAAATAATTTGTTCAAAAACACAGCAACAAGTGGCCCGGTAGCCCCAACAAACATGGAGATAAAACTTGTCACACACCCACCCATAGCAACAACAACTGAATTGGCATTATTAAGCCTAGGCAATTTTACCCAAACGATAATGAGAATAAACCCGCCTAATATCCCTTTCAAAATATCAATGGGAACATTGACAATCATCATACCACCAATGAAAGCACCGAGCAGACTGCCCGCTAAAAAAAATCGTACGATACGCCACTCAATGTAATCACGCTGAAGATAAGAGCGTCCGGTATTGGAACCCAATTGAACCAGGCCATGCACAGGAATAAGTGCCGCAATCGGAACGAGATAAGTCATGAGTCCAAGCATCAGCAAACCACCACCAACACCAACAGCTGCGGTTAATGCAGATGTAAAAAAACTCGCTATGATTAAACTACATGCAGTAAAAATTGTAAGGCCATCCGGTAAAAAGCCAGACAACCCTTCCATCAATTAATGCTCGTCAGCAATCTTTGTAAACTGACCATGCGGGCGATATTGCACCAAATAGGTTGGCAAAATAGCAGCCATTGGCGTAGGCGAAATGCCCATCCCCTCTAGCGTGCGTTTCTGCTTAATCGCCTCATCAGAAACAACATTATCTGTCTTCAGCATTTCAACTTGGTCAGTTGTTATAGGCGCTCCAGGCAACCACCCAAGCGCCTTGCCCATCATGCCAGCCACAAACCATGGCAGGCTCACAAGCATTTTCTTGCGGCCAATTTCTTTCAACAGCAGTTCCATACATTTACGGAAGGTCGGTGTTTGTGGGCCACCCAGCTCATATGTTTTGCCTGCTTGCAATTTTCCGTCAACTGCAAGGGCAAAAGCTTCTGCCACATCACCTACATAAACCGGTTGAAATTTTGTTGTGCCACCACCGATCAGAGGTAATGCAGGTGCAAATCTTGCCATGGCGCCAAAACGATTAAAGAATTCATCTTCCTGACCAAAGACAATCGAAGGGCGCATGATAATGGCATCTTTTACTATTTTACGAACGCCCTCTTCGCCTTTGCCTTTTGTCTCACCATAACCAGAAGCAGAATCACTATCTGCGCCAATCGCACTCATATGAATAAGCTTTGCTTTTTCTGCACGGCAAACTTCTGCAACAGCGCGCGCGCCAAAGTCCTGGACTGCGTCAAATTTCTGACGACCTGATTCAGCCAAAATGCCAACCAGGTTAATCACAATATCAGCCCCTTTGACCGCAGCATCAACAGACTTGCGGTAACGCAAATTGGCCTGCACCAATTGAATTTGACCAACATTACCCAATGGCTGAAGAAATCCCGCCAAGTCCGGACGACGAACAGCAACACGAATACGATATCCACGATTTGCAAGCTCTCGCACAACATAACGTCCTACAAAGCCTGAGCCACCGAAAATAGTTACGAGTTTTGGGTTATCTGAAATTTTCATAAGGTCTGTCCAAACTTTCTAATTTGCAGTCTTTTTACTCACTATTAATACAAATTGAAAGTGGTCAAAAGGCTACATCATGATGAAATTTATTCTTCCCTGGGCTTCTTCTTGTTCCGCCTGCATTTTGCAGAACAATAGACAATCTCTTCCCAGTTTTTCTCCCATTTCTTACGCCACAAAAATGGCCGCTCGCA
>CALHIB010000033.1 GCA_938030595.1 uncultured Rhizobiaceae group bacterium | reverse complement strand
GGAATTTCACACTACCTCTCAGTCAGCGCCATATTGTTTACAATCGGCATGCTTGGGATTTTTCTAAACAGAAAAAACATTCTCATCATTTTGATGTCGATTGAGCTTATTCTTCTTTCTGTGAACTTGAACTTCGTTGCCTTCTCTCAACATCTGGGAGATTTAATGGGGCAAGTGTTTGCTTTGTTTGTTTTGACGGTTGCTGCTGCTGAAGCGGCTATTGGTCTTGCTATTCTTGTGGTCTTCTTCCGCAACAAGGGCTCGATTGCCGTTGAAGATGTAAGCGTGATGAAAGGCTGACCATGTATCACTTAATCGTCTTTCTACCACTTGTTGGTTTCCTGATTGCAGGATTATTTGCAAAGTCTATCGGTTCCAAAGGTTGTGAATATATCACAACTGCACTCATGATGGTTTCTGCAATTCTTTCATGGGTTGCTTTCATCTCAATTGGCTATTCTGATACGGAGCCTTTCACGGTTCCTGTTCTACAATGGATTAGCTCTGGTGATCTAAATGTAAACTGGGCGTTGCGCATTGATACGTTGACTGTTGTTATGTTGGTCGTTGTGAATACCGTTTCATCGCTCGTTCACATGTATTCCATGGGCTACATGCACCACGATCCACATCGCCCACGCTTCTTTGCTTATCTATCGCTTTTCACTTTTGCCATGTTGATGTTGGTGACTTCTGACAACCTGCTTCAAATGTTCTTTGGCTGGGAAGGCGTTGGCCTTGCGTCTTATCTTTTGATCGGATTTTGGTTTAAAAAACCAACGGCAAATGCAGCTGCCATGAAGGCTTTCGTTGTTAACCGTGTGGGTGACTTTGGTTTCGCACTTGGTATCTTCGGTGTGTTCTACATGTTCAACACCATCGAGTTCTCAACGATTTTTGCTAACGTAGAAAATGTTGCAACGGCCGAAGGCACCATCATGAGCTTCCTGGGTTATGAGCTTGGTGCTGCAGATGCTTTGACGATTACTTGCTTGTTGCTCTTTATGGGTGCCATGGGTAAGTCTGCGCAGTTCTTGCTTCACACCTGGTTACCAGATGCCATGGAAGGGCCTACACCTGTATCAGCGCTTATTCACGCCGCTACCATGGTTACCGCAGGCGTATTCCTTGTTGCTCGCATGTCGCCATTGTTTGAATATTCTACAACAGCGCTTACATTTGTGACGCTTATCGGTGCAACAACGGCATTTTTTGCAGCAACCATTGGTTTGGTACAAAACGACATCAAGCGCGTGATTGCTTATTCAACCTGTTCTCAGCTTGGCTATATGTTTGTAGCTCTTGGTGTTGGCGCATATGGCGCAGCGATTTTCCACCTTTTCACACACGCATTCTTTAAAGCACTCTTGTTCCTTGGTGCCGGTTCGGTCATTCATGCCGTCTCAGACGAACAAGACATGCGCAAAATGGGCGGTCTTCGCAAACACATTCCAAAAACATTCTGGATGATGATGATCGGCACAGTTGCTCTAACAGGCCTCGGTATTCCTGGTACCTTGTTGGGAACAGCTGGCTTCTTCTCAAAAGATGCCATCATTGAAAGTGCATTCGTAGGCCAAAATGCTTATTCTATGTACGCGTTCGTTATGTTGGTTGTTGCAGCACTATTCACAAGCTTTTATTCATGGCGTTTGATTTTCATGACCTTCTACGGAAAGCCACGTGCTTCTGTCGATGTAATGAACCACGTACATGAATCTCCTAATGTAATGCTTATTCCGCTTTACATTCTGGCTGCTGGTGCATTGCTTGCTGGTTTTGTCTTTCATGACGCATTCGTTGGTCATCAATCAGGTGGTAATAACGAATTTTGGTACAATGAATTCTGGCGTACAGCACTCTATTCATCACCAGCTAACACGGTTTTAGAAACATTCCATGATGTTCCAAAACTTGTTAAGTGGTCTCCATTTATTGTAATGGCGCTCGGCTTCATCTTGGCTTGGTGGATGTATATTAAATCACCATACATTCCAAAAGAATTGGCAAAACAACATCCAGGTCTTTATGCGTTCCTGTTGAACAAATGGTACTTTGATGAAATTTACGATTTTCTATTTGTGCGTCCAGCCAAATGGATTGGTCACTTCCTTTGGAAAAAAGGGGATGGCTGGCTGATTGATGGCTTTGGCCCGAACGGTATTTCAGCACGTGTGCTGGATGTGACAGGCAAAGTCGTTAAGCTTCAATCGGGCTATCTATACCACTACGCATTTGCAATGATGATCGGAATTGCTGCCTTGATTACCTGGTCTATGTTTGGAGGAGCAGGCTAATGACTGACTGGCCAATTCTCACAATGATTACATTCATGCCGCTTGTTGGCGCGCTGATGATCATGCTTATCCCCACAGATAATGCCGTTGCAGAACGCAACATCAAAAATGTTGCTCTGTTTACAACAATAATCACTTTTATTGCATCACTCTACATCTGGGTGAATTTTGATGAAACAACGGCTGGCTTCCAGTTCGTAGAGCGTTACGAGTGGATTGGATCGTTCATGTCTTACCACATGGGCGTTGATGGTATTTCGATGTTGTTTGTCATTCTTTCAACATTCCTTATGCCATTTTGTATTCTGGCAAGCTGGAAGAGCGTTAAGAAAGATATCAAATCCTACATGATTGCTTTCCTTGTTTTGGAAGCGTTTATGATTGGCGTATTCTGCGCGCTCGACATCATGTTGTTCTACATTTTCTTTGAAGCGGGTCTTATCCCGATGTTCCTGATCATTGGTATCTGGGGCGGTGCTCGTCGCGTTTATGCAAGCTTTAAGTTCTTCTTGTACACGTTACTTGGTTCAGTTCTCATGTTGCTTGCTATCATGGCAATCTACTGGCAAACGCAAACGACAGACATTGTTCTGTTGCTTGACCCATCACGCGCTGAATCGGTTATTCCGGCTTCTATGCAAACGTGGTTATGGTTGGCGTTCTTTGCTTCCTTTGCTGTGAAAATGCCAATGTGGCCTGTACACACTTGGCTACCAGATGCACACGTTGAAGCGCCTACTGCGGGCTCAGTTGTACTGGCTGCTATCCTATTGAAAATGGGCGGCTATGGCTTCTTGAGGTTCTCGATCCCCATGTTCCCGGTCGCCAGTGATGACTTTGCCATGTTGGTATTTGTACTGTCAGCAATCGCGATTATTTACACGTCACTGGTTGCGTTGATGCAGGAAGACATCAAAAAGCTAATCGCTTATTCATCTGTCGCGCATATGGGCTATGTGACCATGGGCATCTTCACCATGAATGCAAATGGTATTCAGGGTAGCCTATATCAAATGCTATCACACGGCCTTGTATCTGGCGCATTGTTCTTGTGTGTTGGCGTTGTTTACGACCGCATGCACACACGCGAAATTGCCGCTTATGGTGGCCTTGCAAACAACATGCCGAAGTATGCAGTCGTATTCCTAATCTTCACCATGGCGAATGTTGGTTTACCAGGAACATCAGGCTTCGTCGGCGAGTTCCTTGTGTTGCTTGGTATCTTCCAGGTAAATACTTGGATTGCACTATTTGCGACCACAGGTGTGATCTTGTCCGCAGCTTATGCCTTATGGCTATATCGCAGGGTTGTTTTTGGCAGCCTTGATAAGGAAAGCCTTAAATCCATCATGGATTTGGACACACGCGAAAAGGCAATCATCTATCCGCTTGTGGTGTTGGTCATCTTTTACGGTGTATATCCAATGCCGGTATTTGATGCGACAGAA
>CALHIB010000032.1 GCA_938030595.1 uncultured Rhizobiaceae group bacterium | reverse complement strand
ATCAGGCAATGCCGCTTTTGACGAGTGGCGTGAAGTTGAGCTTGCAAGACTGGATGAAGAACGTCGCAAGCTTGATGAAACCATGGCTGAGTTTGATCGCTATCAAAGTGATCTCCGCCGTGCGCGTGACAAGGAAGAGTTCGACGAATTTCTTAAATCACGCAAGCGTAAACCAGCACCGCGTTCCAAAAAATCAGGTGGCGATGTGATTGATACATAATCACAGACATCATAAATTTCAAAAGCGGAGACATGGTTCTCCGCTTTTTTGTTTTCTCAATCGAATAAGAATCGTCTAGAATTAAACCATGGCATTTTCCTTTTTCAGACAATTGCAAAAACGCGATCGTGATTTCGAGATAGAAATCGACGGTCAGCTTTTGCCTGTGAAAGTGGTTGAGAATGACCGTGCCAAACGCCTTACCTTAAGATTGTTTCCGGCCGGTGATGGCCTAAAGGTAACAACACCGGGTCATGTTGGGGATGATGAAATTGAAGAGTTTGTTCATCGCAACCGTAACTGGGCTGCAACTAGAATTGCGCGGCTACCAAAACGCGTTGAACTTGCCCATGGTGAAACAATTCCATTTAAGGGCGTAGAGCATCAGATTATATCAAGCGGAAACCTGCGGGGTCTCGTACAGACAAAAGTTCAAGACGGTCAGCCCGTTTTGGTTGTGCCGGGAGAGCCTTCAAGCGCCAGCAGGAAACTTTTGGCCTTTATGAAGCGTGAAGCACGTAAAGAGCTTGATGCGGTAGTGAACATTCATGCAGAAAAAATAGGCATTCGCCCGAAGCAGATCAGGATTACAGACACAACCAGTCGTTGGGGGTCATGTTCTTCAACCAGAACATTATCATTTTCATGGCGCATTATCATGGCACCGCCAGAAGTCTTGAATTATCTGGCAGCGCATGAGGTAGCGCATTTGAAGGAAATGAATCATTCAGATCGGTTTTGGAAACTTACAAAAGAACTCTGTCCTGATACTGATATTCAAAAAACATGGCTCCGCACCCACGGCGCGAAGCTCCATGCTGTCAGCGTTTAAATTAGCCGATTAGATAAACAATAAATGCCAATACCAGGCAAATTACCCAGCCCCAGAAAAATACTGACCAGGCATTATCTTCATATTCTACAACGTCATTCATGACCTTCTCCCTAAACTATTCAAAGCAGGATAATGCTTTCGCACAGCGTTAGCATCTGCTATCCCAGTTTTATTCGATAAAAAACAAGATTACCATAGGTAAAATTAACCTAAAATCTTTTGGAGTAGCAAGCGCTTGGCAAAGCCTGATCATAAACAAAAGCGACAATCCGCAGATATCTCTAAAGCGAAGAGCGAACAAAAAGCAAAACCAGTTTTCGTCTCGAAGAAACGGCTTAAAGATGTTTGCCCATTAGTTTTGGAAAATAAACCCAACAAAGATTATGCGCTTTTAGATAGCGGCAATGGTCTTAAATTAGAACGCTACGGTAAATTGAAAATCGTGCGCCCTGAAGCACAAGCTATTTGGCAGCCACAACGAAGTGCTCAAGAATGGAAAGACGTAGATGCCATCTTCACAGGCGACACAACAGAAGAAGGTGCAGGCCGTTGGGCATTTCCAAAAAAACAATTACCTGAAACTTGGCCACTAAGTTGGGACGGGATTAATTATCTCGGCCGTTTCACATCTTTTCGCCACGTAGGCGTATTTCCAGAACAAGCCACACATTGGAAGTTCATGGAAGAAAAGATAAAAGAACGGGTTTCACAAGGCAAGGAGTTCAAAGTTTTAAATCTCTTTGGTTACACAGGCCTTGCTTCCCTTGTGGCTGCCCGCGCTGGTGCACATGTTACGCATGTTGATGCGTCGAAAAAAGCAATCGGTTGGGCACGTGAAAATCAGGATGATGCAGACTTGGGCGATAAGCCGATCCGCTGGATTTGTGAAGATGCAGTTAGGTTTTGCGAGCGTGAAGTCCGCCGCGGCAATACGTATGATGGTATTTTACTTGATCCGCCAGCCTATGGTCGCGGACCAAAAGGTGAGGTTTGGCAACTCTTTGACGACTTGCCGCATATGCTGGATTTGGTGCGCGGCATCACCAGCGATAAATCTTCCTTTGTGGTGTTAACCGCCTATGCAATCAGAGCATCTTTTTATGCCATGCATGAGATCATGCAGGAAAAGTTTGGGGATTGCTCTGGTGAACTCCAATCAGGCGAACTGGTCTTGAGAACAGAAAACAGCGATCGGTGTTTATCAACGTCCATGTTTAGCAGGTGGGTGGCCTAATGTCAGACAATGTACAAAAGCGCCCGGGCCGTATCTTTGAAATCACTGCGGTTTCAAATCCACGCATAAAATCCATCAAGGCATTGGCGCAAAAAAAGAACCGTGATCAGGATGGTACGTTTTTGGTTGAGGGCATGAAGCTTGTGCGCGACGCTTTTGAAAACGGATGGGAAATTGAAACGCTGATTTATGCCGCAACGACCAATGACAATGTGCAGGTAACGGAGCTTGCTGCAAAATTGCGAGTCGCAGGTGCAGATATCTTGGAAGCAAACGAGAAAGTGCTTTCATCCATTACGCGTCGTGATAATCCGCAGATGGTGGTAGGCGTCATGCGTCAAAACTGGAAGCGTGCACCGCAGCGGGTGAAAGATAAATCAAGCGTCTGGATTGCATTGGACAGGGTGCGTGATCCCGGCAACCTTGGCACGATTATCAGAACTGCTGACTCAGCCGGCGCTGAAGGCATCATACTTGTGGGTGAAACAACCGATCCATTTTCTCTGGAAGCAACACGCGCCAGCATGGGCTCTATTTTTAATGTTCCCCTTGTGCGCATGGATGAAGAAGAATTTTTGAAATGGCGCATAAGCTGGAACGGCATGGTGGTCGGAACGCATCTGGAAGGCGCTACAGATTTCCGAGCGATCGATTATCATAGCCAGCCAGTACTGCTTCTGATGGGCAACGAACAGCAAGGCCTGCCCGATGATTTGGCTGCAACTTGTGATAAGCTCGCGCTCATACCGATGCACGGCGCTGCAGATTCGCTCAATCTTGCTATCGCAACTGGCGTGATGCTGTTTCATATGGGCAAAAAACTACCGCCGGTTGAAGGATAAGGTTGATGCGGGTTTACTGGACGCTTCTGATTATGGTTTTGGTCATGATAGACCAAATCTCCAAATGGATGGTGGAAACCATGCTGCCACTGCAACAACAGATTGAGGTTATTCCATTCTTCAGTCTGTTCAGAACTTATAATTACGGCGTTGCTTTTTCATTCCTGGATGGTTTGGGACAATGGCCTTTGGTTGCCATGACGGTCGCCATTATCGCATTTGTATTTTGGTTATGGCGCGGGTTGGAAGCAGACAGAAATCTATCTGCTTTTGGCTATGCATTCATCATTGGGGGTGCCATTGGAAATCTGATTGACCGTGCGTGGCTTGGAAAAGTCGTCGATATGATTTTATTTCACATCGATAGTTTGGATTTTAGGTTTGCAGTTTTCAAC
>CALHIB010000031.1 GCA_938030595.1 uncultured Rhizobiaceae group bacterium | reverse complement strand
ATCGGTGAATTGATATGATGGTCTTTGCCATACATTTCATAATCAACACCAATCGCTGCCCAGCGCATGCCGAAGTCTGGCTTCCACTGCATTTTCACCTGACCGCCCGTCACAGATAATGTAAGCTCTTCGCCGTCTTCATCATCAAAGGTGATCGTGCCAGCTTCTGCATCAATTGATTTCATTGGCACGTAGAGTACACGGCCTGTTTTTGGCGATATTGGCAAGAAAGGGCTATAGGTTGCCTGACGTTCTTCGCCCAATGTTGGCAACATAACATCCATGATTGCCTGATAGTTTTTTAAAGCCAGTTTCAAAACTTCGTCAAATTTACCAGATTCATAATAATCTGTTGCGCTTTTAAATTCATACTCAAAACCGAAACGATCCAAGAACCTGCGCAGTTGCGCATTATTATGATGGCCAAAACTTTCATATTCGCTATCAAAAGGATTGGGTACTTTTGTTAATGGAAGCCCTAGTGCAGCTTCAAGTTTATCCTGATTAGGGGCGTTACCAGGCACTTTACGCATGCCGTCCATATCATCTGAAAATGAAATAAGCGTGGTTTTAACTTTATTATCGGTAAGTGCGCGAAATGCATTCATCACCATTGAGGTGCGAGCAACTTCGCCGAATGTACCGATGTGCGGCAAACCTGACGGGCCATAGCCTGTTTCAAAGACAACAACTTCTGGATAGCCATTTTTTTCGTAGCGTTTGGCAACTTTACGCGCCTCTTCAAAAGGCCATGCTTTAGAGGAATGTGCTGCTTCTTGCGTTTCAGACGTCATGATAATTTTTGCCTTAAAGGAATAATTGAGTGTTAGTTATAGCATCGCGCATGAATTTCCAAGTGGGTTGCACATAGCATTTTCTGCGCTTACTTTAATGATTCAAAAACTTGATATCAAAAGGCAGAATAATGGCCAATCTTACACCTCACCAAGCACTTGTACATGTTATGGTTACCATGTCAGCAGCAGATACGACCATGACTGATAAAGAACTTTCAAAGATTGGTAATATTATACAATCTCTACCGATATTTAATGGCTATAATGAAGATCAACTCATTGATGATGCCACTGCGTGTCGTAAAATTCTTCAAGATGAAAATGGCCTTGCCATGATTATCAAGAACACACGCGAGATTTTACCCGATGAACTCCATGAAACGGCTTATGCCTTGGCTGTAGAAGTTGCAGCAGCAGACCTATCTGTTGAACAAGAAGAACTACGGTTACTGCAAATCTTCAGGCAAGACTTGAATATTGATAAACTCATCTGCTCAGCCATTGAACGTGGCGCTCGTGCACGTCACAGAGTGATCTAATGGCTTTACGGTTATTTGATTTGAGATTTTCGAAATTAGCCTTACATCTTATGCATGTTTGAATTTAGCGAACCACAAATCCGGCTTGGTATTTTTATTGGGTTATTTCTGATCCTTGCGGTCATGGAATTTCTGGCTCCCCGCCGCGAGCTTGAGCATGTCAAAGCAAAACGATGGTTCACCAATTGGATGATTGTTATCATAGACTCCTTTGTCTTAAGGCTTATTTTCACAGGTGCTGCGGTTGGTGTTGCCATTTGGGCTGAGACAAATAGCTATGGTCTGTTTAATGTCATTCAAGTTCCTGAAGTAATCAGTATCATCATCTGCTTCATCGCGCTTGATTTTGCCATTTGGTTTTCACATCTCGCCTCACACAAGGTTCCGCTGCTTTGGGCGGTACATCGCATGCACCATTCTGATGTTGATATTGATGTTTCCACAGCAATTCGTTTTCATCCGATCGAAATTGTACTTTCTATGGTTTGGAAAATGATAATTATTGTTCTGTTAGGTGCTCCTGCCATTTCGGTTTTAATTTTTGAAATCGTCTTAAATGGCGCAGCAATGTTTAATCATTCCAACATAAAACTGCCATTAGGGTTGGATCGTGTTTTGCGCCTTTTGATCGTGACCCCGGATATGCATCGCGTTCATCATTCAATTATTCATAATGAAACAGACTCAAATTACGGTTTCAACCTCGCATTATGGGATCGTTTGTTTGGAACGTATATTGACCAGCCGCAAGCGGGTCACAAGGGTATGAAAATTGGTCTGAGTGAGTGGCAAGATGACAGACCGACCAAATTAATTTGGACTTTAAAAGTGCCTTTTATCAAACAGAAATAATGATCTAATACAGCCCTAACGGGAAGTAACGCAAATAAAGTTCCGCAAATTTACCGTTTTGATT
Source organism: uncultured Rhizobiaceae group bacterium (assembly GCA_938030595.1). Lineage (GTDB taxonomy): Bacteria > Pseudomonadota > Alphaproteobacteria > Rhizobiales > Rhizobiaceae > JAALLB01. The sequence goes on along the minus strand of CALHIB010000031.1, from coordinate 3,046 downwards.
GATCTCATTAAGAGCATAATTCATGGCTTGGACAAGCTCTGGTTTATCTTTTGAAAGCGCGATTGATAGCCCGTTTCCAAAATAATAATCAGATTGAAAAGCCTCATCGAGTAAAACACAACATCCGTTTGATGCGGCTGAGCTTAACCAAAAGGTTAGTGAAAGTGCATCAGAAAAAACAGTTTGTACGTCTCCTTTTTGCAATGCAGAAAATGCATCTTCTTTCGTAGCAAAAACTTCAGCTGTTCTGTTTCTGAAAACATCTGCAAAGTAAGCTTCATGTGCAGTCCCTTTTACAACGCCAGTTTTTTTCTTGAAGATTGCATCATAAACGGGAGCAGTTAACCCACTGTCTTTTCTTGTAATGAAACGGCCTGGAATATGCAGATACGTTCTGGAAAAATCCATTGCGGCTCGTTGCTCTTTTGTGATTGCAATCCCTGCAATAATTGCCTCCGCATCACCTTTTTCCAAAGCGGGTTGCAGTTCATCCCAAGGTAAGGCCTGAATTTGGCAACGGTTTAGTAAAGCCAACTCATCACAAATAGCGCGAGCAAGATCGATATGAAAACCGCTTAGCCGTTTTTTCCGGTCGATAAAATTAAAGGGAGGAAAATCTGTTGTCGTTATAAACTTCATTCTTGGCAAAGTCGACAAATCCGGTTTTACAAAGCGTTCGTTTTTATCCCAGAAATTTGGAATCTTAAAATCTTGCGCAAAAGAAATAGACGCTAAGTTTAGAATAAATAATGTCAATAAAATTATTTTAAATGGTCTTATTATATTCATTAGTATTAATATCCAAAATTATAAAATCAAAATATACTATGTATATTTTATGGGGGCGGTCTTTTTGGGTAAGTATTTATATAATAACCAAAATTACAAAAGTATAAAAAAATCTGAAAAAGAAATCAGATTTTTAGACCAACATAATGTTTATCATCATAAAAGCTCAAGAAGCAGACTTCCCGCTGAATTATTAATACTGAACAGATACGGTATTGGCTATCCATATTTAAAGGCAGCATGGAAACTTTCGCAAAAATACTGTATACCGCCCTTGGAAATTCTCATCAAAACCAACGTAATATCATTGGAAACCTGGTTTGATGCACAAAAACAACTTCATCAAGAACGCATTCAATTCTATCAAAAAAGACAACAAGAAGCCCTTTTATTAAAACAATCAGTCTCAAATCTTACAAATACACTTCCTCATTATTCTGCCAAACACACATTTACCAATTGGCAGATTATTATAATTGTTTTTAGTGTCATTTGTATCGGCACATCTTTTTACCTGAACAATCAAAACGCCTTCTTTGCACTTTATATGCTCATGGCATTGTTTTATATGGCAAGTATATTCCTAAGAAGTTTGATACTCGCAAGCTTTAAACCTGCGCCTTCTCATTCTACAGAATTGCAAACTAGAAATGATAAAGATTTGCCAATCTATTCCGTACTGGTGGCACTCTATCAAGAAGCTAACCAGATAGAAGCTCTTACCAATAGTTTATGGAAACTGGATTGGCCAAGGCAAAAATTAGATATTAAATTGATTTGCGAGGCAGATGATTTTGAAACAATCAAGGCCATTACAGATGCCAAGTTGCCATCCTGCTTTGAATTGATACGCGTTCCCAAACAAGAACCCAGAACCAAGCCGAAGGCGCTAAATTATGCGCTTCCATTATGTAAAGGTGAATATGTGGTTTTGTATGACGCAGAAGACCACCCATCACCAGGGCAACTACGTGAAGCTTATATGAAGTTTCAAAGCAGCGATAATAAACTTGCCTGTGTCCAAGCACCACTTCACATTCACAATCAGAACCAAAACTGGCTGTCGGGCATGTTTGCTATTGAATATGTCACTTTATTCAATGGTATCCTGCCTGTGTTGGCAAGATGGCGTGTTCCTATTCCACTGGGAGGAACCTCCAATCATTTCAAGACTGACATTTTGAAAAAAGTAGGGGCATGGGATCCATTCAATGTAACTGAAGACGCAGACCTTGGTATCCGGCTCTTCCGCGAAGGATATCGCAGCAGCACCATTACCTTACCGACCTTCGAAGAAGCTCCTCCAGCGCTCTGGCCATGGATCAAGCAGCGAACGCGTTGGCTAAAGGGATGGATGCAAACCGTCTTGGTGCACAGCCGCAACCCGATATATTTCATAAGTGACATGGGTATCAAAAACGCATTTACATTTCACCTCTTGATGACTTCGCTTATCATCTCAGCATTAATACACCCGTTTTTTCTAGTTGCCACTCTTGGCCAAGTTTTTAACCTGACCCTATTGGCTACTTCACACTATGAAGTCCTACTCATTGCAACCAGCATATTTAATCTTGTTGGTGGTTATACCACATATGGGTTATTGGCTTATGTGACTCTAAAGCATTCTAAATACCATCATTGTTCTAAATTACTCTTTTCATTGCCAATCTATTGGCTGCTTATTTCTTTTGCAGGATGGCGTGCAATTGTTCATTTAATTGTGACCCCGCACAAATGGGAAAAAACACCTCACGGTCTCGCTAAATAGTCATTTTTGCTTATTATGTTATTTATTGAAAAAAACATCATGAGAAATGAGATATTTTGTGCAAACAAAACTATTAAAACTATTTTTGACATTGATTATTAGCGCCATGTTTGCTGGGACACCCTTCGATAGTTTGGTCACTCCATCACACGCAGCCTGTGACGACGAAGCCGGGCCATCCGTTAATTGGCAGAACTGTCGAAAACGAAATCTTATTATGGGCGGTTTTAATTTCTCAGGTGCTAATTTTACCAGAGCTGACTTAAGTGCCTCTGACCTTCGTAAAAGTAATCTTTCCAATGCCAGCTTCGTTAAAACAAATCTGGTGAGAGCATCACTAGCTGGTTCACTTGCACAAAATGCAAATTTCGAAAGCGTTATCGCTTCACGTACTGATTTCAGCAAGGGCATTTATTTAAATGCAAATTTCTCAAAAGCTGAAATTACAAGATCAAATTTTTCCAATAGCGACCTAGAGGGCTCTAC
>CALHIB010000030.1 GCA_938030595.1 uncultured Rhizobiaceae group bacterium | reverse complement strand
TTGCTGGTTTCCATGATGAGGGTATTTTCTGGATCTGCATAATTGCTCATAAAATTATTCCTGAGTTTGTATTAAAATTTAAAATTGATCTGATGTTCTGACTTTGATCATCTTGTCTGGGTTTGCAGGCGGCTCACCTTTAGCGATATTATCTACAAATTCCATACCTTTGGTAACTTCTCCCCAAACAGTATATTGACCATTTAGGAAATCACCTTGATCAAACATAATGAAGAACTGTGAGTTCGCGGAATTTGGATTTTGTGAACGCGCCATACCAACAACACCACGAGCAAAAGGTTCTGGAGTAAATTCAGCTTGAATATCAGGAAGTTTTGATCCGCCACGGCCAGTGCCAGTTGGGTCACCAGTTTGAGCCATAAAACCCGGGATTACGCGGTGAAAGACAACACCATCATAAAAGCCTTCATTTGCCAATTTTGTGATTTGAGCCACATGTTTGGGAGCCAGGTCTGGGCGCAGTTTAATTTCAACAGCACCATCCTTAAGTTGGATCATTAAGGTGTCAGAAGCTGCAATCGCCTGGCTCATCAATAGTGTTAAACCAACGACTAGGCTGGCTAAAAAGCGGATAACAAATTTCATAGGATTTCCTTCGGGTTCAAGAAGATAATTTGGATTTCAAAGCTGTATTTACAGCATCTGGAACAAAAGGCGAGACATCCCCACCCATTTTAGCAATCTGCCGCACCAATGTTGCTGTAATATGGCGTGTTTCAGGTTTTGACGGCAGTAAAACTGTCGTGATTTCTGGCCGCATTGTGCCATTCATACCAGACATTTGCATTTCATAATCCAAATCCGTTCCATCGCGAACGCCACGAATTAACATGCTAGCTCCGGCATCCGACGCTGCATCAACAACAAGATTGTCGAAAGATTGAACAGTAATCTTGGCATTCATTCCCGATGTAACATTAGAAATGAGTTCCGCACGCTCTTCAAATGAAAACATCGGCGTTTTACCAGGGTGAACGCCAATCCCAATCACAATCTCATCAGCAAGCGAAACAGCTTGTTGAAGAACATCCATATGTCCATTGGTCATCGGGTCAAACGACCCTGGATAATAAGCAATTCGATTCATAATCTCTTTTCCCATGGGTTAGACAATCGTGCAAGTTTCTTCTGAACAAACACAAAAATCATCCAATGTGTCAAAATGCACAGAAACTGCTAATTCCCTCCGCTATTTCTATGAACACAGATGAGAAACAAGTTTCAGAAATCATTCAGGTTTCGTGACTTACATTTCTTACAAAGGAGATTAGAAATGACTTTATTGATTATCGCTTTGGCAATGACCGCTACAATGGGTTTTTATGCGCTGCATTTGGCAGAGTCAGAAAATGCAAGAACCAAGCGCCTTCAAAAACGTTCTGATCAAATTGCAGGCTTTGCTGCACTCTAAAACAATTCCTCAAAGCAAGTTTTTCCCTGCCTTGCTTTGATACTCCGCGCAGCAGGCTCGTACTATTTAATGTTCATAATGATAGTACAGCCTGCTAGCTCGTTTTGCTTAGCTTCTTTTCGCCAAAGCAAGCCAGATACCCCCACCTATCAAACATATACCACTACCAATCTCTGCCATACGTACCTTGGGTCTGGTCAACCATTGCCCAGCCTTACCTGCAAGAACAGCATAGATTGCGTCAGATGCAGATGCCACGACCGTAAAGGTCAATCCCAAGATAATTGTTTGCGTAAACGTGTCACCAGCTGGGTCAACAAATTGCGGAATAAATGCACCAAAGAAAAACAATGCTTTCGGATTGGTTAGCACAACCAGAAACCCTTGCCAAAAATAACCTACCTTCGGTGGTTTGACTTTACTTGCATCACCAATATCACCATCAGAAGTAAGCAATTTATAGCCAATCCATATCAAGTAAGCAGCACCAATTAACTTAATCCAAAAGAACGCATCCACCATGAAGGTAATGATTGTCTGAAGTCCAAAGGCCAAGACAAAAACGAGTAATAAATCACCAAGAATAGTTCCCCCAATATTAAGTAATCCAGCTCTTGGTCCAGCCCTAAGAGAGTTGGCAATAATAATAGTCACCGTAGGGCCAGGCACAATTGCGAGTAAAAAACTGGCAAAAGCAACCGTTAGTAGAGTTGAGAGTGATATCATAAATTGTACCTGTAATGATTTAATTCGCACTAATGCAAGCAATCCACAAATCAACCTAGGTGTCTAGGGTCTGGACTTAATTGGTAAAGGTTTTTGCTGCATCGCTTCGCGATAGGAACAATTTACTACTAAAATCCACCTTCCAATTGGGATCAAACCCAAATCCCAGATGAAAAATCTTGTGCGCATTTAATATACACCGACGATAGATTGAAGTGTTCATGATATAAATATTGAATCACAAGGAACCGTTGCCACTATGGATAAATATCTTCAAAAAGAGTTTTGGATAACGCAAAGCCAGGTAGTTTTAGACCAGTTGATTGCATGGCTAACCAGTCCTCAGTTTTATGCACAAGTTGGCGCGATTATAGCCACAATTTTTCTTGCCAAAATTGCTGCAAAGCTAATCCGAACAAGAATTTCCTGGTTCTCAGAAGAACCAGATTTAAAATCAAAACTCGCTAAGGTTCGTGGTTATTTTTTTGCAGTTCGAACGCTTATTTACCCAGCCCTCTGCTACATCCTCTTGGGTGTCGCTGCACAAATTGTATCTTCTGTATTCGGCGTTGATTGGTTAATCAGAATAGCCCGTTCGATATCAGTCGTATTCCTGATCTACAAGGCGATAGATTTATTCATTAAACATCCACTTATTAGAACAGTTCTTTTATACATCTGCATTCCAATTGCCACATTACAGGCATTTGGCTGGCTGGATGGAACCATAGAGTTCCTTGACGGCATCGAGTTTGCAGCAGGCAACATTAGGCTATCACTATATTTCCTTATAAAAACGGCAATTGTCGGTGGTTTCTTTTTCTGGCTAGGATCAACATCAAACAAGTCGGGTCAAAACATGATCCGCTCTCAAAAAACCTTGGACGTCGCCACACAAGAACTCATCGCCAAGCTTTTCCAAATCGCTCTTTTCGCTGGTATTTTCATCCTAATGCTTCAAGTTCTGGGACTGGACCTTACCGCCCTAGCTGTCTTTGGTGGTGCCTTGGCAGTCGGTATTGGTTTCGGTCTTCAGCAAATTGCATCCAACTTTATATCAGGTCTTATCTTATTAATGGAGCGTAATTTAACCGTTGGGGATTTTATAGAACTTGAGGATGGTCGCAGTGGCATACTAAAAGAACTCAACATGCGCTCGGCAACGCTTGAAACCTATGACGGCAAGGAAATCATGGTGCCGAATGAAAAATTCATCACTGGCGTGTTTATCAATTGGACAAGAGACGATCCGCGACAGCGCTATGAAGTAGAATTTTCTGTCAGCTATGACACTGACATCACAGGTCTGCCAGACTTGATAGTAGAAGCGGCTTCCAAGCATCCTAGCGTATTGCAGGAACCAGAAAAACCAGATTGTGAACTAAGAGAATTTGGCGATAGCGGCATAAAATTCGGCTTGGAATTCTGGATAGAAGGTGTTGACGATGGTAAAAATCGAATTTCAGCTGACTTACTAACAATAATCTGGGAAACACTACGCGATAACAATATTACAATACCTTATCCGCAACGTGAAGTTCGCATACTTTCAGATCAACCCAAAATGACAGTCAAACGACAAAAGGCAAAAACATAACAACTTACGCCGCTTTATCCTGCGCAGTTAGGGCCACGCCAACCACCTGCCAAATGTATTTCAGGGATATAACGCGGCACGAAATAATTCGTGGCTTCAATCATGTATGTACCAAAGATATTCATAAAGCCGATAGGTGCACGCGCTCTATTGATTCCCTCTACACGAATATAAAACTCGTCAGAAATTTGATATACTTTTGGAATCTCAACCAAAGTGCCTGGTATAGAGGATGGTAGCGCATTAACACTTTCCAATCTCTTATGGTAAGACCATATTACTTCAGCTTTTAAATTGTTAGGATCAACAAGTGGATCACTTGCATCTTGCACTTTTAAACCTTGCACACGAAATTGAAAGTCGCGCTCACCCAAACGCCATCTTGCCCACCAACCAGCATCTTCTCGCATAGCCCAGTGCCCCGTTCTATAAGCATCAAGCACTGCGCCCGTAATATTACCAAGCATGTAACACGACTGGTCTTCACTCACAGATGAAATGGTATCGCCAATAGCGTATAAACCGTTATTGGAACGGCTAATTGATTTATGTAAACCACCAGCATCATAACTTAACAACCCTATAGCCAAGACCAGAGGGGCAATAACTGCGACCTCAATAGAAACAACGCCTCTACTATCAGTTAAAAATCCATGAAGTATATTTGTAAATTTTGTTAAGGTCATGATGAAAAAGGCTCCGTAATAAAGGCTTGAGAGCCTGTCATGGTAAGAAACTCCTTACCCGCAAAATAACTCAAAAAGCCAATTCCTGGAGCTCTTGTAGTCGCAGTGATTAAAATTATTGAAGAAGGCTCCAAAAAAGTATCGCTCACATCAGTAACAATAATACTTCCGGTAGAAACGATTGCATCGCGCGTAACTACGCGTTTCTCTAGATTAACGTTTATGTGTTTTTGACAGTTTACGATGAGAGTTTTTTCACAAATGGTAACTTTGTAATATTCTTTAGCGGTAAGTCCTCTGTCTTTCGCGATTTTTTCAGATTGACCAAGTCGCATTTCCTGAACTGCTGTTCGAACCGCATTGTCCAGCATATTTGAGTTAAATACAAAAAGAAGGATTTCAAAAACTCCAATCAAGAGAGGCACGAACACAGGCAACAAAAAAGCTGCTTCAATGGCTGCAACACCTTCCTGATTTTCTTTAAATTCTCGTATTTTTACGCTGAGCATATTGTTTCTCAATGGCTAACATTCATTAATCTGATGATTAGTTATAAATGGGAAAGAATAAAAAAAATGAAATTAATATACATAATTTTCTATTAATGTATAAATTTTTACACATTAATTAAGACTTTGTTTTCAATGAACAAAACAAAATTATTGAATTAACTATTTGGTAGGTGAATTGCTTGAATATCGGCCTGTAAATTCATCAATTTAGTTGGCGTAAAAAAAAATGTTAAAATTATTCAAACAATTTACTAAAGACAAATCTGGCCAGGCAGCAATTATATTTACAATTGTCAGCATACCTCTATTAGGCGCCACAGCCTTGGCGGTCGATTATTCAACTGCGTCATCTACAAGGGTAGATTTAAAGTCTGCAGTTGAAGCGACTTCCCTTTCGGTTGCAAGAATGAGTGTTAAACACCAAGACCTTACTTCGTCAGAATTAATCCGTCGTGGCAAAGAAATGATCAACCTTAAGATGGGTAAAGAAGTAAAATTTAAAAAGTTCAAAGTTGATACAAGAGGAGTATCAGTGGAAATCAGCGCAAAAATGGAGCATAAAACCACTTTTGGTAAAATGCTTGGTCGCGATAAAATTGAAATATCCGCTGTTGCCAACACTGAATTCGAAATAGCAGACATTGATTTTTACATGTTGCTGGACAACAGTCCTTCTATGGCAGTTGGCGCAACTCCTGAAGATATTTCTGAACTCGAGAAACTAACCAAAGCCCAAAATGGTAAGGCTTGTGCTTTTGCTTGTCACACGGATGAGCCAACGCAAAATACATACAACCTTGCTAAGTCTAAAGGCATTAAAATGAGAATTGACGCTGTTAAAAGCGCATTAACTCAGCTTACAAAACGGATGGAAGATAAAGAATCCATAAACCAGATCTTCAGAGTAAGTGCTGTTTCAATGGGTGAGCGTGAAGATAACGACACACCTTTAGAAGCGGAAACAATTCTCGAGCTGTCTAATGACTATGATAAAATAAGAAAAGTTACAAAAAAGCTTGAGGTGTTAAAAATTCCATCGCACTCTTTCCCAAATCGCCAGACAGATTATGCGCAAGTATTCAAGCATACTCGAAAACTGATCAGATCAGACATCAATGC
>CALHIB010000029.1 GCA_938030595.1 uncultured Rhizobiaceae group bacterium | reverse complement strand
ATGAACAACGCGAGGAACAGCTTGTGCGTCGCGGTCGGTATGTAGAATTCAACTTACTCTATGATAGAGGAACTATCTTCGGCCTCAAAACAGGCGGTAATGTGGATACTATTCTGTCTTCAATGCCACCAGAAGTGAAATGGCCGTAGTTTAAAAGCCAGACAACCAACACAAAACACTGCGCACTTGCCCTGATACCAAATAGCCCCGGTATCATTTGCCCCATAGCAAGTTACGCAGTGCATGACTTTCGCTTATCTATACAAAACAATTGAGAGCCAAAACTTTGTGTATTTGATTTCACTTATTAAGAATATTCGACAGATACGCAATGTATTCTATGATATATTATGCGTACATTGTACGCATATTTTTCTTTTCGTCAAACAGTATTTGTAACCTGAAGTCCCTTGCGATATGCTGAAAACATATTGAATTGTTCAAATCCATGAATAAAAAGCATATTTTATGACGATTTCTATGAAATCTAACGTTAAAATTGACTACTTGCATGTTCGAATGGCGAGAGCTGGATTAGGGCTAACTGTGCGTGAATTGGCTTCGCTAAGCGGCACCAACAAAGCAACAATAGTTCGGTTAGAATCAGGAAAATCAGTGCGTGAATCAACACTTGCACTCATTCAGAAAATACTTGAATCCAAGGGAGTTGGATTTTTACCTTGTGACAAAACTCAAAAAGTGGGGGTTATTATCTGGGATGATAACCTAGTTGAAAAGCCCAAAGAAAATACTGAGTAAGGAAGAAACATGCATTTAATTGTTTATATCAGTAAATTCTCTAAACAAGCAGGAAGTCCTGATACAGTTTTAACAAATATAGTTGAGCACTCCAAAGAGCTGAATAAAAACTCGGAAATCACAGGCGTTCTTTTTTATGAGAATGGGCATTTTCTCCAAGCATTAGAGGGAGAAAAAGTTATCGTCGAGGAAAAGTATAAGAAAATAGCACAAGATAAAAGACACCATGATGTCATAAAAATCATCGACGAACCAATAGAAGCAAGGTCATTTCCTGATTGGTCACTGGATACATTCTACATAGATTCACCCGCACTCATTAACACAGACAACATTGTATCTTTTCAAAAGTTATATGAGCAGTGTTTCAAGCTAAACTCCAAAAATTTAATGGATTTTATAAAACAAATGGTCGATGAACTGGATACATTTAAAATTCTGCATGATGGTTGAGCCAAAGAATTAGCTGATACCCAACAACGCATCCTTGCTCAACGAAAACCCACTCTCAATCCATGCGTCTTCCAATGCCTGGAGCTTTTCACCCATTTCAGGGCCTGCCTGCATGCCCTTGGCTATCAGATCTTGACCTTGGATTGGAAAAACAGGTCGCTCCCATTTTTGGGCATGTTCGACAAGTTTCAACATAGCTTTCGCTTCGTCCGCATTCTCACGGACTTGCAAATTCACAATCTCCAATTTCATGGAGTCGATCAAACCCTGAACATTACTTTTATACATAAGCTTCTCAAAATCAGATATTGTGATATCAGATTTAGGTGCAGGGTTGTTAGCCCAAGAAATCATGCGCTCCGTTTCTTTATTAGAGAACGTCATGCGCTTGCTCATGGTTTGCATGGTTGTCACATCAGGTCGCACCATGCCCATCAGGCGAAATAATGGATCAGGATCCCAGCCTTGATCTTGTTCCAATCGCAGAAGCCCGGGAATAGCGTCTGTTCCCCACTTGTGTGTCTCAGGCAAAACACCACCCAAAATTCCTGTGGTTCTCATCCACAAAATGGCACGTCCAGGATCAGAAGCAGAAAGCATTTTTTTAAGCTCCATCCAGACGCGTTCAACAGATAAGCCCGCCAAAAGTTCACGCCCTGCAGCACAGGCTTTCAGACCAGAAGCATCTGGCCGACGTTCTCCATACCAAGCGAAAAAACGGAAAAAGCGAAGAATACGTAAACTGTCTTCTTTGATGCGCGTTGCAGCATCACCAATAAACCGAACATCCTTTGACAGAATATCTTTATACCCATCGACATAATCATAAACTCTGCCATCGCGATCGCAGTATAATCCGTTAATCGTCAAGTCTCGGCGATTGGCATCGGCTACCCAATCCGTTCCGAACTCGACCACTGCATGCCGCCCGTCAGTCTCTATGTCTTTGCGAAGTGTTGTCACTTCAAAAGCCTGCCCTTCAATCACGGCTGTTACTGTGCCATGGTCAATGCCCGTAGGCACAGCTTTGTGGCCAGCAGCTTGAAGCCGCTTAACAACTACTTGCGGCAGGAGTGTCGTGCAAAGATCAACATCGCTGGCAGGCATTCCCATTAGCGCATTACGAACAGCACCACCTGCAACACGGGCATCCCCACCATCAGCGCAAAGAATATCAAACAGAGTTTGAAGAGTGTCATCTTTCAACCAAGCGTCTTCAATGCGGATATCTTTTAATTCAGTCATTTAAATACTCTATCATAAAACACGCGAATCATCCCTGCTGTGACACCCCAAATATAATAATCTTCAAAGGGCATTTCATAGAAAAACCGCTCACGTTCTTTCCACATTCTGCTGGTTATTTTGTGGTTTGCCTCATCCATCAAAAAGGATAATGGCACTTCAAACATATAATCGACTTCATCAGGATTAATCTCGAAGTCAGCCCCCTCACGCACAAAGCCTATTATTGGCGCAACGCGGTAACCTGAACCGGTATAATAATCAGGCAAACGTCCCATGATCTCAACTTCATTGATATCAAGCCCGATTTCCTCCCATGCCTCGCGAAGAGCAGCTGCTTCTGGTGAGGCATCATCATCATCAATACGCCCACCAGGAAAAGCCACTTGGCCTGAATGATTATTTAGCGCATCTGCTCGCTTGGTTAAGATAACATGCACAACGCCATGTCGCTCAATCAGACCAATCAGGACAGCTGCATGTTTCTTGGCATTGGCAATCACGCTATCGCGCATGCCTTCATTCATCTGATAATCGCCATCAATATCATCGCTGGCAAAATCAAGCTTACTGAGAAGTGTTTCTCTGACATTAGATTTGGAGAAATCAAAACTCACAAGAATTACGCACTCAACTTTGCAAGTTCATCTGCTGGCATGATCGGGAAAATTGCCCCCTTGCTTCGAATAGCAAACATCAACTTACCATCGACCTCAATTTCCTCGCCATGGGCAATCAGTTCATACATGACAGGACGTGCCAATAAAGCCTCCAGGCGACCACGCACCAAAACGTAAGGTTTCACCCCATTGTTTTCTTCAACGATCACAAAGCGCATGGGATTATCAGGGCCAACCTCAACAATATCATCCATATTTGTACGCATGGTGATAACTTGTTCACCACCTTCTTCATGGGCATTCATTTCCACCGCAATAAAATGCGCATCTTCAACAGTGATACCAACAAGCTCTACAGGCGTTACGAGATAAGTCTTTCCATCTTCATCCTTGCGCAGAACAGTAGAGAAAAGTTGCACAAGTGCTTTACGGCCAATCGGTGTCCCCATATAGAACCATGTGCCATCCGCCTTGATTTCCATCGGAATATCACCGCAAAAATCCGGATGCCATTGATCGACAGGCGGCAAGCCTTTTTCCTTCTTTCCAGCTCTGGAAATCAACGCTTCAAGACCACTTAGCCCTTTTGCAACCTGATTATCTTCAATCTCTGCCATAATTTCACTTTCACAAGCTCTTAATCACGTTTTAGTTTATGTGAATCATTACACTTGAAGTCACACAATCGACAACTACCATGTTATATGTAGAGTGTAATTTCTATTTTAAAGAAGAATGCGGAGTTTATTTATGAGCGCTATCGACAAAAACCTATCCAAATCTCAGGAAAAGGAAGTCATTTTGATGGCTGAAAAAGCCGTGAGCGACATGAAAAAAGTTCGCAAAAATGTTGGCCAGGTTATCTTTGGTCAGGAAACAGTAGTCGACAACACACTAACGACCATCCTTGCAGGCGGTCATGCACTTCTTGTAGGCCTCCCCGGCCTTGCCAAGACGAAACTTGTAGAAACGCTCGGCACAGTATTGGGGCTTGATGATAGCCGCATCCAGTTTACACCAGACCTCATGCCATCAGATATTCTGGGTTCAGAAATCCTGCACCAGGATGACAAGGGGACACGCTCATTTCAATTCATCAAGGGACCAGTCTTCGCACAACTTCTTATGGCAGATGAAATTAATCGCGCATCGCCTAGAACGCAGGCAGCTTTACTGCAATCGATGCAGGAGTATCACGTAACCATCGCAGGCCAGAGGTATGATCTTCCTTCTCCCTTCCATGTGCTGGCTACTCAAAACCCATTGGAACAAGAAGGCACTTACCCGTTACCAGAGGCGCAGCTTGACCGGTTTCTGATGCAAGTTGATGTGCATTATCCGGACATGGAAGCTGAGCGTAAAATCATGTTTGAAACAACAGGAACAAGTGAAGCAAAAGCCAAAAAGATAATTGATGGAAAACGCTTGAAAGAATTGCAAGAACTGGTTCGAAAACTACCAGTAGGCCAAAGCGTCGTCGATGCTATTTTGGAACTGGTTCATTCAGCCCGCCCAGGCAGTACTTCTTCTGACATGGAGGGCTTCATTTCTTGGGGGCCGGGTCCACGTGCCTCACAAGCCTTGATGCTGACAGTTCGCGCGCGTGCCTTACTCGATGGTCGCCTTGCTCCATCAGTCGATGATGTGATCGCGCTTGCAGAACCGGTTCTGCAACATCGTATGCAACTTTCATTTGCTGCACGTGCAGAAAACATGACCGTTCGCGATGTGATTGATTCTCTAAAGAAACGCATTGGCTAATGGCACCTTTAGGCGCAATAGCCCAAAGAGAAAGCGGGCGTGATACCATTGAACGTGCAAGGGCACGAGCAGAACTTATTCCAAGTCTGTTGGTTGAAGCACGTCGTGTTGCCAATACCGTATTTTCAGGCTGGCATGGCAGGCGCAAGCGGGGCGTCGGTGAAAACTTCTGGCAGTTTCGCCCTTATTCACCCGGCGAAAGCATGTCGAGAATTGACTGGCGAAGATCAGCCCGTGATGAAAGTCATATCTACGTTCAAGATAAAGAATGGCAAGCAACGCATACCGTTTGGCTATGGGTGGATGAAAGCCCATCCATGCTGTTTAAATCAGAGATGGCAAGCGTTGCAAAACAATCACGCGCCTTGGTGCTGGCTTTCGCCATGGCAGAACTTCTCGCAAAAAGCGGAGAGCGTGTGGGCTGGCTAGGTCTCACCAAACCAATCCTTAGCCGCAATGCTGCGGAGAAACTGGCAGAGGCTTTAATATTAGCAGAACCGCAAACTGAGTTTCCGACAAAAACGGAATTGGGTCAGCACAGTGATTTAATCCTCTTTAGTGATTTTCTAGATCCAATCGAGGATAATT
>CALHIB010000028.1 GCA_938030595.1 uncultured Rhizobiaceae group bacterium | reverse complement strand
CCCGTCACAATCACACGCCCACCAATATCGCGCATGATGTTACAGGCAGAATCAAAAGCCTCGCCCATACCATTTGCAAGTGAATTTGAAACAGCCTCCAAACCCTTTCGTTCAAACTCAATGGTACGCAAGGCTGATTCAATGTTTGGTCGTTTTGACATGCATTCTTTCCAATTTCTATGCTCAGCAAATGAGCTGTCTAAACTATTCATTAACCGTAAATGTTTACAGTTTGGCAAGAATTCCATCGCTCTCGCAGCATCATTAAAGGACAATGGCGCAAATGTCCAAGACGGGCAAACACCTCAGCAAATTTATTGTGGGTAGTCTTCTGGCAACCTCGCAGCTTACGCCTGTTTTTGCGCAAAGTCTTGAAAGACCAACAGATGTTCAGGCTGATCCGGTTTTCACAGAAACGGTTCAACAAGCAGACGCCAGACGAAGAAATATCGATGACCTTTCAACGGCTGATGCAAGACGCAATCAACTATTGGGTATTAGCGAGCCCATTGAAGTTGAGGTTCCAGCAACCCCGGTTGTAGTACCAACAAACACACAGCAAAGAGCACAACCTGCACTGGCGGCAACACCGATTACCAATCCTGATGATCCTGATGGATCTACCCTTGCAAATATTGCAGTTGATCCGGTTCAAACAGGCACCCCAGCGACACCAGAAGGTGATCCATTTGCACCAACAGGGATTAGGCTTGGCACTTTTGATATGAATATTTCTCTGGAGCAAGCCATTGGCTATTCCAGTAATGTTTCAGAACAAGCAGGCGGTGAAAGTGGCGCATTTTCTGAGACATCTGTTGCTGCAGCTATTACTTCAAACTGGTCAAGACACCAGTGGCAAACAAACATCAACGGCTCATACAGACGTCCTTATGATGATGAGGAAATCGATCAACCACAGCTCTTGGTTGATACAGCACTCAGACTGGACTTGATCGATGGATACACGCTGACAACACGCGGTTTCTATAACATTTCAACGCAAGGCTTTACGAGCAGTACCTTAGCGCCCGGAGCTATTGATAATCCCATCCAGGAGAACTGGGGAGGCAGCGTGGAACTACAACGCACAGGCCGCAAACTCCAACTTACACTTCGAGGCGATGTTGACCGTGATGAATTTCAACCTGCAGATTTGGGCGGGGGCATCACGCAAAATGAAGGCGATCGAAATAACAATGAATACCGTCTGACAGCGCGTGTGGGATATGAGATATCACCAGCACTAACCCCTTTCGTTGAAGGGGCTTATGCCATTCGCGATTTTGACCAAGCAGTTGACCGTAATGGCAATGACCGTGACAGCGAAATTTTTGAATTACGCGGCGGGGTGGAAATTGATCTTAGTGAAAAGCTCACAGGTGAAATAGCGCTTGGTTATGTCAATGAAAGCTTTGATGACCCAGCCCTTGAAAATCTGAATGCGTTTACGCTGAACGGGCAATTAAACTGGTCGCCTGAACGCGACACCCAAATTGGCCTCACGCTTGGAACCACAACAAATAATTCAATCACAGCAAACGAGAATGGTTCGATTATTTATAATGGCAGATTGGATGCAACACGCCAGATTACAGATCGCTTTTCAGTAAACGCATTTGCAGATGCGCAGGTTGAAACCAACGATGATAACAATACTACCCTTCAAGTTGGTGTGGGCGCTCAATATTGGGTAAACCGCTTTATGGCAATCACATCTCAAATTGATTATCAACGCTTTGAAACAGACGCAGCAAATTCAAGCTTTGATGCAACAAGCGGCCAAATAGGTGTGAGATTACAACGCTAATTTAAAGTAACTTGAATCTCGACAGAACCCATTTTTTCAGATCGCTTAACACTTCACCACGAATACCTGGATCATCCAGCGCATAGGCTATATTTGCGCGAATAAAACCTGCTTTGGATCCACAGTCGAACGTTTCGCCTTCAAATACATGACCATAAAATTTCTGGCTTTTGGCCAAAGTCAACATGGCATCTGTAAGCTGAATTTCATTGCCAGCACCAGGGCCCTGTTTTTCCAAAACATCAAATATTTCCGGCTGCAGGATATAACGCCCATTGATAAACAAATTGGAAGGCGCTGTCCCAGGTGCAGGTTTTTCAACCATGCCTGTAACTTCAAAGCCTGTTGCAACAGCATCGCCTTTTTCAATCACACCGTATTGATGGGTTTCTTCCCAGGCTACTTCTTCGGTAGCAATTATATTACCACCGGTTTGATTATAAAGATCGATCATGCCCGACGTGCAGCCTTTTTCATCTTTCATGACCATATCAGGAAGTAAGAGCGCGAAAGGTTCATCGCCTACAAGCTCGCGCGCGCACCAGACCGCATGTCCCAAACCAAGGGGTGCTTGTTGTCTTGTAAAGCTCGTCTCACCTGGGCGCGGTTGATACTTGGAAAGCGTCTCAATCGCTTCCTTTTTCTCACGCTTTTCCAACGTGTCTTGAAGTTCATAGGCAAGGTCGAAATGGTCTTCTATAACGGCCTTATTACGACCCGTTACGAAGATAAAATGCTCAATGCCCGCCTTGCGTGCTTCATCGACTGCATATTGGATAACAGGCTTGTCCAAGACTGTAAGCATTTCCTTTGGAACCGCTTTTGTTGCAGGCAAAAAGCGCGTCCCCAGACCCGCAACAGGAAAGACCGCTTTGCGAACACGTTTCAATTCAGACATAAAATAGACCCCGATAGATGATTATATAGCGTTTATCGCAATTTCTTCCTTAACAGAAGATGAAACTAATCACTACAATTTCGTCGCCATTCTTAGCAAGATTCTAAGCAAAGTCATATATCTTGTCTTTAGGTAAGGTGAAATAAGGTTTGGGTCATGACAGTTTTAGTTACAGGTGGTGCAGGATATATTGGTTCCCACATGGTTTGGGAGCTGTTGGATAATCAAGAAGAAGTATTGGTTGTAGATAATCTGACAACTGGCTTTGAATGGGCAATTCCTGAAGGCGTTTCTTTCATAAAAGCCGATATCGGCGACCAGGAAGCCATGGAAGATATCATCACCAACAATAAAGTTGATGCAATTATCCATTTTGCAGGTTCAGTTGTAGTGCCTGAATCCATCGAAAACCCACTGATGTATTATCAAAATAATACTGGTAACTCACGCAATCTTATTGCTGCTGCTGTTAAGACTGGTGTTAAGAAATTTATCTTCTCTTCAACAGCTGCCGTCTATGGCAACCCACTAACAGAGGGACCAATCAGTGAAAACGCTATTCTAAATCCTATGTCACCCTATGGTACATCCAAGTTGATGACAGAACTTATGATACGCGACACCGCAGACGCACATGATTTTTCATATGTAATTCTAAGATATTTTAACGTAGCTGGTTGCGATGTTAAAGGTCGCACAGGACAATCGACAGAAGGTGCTACACACCTGATTAAAGTTGCCTGTGAAGCAGCTGCTGGCAATCGCAGTTCGATGAAAATATTTGGAACCAATTATGACACGCCCGATGGAACGTGCGTTCGTGATTTCATCCATGTAGGAGATCTTGCAAATGCCCATTATGAAGCGCTTGAATACTTAAGGAATGGTGGTAAGAAATTCACAGCCAATTGCGGCTATAGCCAAGGCTATACAGTACGAGAAGTCATCAACACGGTGAAACGCATTTCGGGCAATGACTTCCGCGTGATAGAAACAGAACGCCGTGCTGGTGATATAGAAGCCTTAACTGCAAATGCAAACCGTTTGATGACACGTCTGGATTGGAAGCCAAAACACAATAATCTGGACACAATTATTTCCAGCGCATTAAACTGGGAAAAGAAACTTCCCGGCTTGAAGAAAACTGCTTAATGAACGTTAATATTTCTGACGAAAAATTCATGTCCTCGCCATAAATCCGTCCATTTATTCCTGACAGTCAGAAGACTATGATGCAAGGTGAGCAATTGATTCGCATGAGTGTGCGAAGAGTGGCAAACCAAGCATAAGTGCTGGAGGGTAGGATCAAATGACAAGTAAGCTTTTATCTCAATTAAAATATACTGGCATGGCTGTTACGCTTTCCATGACATTCTTGGCTACACCAGCCTACGCCGATGCCGGTTTTAAAAAATGGATTAGGGATTTCCGTGGAGTAGCGGCTCAAAATGGCGTCAGGACAAGCACCTATGATGCAGTATTTGCAGGCATAACATCTCCTGATCCAGAAGTAATCAAATCTGCAAACTTTCAGCCGGAGTTCAAGTCCAAGGTCTGGGACTACATGGACAATCGCATCACAAAATCCGCGATTGAAAAAGGTGTAGCCTTAAAAGCACAATACAAACCTTGGCTGGATAAGATTGAAAAACGCTACGGCGTTGATCGCAATATTCTTATGGCAATCTGGTCAATGGAAACATCTTATGGTGCAGCTTTGGAAAGAGATTCTGCCTTACGCAGTGTTGCACGTTCGCTTGGCACACTTGCATATCAGGACAAACGCCGTAGAAAATTCGCACGAAGCCAATTAATTTCTGCAATGAAGATTGTACAAAATGGTGACGTTTCTGCTACCAACTTAAGAGGGTCCTGGGCTGGCGCAATGGGTCATACCCAGTTCATTCCAACCAGCTACCAAACCTGGGCGGTTGATATCGATGGCGATGGCAAACGTAATATTTGGGAATCCGTTCCTGATGCACTTGCATCTGCTGCCAACCTTTTAAAGAAAAACGGTTGGCGCACAGGTCAGACATGGGGCTATGAGGTGACCACACCCCGCGGTTTTAAAACTTCACAAGTTGGCACCTCAAGCCGCACACTGGGCCAGTGGGAAAGCATGGGCATAAAACGCGTTAAGGGTAAGCAATTTCCAGACAGAAACCGCAAGGCAAATATCAAGATACTTGCGGGATCCAAAGGGCCTGCATTCTTAATGACAAAGAATTTCTTTGTTTTGAAAAGCTATAATAATGCAGATAAATACGCACTCGCTGTAGGTCACCTTGCAGACAGAATTGCAGGATACGATGAATTTGCCGTTGATTGGCCTAGAGGCTACATCCGTTTAAACGAAGAGGAGAGCAAGGAATTGCAAGCTCGCCTTCTTCAAAAAGGCTTTTATGATGGTGAAATTGACGGAAAAATTGGTGGTGGATCCAAGAAAGCAATTTTGAGCTATCAAAAAAGCGTAGGATTAGCACAAGATGGCTATGCTTCGAAGAAAGTTTTGGCTAAACTAAGAGGCGGCTAAACTGCCTCTGCGTTACAGTGGCCAAGAGTAATTGAGTAAAGGCACTGATTTTTTTGTCAGTGATATAGAAATGCTACGTCGTCTAATATTATCCATATCAATTATTCTATCGCTTGCGATAGCCGTCCCTTCTGTGCCTGTCTTGAATATTGCGCTAGGGCCAATTATCGGCGTTGAGCAAGCCCAAGCCCAGCAAAAGAAAAAGCGCAAAAACCTCTTTGATATCCTGTTTAAGCGCCGCAAGAAGAAAAAGAAAGTTAGAATAAAAACAGTTAAACCACCTAAAAAGGTTCGACAAAAACGTGCCTTGGCAAAAAAACCTACTAAGAAAACTCGTAGGAAAACACAAAAGAAATCGGTTGCAAAGCCTGCTGTGATTGCAGTGAAAAATGAAAATGCAGCAAAAATCCTTGTTGTGGGTGACTTCTTGGCCGGTGGTTTGGGCAGAGAGTTGCAAAAACGCTATTCATCAAATGCGAACGTGATTGTTATCAACAAAACCAATCCATCTTCCGGGTTGGTGCGTGATGATGTTGTCAACTGGCCAGAATATATCCCGTCTCTTATAGAAGAATTTAAACCCGCTGCAATTGTAAACTTAATAGGAATGAATGATCGCCAAAAACTTTGGACCGTAACGGGCAAACCAGAAAAACTTTCTGAAGAATGGTTGGCTGAATACAACAATCGAGTTAGTAAACTCGCTTCAATTGGGATCAGTAATAAAATTCCGCTGGTTTGGGTGGGTCTACCACCTGTACGGTCGGGCAAAATGAATGCTGATTATTTGGTATTTAACGAAATATATCGCACAAAAATTGCATCTGTTGGCGGCGGTGAATACGTTGATATCTGGGATGGCTTTACCAATGAAGAAGGAAAATTTGTAAGCGCAGGACCAGACATTAATGGTCAGATTGTCAGACTTCGTGGGTCAAAGGGCATCAACATGACCAGAGCAGGCCGCGCAAAACTTGCCTTCTTTGCTGACAAGGCATTGCAAAAAATTGGTGTAATCGGGAACCCTGATGGCTTCAATTATGCTTCTTTGGGAACCGTTAATCCGGGACTGGCTCAACCCAATGTACCTGAATACGACCCTGTAGGAACCGGCAAAACCATTGTTATTCCACTAGGCTCTCCCGCACTTGACGGAGGCGACACCCTTGAAGGTGGAAAAGATATTTCAGCTTCCAAGGAAAACAAAGACAGCGTTAGCTACGAGCTTGTACAGAAAGGCGAAGCTTATATTCCACGCGCAGGCCGCGTGGACGCTTCATGGGGCAAGCCAAAACCAGACGCGCCAATCATCAAGCCAGTAGAGGTAAAAGGTGATAAAAAGCAAACCATTTCTGACATCTCAAACCGCTTGGCACCAAAACCAACCGTAACGAATATACAGCCAAGCGCAGCTAATTAAATTTACCTATAACGGCAAATCTGTAGCGCCCATCAGATCAAGGTCGATTGAGCGGGCTGCCTGACGACCTTCCCTGATTGCCCATACGACCAATGACTGTCCGCGACGGCAATCCCCTGCTGCGTATAGTCCATCGACAGACGTTTTATAATCTTTGTCATCTGCATGAATGGAAACATCACCGCGTGAACTTGTTTTGAGTTCAGGTGAAAGTTGCTTGATGAAAGTATCAGTCAGCGGACTACCAAAGCCAATCGCAATAAAAGCAAGGTCTGCTTTCATGATAAATTCAGAACCTGGAATAGGCTGACGTTTTTCATCCACGCGAATGCACTGCACGCCAACAAGCTTACCAGCCTTGCCAACAAACTCTAGAGTTGCTGCCTGAAATTCACGCTTTGCACCTTCCGCTTGTGAAGAAGAAGTGCGCATTTTGGTTGCCCAATAAGGCCAAACCATCATCTTGTCTTCACGTTCTGGCGGCTCTGGGCGAATATCCAATTGCGTTACGTTTACTGCACCTTGGCGAAACGATGTTCCGATACAATCTGAAGCCGTATCGCCACCGCCAACGACGACAATGTTTTTACCCGCTGCCCAGATTTCCTCTGAAGGCCAGCCTGCACTGTCAATCGGCTCACCGCCTACACGGCGATTTTGCTGCACCAAAAATGGCATTGCATCATGAACACCAGCCAAATCTGCACCTGGAATACCCGCAGCGCGTGGTGTTTCAGAACCAGCAGTGATCAGAACAGCATCATGACTTTTCTTGATCTCATCAGCAGAAACCTCAACGCCAACGTTTTGATTATAGTGGAAGGTCACGCCTTCCGCTTCCATCTGCTCAACACGCACATCGATATAATGTTTTTCCATCTTGAAATCAGGAATACCATAGCGAAGTAATCCACCTGCACGGCTTTCACGTTCATAAACATGAACTTCATGCCCAACACGCGCAAGCTGTTGTGCTGCTGCCATGCCTGCAGGACCGGAGCCAATGATGGCAATTTTCTTGCCCGTTTTAGTCTCGGGTATTTGTGGCTTAATAAGCCCCATGGAGTAAGCCTTATCTGCAATAGCCTGCTCAACCGTCTTGATTGCAACAGGTTCATCTTCAAGGTTCAGCGTACAAGCTTCTTCACAAGGAGCAGGACAAATACGACCTGTGAATTCCGGAAAGTTATTGGTCGAATGAAGATCAGCAACGGCTGCTTCCCATTCGCCAGAATAAATCAAATCATTCCAGTCCGGAATTTGATTGTGCACCGGACAACCCGTATCGCCATGACAATAAGGAATACCGCAATCCATACAACGTGCCGCTTGTTTCGTCACTTCGTCATCGGACATCGGAATGGTGAACTCACCAAAATGACGAACACGATCAGATGCTGGACGGTACTTTTGCACCTGACGATCTATTTCAAGAAACCCTGTAACTTTACCCATAACTTACTTTCTAAATATATTCTTTTTAGAATCCGGAGATTGATGCCAAATATTGAGTTCCATTAACCTCTTTAACACCAAAATAACCTATTTGCCCTACCTTCAAATGCTCATTGCAAATTGATGAACCATAATCAGCTACTATATATTTAACTTCTATTTTTGGAAAAATAGCATAACTTCGTAGAACCTTTAATTTCACTCTTGAATGCCAAGGTTTTTCCCCTTTCTCATACTGCCCAACAGGTTCTCCTAGTTCCAAAACTTGGCCAATGAATAAGTGTGTTTTATATGGATTTATTTCTGCCAGACGTTGACTTGAGTTACCCAAATCATAGGTAGAACCGACCCCTTGGCAAGCACTTGCTGGTTTCAAAGTAATAAAAGAAACAAAAATTGTAAGTAAAATTAGTTTTCTCACATCCTACTCCGCTGCCACTTTACCAAGGCGCATGTTTTCCATGTCGGTTAGCGCGCGGCGATATTCTACTGG
>CALHIB010000027.1 GCA_938030595.1 uncultured Rhizobiaceae group bacterium | reverse complement strand
TCCACATCGGCCAGGAAGATCACGGCCACGACTTCATCAAATGATGTGATGAAAGCAAAGAGCGCGCCTGAAATCATGCCTGGGGTAATGAGAGGCATAATCACACGTCTGAATGTTGTCCATCCAGTAGCCCCCATACCTTGCGATGCGCGGATTAACGAACGGTCAAACCCTGAGAGCGTCGCAGTAACAGTGATGATGACGAATGGTACACCCAATGTAGCGTGCGCCAAAATCAGGCCTGTATATGTGTTTACAAGGCTTTCCGGGAACAATGGGAAAATGTCCTTTTGTGCAAAGAAGAAGAACATGCCTGTTGCAGTGATTACCAAAGGTACAATCATTGGTGAAATCAGCAGGCTTGTAATCTGTGCGCGATAAGGCATTTCAGGGCGTGAAAGACCCAATGCTGCAAGCGTACCAAATACGGTTGCAAGCAGTGTTGCAAAGATTGCAATAAAAAATGAGTTTCTTGTAGCACGGATCCATGTAGCGTTATTCCACATGTCGCTCCACCAGTTCTCAGTTCCGTCAGGTGCTGTCATGCCAAAGCGGAAAATATCAGCATACCATCTGGTAGAATAAGCACTGCTCTCAAGATTCAACATTCCCTCTGTAAACGTGAAATAAGGTTCTGCGTTAAAGGAAAGTGGAATGATGATGAGAATAGGTGTGATCAGGAAAATGAAGATCAATGTACAAATTGTTAGGAATATGTACTTGCCAACTTTGTCCTTAATGGATGCATAGCCTGGTAGGGGGCTCATGGCAAAGAATGGAATGCCAAATATCAGGAAAAACCCGATTGTGCCAGCAAATGAACCTGTCAGGAAAAAGAACGCGATCGTTGCCAGTACCAATGCACCTAAACCTAGGTTGCTATGGAATTTTTGTTCTCCGGTTATCATTTTATTACTCATGATTTTACCCAAACTTCAATTTATCGACGCCAACAAGTCTGTTGTACATCCAGTAGAACACCATAACGACCACAAGCAGGATTGCAGCAAGCGCAGAACCAAGGCTCCAGTTCAAGGTTTTCTTGATATGATCAGCGATCAAGTTGGAGATGAATAGACCATCGCTACCACCAACAAGAGCAGGCGTAATATAATATCCGATCGCCAGAATAAACACGAGAAGTGTACCCGCAGCTATGCCCGGAATGGTTTGCGGGAAATAGACACGTCTGAAGGCGTAAGTGTTAGTTGCGCCCATGGACTTGGCAGCACGCATATAGCTCGGCGGTATGGTTTTCATCACTGAGTATAGCGGCAAAATCATAAACGGTAGCAAGATATGCACCATAGAGATTACTGTACCTGTTTGATTGTAAATCATCTGGATACGGCTCTCGTCTTCGATAAGACCCAAGAAAACAAAAATATTATTGATGATGCCTTGTTGTTGCAACATGGCGATCCATGCGGACGTTCGCACCAGTAGTGATGTCCAGAATGGGAGCAAGACAAGTATCATAAGCAGATTTGATGTTCGTAATGGCAGTGTTGAGAGTAAATAAGCTACTGGATAGGCGATGAAAAAGCATATCAAGGTTATCAGCGCTGATAGAAACAGCGTCTTCAACAAAATCGGTACATAGATACGATAAAGTTCATCGGCTCGTGAAATCTTGCCATTTTCATCATATTTCATGTCCAATGCAGCCAGGAAAAAAGAGATCGTGTAATCATTTGATGCCCGTTTTACGGTTCTCCAAAGATTATGATTGTCCCATTTCTTATCGATTGCGAACAAAGCTTCCTTGTAAGGCCCTTCGGTAATCTTGCCTGCTTTTCTTGCTGATTTTGTGAACAGACTGCGGGACCCAGGAAGTTCATAGTTTATTCGTGTTGCCATGTTTCCGACGGTTTTGCCGACTTCACGATTTTTTCTAGCCGAGGCTAGGTCTTTAACAAAAACCTCGAAGATTTCTTCGGATGGTAATTCACCTGTGGTTTCATCCCAGTCTTTAATCGCAACTGAGAAGTTCGGCATTACGTTGCTAACGGCCGGGTTGTAAAAACCGCGATGCAGCATTTGCCCAATCGGGATAACGAATGAAACGATAATGAAGAGAACAAGCGGCATTGTAAGCAAGAACGCTCTTGTTTTCATGGCTCTTGTTGTTTTTGCAAGTTTTGCTTTCAGGGGCGTGCCGTCTGCAGCAATTAATGGGCCATTACTAGCAGCAGTACTCTGCGCTTTGTTTCCCATGTCTTTGATGGCTGTGTCGCTCATCTTTATTCCCCATTACGGTCAGCCATTTCAGGCGACTCATTTATTTAGTTTTGAAATTCTTTTTTATTTTGAATGAGTGCGGAGAGGTATCCCCGCACTCCAAGCATAAATGCTTATTTATTTAACTTAGTTAGCCAACCATGCGTTGAAACGTTCGTTCAACTGGTCTGCATTGTCTGCCCAGAACTCGAAGTTGTTCTGTACAGCATTTGTTAAGTTAGTTGGGTTTGTCGGCATTTGTGGACCCATATCAATGTCTGCATTGTGGAATTTACCCACTAGCGGAGATGAAGATGCACGTGCTGGACCATATGAAATATATGATGCTTGTGCTGCCAACTGCTCAGTAGCTGTTGAGAACTTCAAGAAGTCCATCGCAGTTTCTTTGTTCTTAGCACCCTTTGGAATTACCCAAAGATCCAAATCCCAAACTTGACCGTCCCAAACGATCTCAAAAGGCTTACCTTCGCCTGCAACTGCATTAAAGATACGACCATTATAAGCAGTTGTAAGAGCTACTTCGCCATCAGCAAGCATTTGTGGAGGCTGAGCGCCAGCTTCCCACCAAACTACGTCTGACTTGATAGTGTCCAGTTTAGCAAATGCACGATCAACACCTTCTGGTGTTTCAAGTACTGAGTAAACATCTTTAGCTGCAACACCGTCAGCGATTAGAGCAAACTCAAGGTTCACTTTAGCGCCTTTACGAAGGCCACGCTTGCCTGGGAATTTCTTTGTGTCAAAGAAGTCAGCCATGGTCTTTGGACCTTCTGGCATTTTTGACTTGTCGTAAGCAAAGATTGTTGACCATACGATGTTTGCTACTGCGCAATCGTAAAGTGTACCTGGCAGGAAGTCTTCTGTAGCTGGTTTGCCGTTAGCGCCTGCAGGTAGTGTTGAATGGTCGATTGTTTCCAAAAGGCCTTCATCACATGCACGGATAGCGTCTGACAATTCTACGTCAACGATGTCCCAAGTTACATTGCCAGCTTCAACCTGAGCTTTAATCTCAGCGATGCCGCCATTGTAGTCTTCTGATTTGATGTTAACACCAGTCTTTGCAATGAAAGGCTTGTGGTATGCTTCAACTTGAGACTTGGTGTATGCACCGCCCCAAGAAACAACTGTTAGATCCTTAGCAAAAGCTGCTGTTGAACCTGATGCAAGAGCAAGGCTGATAGCTGTGCCTGCAAGTAGTTTTGTGAGTTTCATTTACTCTCTCCCTTTGTTTATGTTCCGGTAATAAGCCCCGAACATCTCATTACGTACACGCCAATTATGGCGAAATACGAATTCTGTTATAACTGACCTACATAATCGAGGGCTTTACAGTCTTCTGCCAGCCATCCGATTTTTGCTTCTTGTCCTTCTTTCAAAGGACGTTTGTCAGCTCTGTTGCGGACTTTAACGATAAACTCGTCGTTGCCCGCTACATTCATACGAACACGAATATGGTCGCCCAAGTAGATTAGTTCTTCAATGCGACCCTTAATCACGTTCTTGGTACCCTTTGGCGGGTCAAGCTCAATACGCTCAGGGCGTAACGAAATTGTTGTTTTATCTCCAACACCCTCAACGTTTACTTTCTCTGCATGCAGCAAAGTTCCGTCATCTGTACGCACTTGGCAAAAGCCTTTAGATACTTTTTCAACAACACCATTGAGTTTGTTGTTTTCACCAATGAACTGAGCCACGAATGAATTTTGAGGTGACTCATATAAGCTTTCTGGTGATGAAAGCTGCTGGATAACGCCATCTTCAAATACTGCAACGCGGTCAGACATGGTCAGTGCTTCTGTCTGGTCGTGGGTTACGTATACGACCGTGACACCCAGATTCTCATGTATGTGCTTGATTTCATATTGCATTTGTTCACGCAATTGCTTGTCGAGTGC
>CALHIB010000026.1 GCA_938030595.1 uncultured Rhizobiaceae group bacterium | reverse complement strand
TTGTGTGACAAATTACACACTAATGCCGCAATTCATGACCTATATTTAAAATTGTAACGGACCAGTACAGCGTAATTAAAGAAGTCCGGGAACAAAGTGGTCTTGCAGGTATTATATTTGCAAGGCTTGAATAACAGGCTTGCTAACGCAGGGAGTGCATGAAATGACAATGGAACTTAACGCTAGAACTGTATCCAATAACGGCTACAAAGTTATCACTGGCAAAGCTGCAGTCTCAAACCGCACAACTACGCGGGTAGCCTATGACCGCAAGCGCCCAAACGTAACCCGCTCATTCTTCCCCGCAGCACCCTTCGACGCCCAGTCCCTTGCTGGAACTGGGGCATTGGTGTTTGAAGGTGAAATGATTGGCGGTGGGAATTAGGCTCTATTCCTAGAGCGTCCCCAGCCTTTTTTCATATACATCTCTACAGGATCCTTGCTAAGAATCTTTTCAATTTCAGGATACTGATCTATATCTAGGCGTGTATATTCTCTATTGTATTTTTTCATGAGAAAAATCATTTTTTCATCTGGAATAGAATAATTAGATGGCAAATCTTGATAATAAGCATCATTGATTTTTGATAAAATTTTAATACCACTTATATATTCATTTCCAGATGAATTACTGCTGTAAACAGCTTTAATGTCGTCTACTTCAGACCATGAGTACCAAACGCGCTCCCCATTATGAAGAGACATAAATCCACACGCATTCAGCCTTGTAGTAAAGAGTTTGCGATCAAAACGTTTGCCTAAATGGAATAATATAAAAAGACATGGTAGCATAAAAAGCATGTATTCAAGGAAGCCACCAAAGCTCCGAAGTTGCTCAAAGCTATCTAACGCGCCTATCAGAAGAAATAAAACTACTAATAGTGGTATACTCATTAGGACGAAGTATACCCATTTTGCAGGATAAAAAATCTGTTCGTTTGAACGAATTTCATGAGTTAGATCAGCTATACGACTTTCACGTTCTTCATGCGTCATCTACTCACAACCTTCCCGTTGTAAGTATTGTCTCAGACTATTCTTAAAACCTCTTTAAGAAACTCATCCAGATTGTCTGTAGAATGGTCGATGTAGCTTTCTTGGTTTTCATCGTGTTCCCAAGCTTCGACCTTGTAGTCGCCAATGCTTTGCGGGGTGATCAGGACGGTTACCATGCCGTTTGCTTTAGCGGGTTCGAGGTTTCTGGGCAGGTCTTCGAACATGGCTGAGGTTTTGGCGTTGACGTTGTGGTCTTTAATAAACTTGGCAAAAGGTTCTGCCTTGGGCTTTGGCTCAAAGTCCGAAGCAACGATATCAAACATACCTTCAAACAGGCCAGGGTCAACATCCATCGCAGTCAACGTATCTGTTGCGTGTTTGACGGAACCATTGGTATAGATCAAACGGCGACCAGGAAGCTTTGCTAGTATGTCATTTAATTCAGGATTCTTCGGCAACGGCGAATAATCAATATCATGCACGACATCCAAAAAACCTTGCGGATCAATATTCTTTGTTTCCATCAGTCCACGTAATGTTGTGCCGTAGTCGCGATATAAGTCCTTTTGCAGCTTCCGCGCTTCCACTCTGTCCAGACCTGTAAGGTCTGAAACATATCCCGTCATCAGCACATCAATCTGGCTGAACAGATCGCAGTGGCGCGGGTAAAGCGTATTATCGAGGTCAAAAACCCAAGTGTCGATTGTCTTAAAGTTTTCCATGTGTTTCCCGCAATGTTTTTATTGTGCTTCCTATATGTGCAGTCTTTGCCATGTTTCTTGACCTATTGCGAGGGGTGATGCACTCCTAGCCTCATGAATCTTTGGATAATCATCACTGTACTCGCAGCCTTCCTGCAAAACATTCGCTCCAGTCTTCAAAAACATCTTAAAAATGTCATGGGCTCAACAGGCGCTACCTTTGTACGTTTTGGCTTTGGCGTTCCTTTTGCTTGCCTCTATTGGTGCATATTGATTTTTGGATTTAAATTTCAACTGCCAGCATTAAACTTTAGCTTTTTTCTATGGGCGAGTATCGCCTCATTTGCACAAATTTTTGCGACCTTCCTGCTGGTGTATCTTTTTTCATTCAGAAATTTCACGGTAGGCACTGCTTATTCAAGAACAGAACCTGCTCAAACCGCTATCTTTGCGCTGATCCTGTTTGGTGAAAAATTATCGGCCAGTAGCATTATGGCAATTGCCATCAGTATCGTTGGCGTGATGATGATTTCCGTTGCCAGATCTGCCATCACACTCAAGACGGTCTTTACATCAATATTAAGCAGAACCGCACTCATCGGTCTTGCATCAGGAACTTTATTCGGACTGGCCGCAGTTGGCTATCGCGAGGCGGCGCTTTCAATTGAGCATGAGTTTTTCATGGTGCAATCCTCAACCACATTGGTCTATGCAATCATCTTGCAAACGCTTGCGATGTTGGCTTGGATTATACTTTTTCAAAGAGATGAGCTTCCCAAAATCATCAAGGCCTGGAAACCTGCATTAGCGGTTGGCTTTGCGGGCGCTACAGCATCTTTTGGGTGGTTCACAGCTTTTACACTTCAGCAGGCAGCACTTGTAAAGGTCGTCGCACAAGTTGAAATGCTCTTCACTTTTGGAACATCAATTTTATTCTTCAAGGAAAGCATCAACCGACTTGAAGTTATTGGCTGTATCCTGATTACTGCCGGAATAATACTACTCGTATTGATTTAAGGCTTAATAAGCGTACCCGCACCATGTTCAGTAAAGATTTCAAGCAACACAGCATGCGGTTTCTTGCCGTTTACAATCACAACTCCTTCAACGCCCATGTCTTCGTCGCCCAATGCGTCAATACAGGTTTGAACCTTGGGAATCATACCGCCATTGATTGTGCCATTTTCAATCAGTGCTTCAGCTTGTTTGATGGTTAGTTCCTTGATTAGGTTTTTATCATTGTCCAAAACCCCTTCAACATCCGTCAGGAATAACAGACGCTTCGCATCAAGCGCCACAGCGAGAGCACCAGCGAAAGTGTCTGCGTTTACATTATAGGTTTTACCGTCCTTCCCAAAGCATACAGGAGCGACGACCGGAATAAGGCCTGCTTCAATCACCAGATCAAGAACGGTAGAATCAACTTCCTTGGGTTCGCCTACAAAGCCCAAATCAACAATGCGCTCAATGTTTGAATTGGGGTCAACAGAAGTGCGACGCAGTTTTTCAACCAGCACCATGTTACCATCCTTGCCACAAAGCCCTACAGCACGGGCACCCTCTGCATTGATGGAGGCAACGATGGATTTATTGATAGAACCTGCCAGCACCATTTCAACCACTTCAATGGTTGCCTGGTCGGTGACACGAAGACCGTCTTTAAATTCAGACTTGATGTTCATACGCTCAAGCATGGAGCCGATTTGCGGCCCGCCACCATGAACGACAACAGGATGAACACCCGCTTGTTTCAGGAGTGCAATATCACGACAAAAGGCTTTGCCCAAGCTTTCGTCCCCCATGGCATTGCCACCATATTTTACAACAATAGTGCGCCCAGCATATCGCTGCATAAAGGGTAGCGCATAAGAAAGAATTTCCGCCTCGTGAAGGCCTTCAGTTTCAGTTTTTTCAGTCATGGGTAATTCGCCTTTTATTCAAGACGTTACATAGCGGCAAACTGGAAAATCAGCAAGTAAGCCTCAAAAAACAGATGCAATCACAGCTCGTAATTCAGCAATGCCTTCACCTTTTTCCGAAGATGTGGTGAGCACTTCCGGATAGGCAGCGACATGCTTTGAAAGCTTGGCCAGTGTTTCAACTTGCAATTTTTCAAGAGCAGCCACTTTGATTTT
>CALHIB010000025.1 GCA_938030595.1 uncultured Rhizobiaceae group bacterium | reverse complement strand
CTATATTAAACAATAGCTTATATTTTTATGGCTACGACTGTTAATCAATTGGTCGCTGGTTCGAATCCGGCCCGGGGAGCCACTTTCCTTAAAATTCAGATTTCCATCTAAAATTTTAACCGATCTTACGATTAGTCCATAAAAAATTCTGGTTCATGTTAAATATCCCTTTTTTCATCTTGACAGTTGAGTGGAAACGCTTGATGTAAGCGTCTGTTGGCATCGTGGCGGAGTGGTGACGCAGCGGATTGCAAATCCGTCAACCCCGGTTCGATTCCGGGCGATGCCTCCAAAATATAAGGATACCCACTTATCCTTGTGAAACGAATAGACAAGATGTCGATATAGGGAAGTTCGACGCTATGATAGATTTCGATCATGCACGCTCAATGATGGTAGATTGTCAAGTTCGCACATGTGATGTGACTGAGCATGGATTAATCTCTGCTATGCTAAGCGTGGCTCGTGAGGAATTTGTTCCAGCTTCACTTAAATCACTTGCCTATATTGATGAGGATTTGTCGCTTGAGGAAATCAGCTCCAGTAAACGCTATCTGATGCAGCCGGCTTCCTTTGCAAAACTTGCGCAATTGGCCAATGTTTCTGGTAATGATGTTGTTTTGGTTGTTGGCTCAGGTGCAGGATATTCTTCTGCAGTGCTATCAATTCTTGCTTCATCGGTTGTCGCCCTCGAAGAAGACGTAAAGCTTGCTGATTTTTCTTCAGAAGTCTTATCGAAGCTTGGCTATGTAAATGTTGCTGTTTTAAATAAATCACTATCAGCCGGTCATGCAAAAGAAGCGCCCTATGATGCTATCTTGTTTGAAGGGGCTATTGAAGTTTTGCCATCAAGCTATTTGGAGCAGTTAAGTGAAGGTGGCAGATTGGTATGTGTTGAAGGTGAAGGTAACTCTGCGATTGCCAAACTGTACATCAAAAACGCTGGTTTAATCAGCGAACGCGAAGTGATGAATTGCTCTGTAAAGCCGCTTTCCGGATTTGAAAAAGCAAAAGAATTTGCCTTTTAGATTTCTGTAATCATTTTATGAAATAAAACTTATCAACATTGTTCAAAGTTTAATTTGACGTTGTGTTCGTTTTGAGTAAGTTTGCGCTTGGGAGGGGATGTTAACCATCTTTGTGCCTCGCGCGGGAGTTTGAGTAAATGTATGTGTTGCGTAATCTGAGTGCTGATATGAGCCGTGTAATCCCTTTGTCTTTAGGGGTGGCACTTACTCTTACAAACATTAATGTTTCATTTGCAGAAACAATCAATAGCGCTCTGGCGTCTGCCTATAATAATAATCCTACATTAAATGCGCAAAGAGCTGCAACCAGAGCGGCTGATGAAAATATACCCATTGCAAAATCAGGCTACAGGCCAACAATTACAGCAAATGCTAATATTGGGCTTTCACGTACTGTTTTTAATAATAGCGATACTCGAACTGCCATATCCCCTTTAGGCAATCTTGTTCAGGTTCCAATTGGTAGTACGCAAACCGATTTAGTGCCTCGTGGATTTGGTGTGCAAATTAACCAGACGCTGTGGGATAGTTATTTAACGCAAAATAACGTCAATGCTGCCGAAGCTGCCGTGAGTGCGTCGCAACAAGCGCTGCGCAATGCGGAGCAGAACATACTTTTTAATGGCGCGGCTGCTTATCTGGATGTTCTCAGAGATCGATCAATTGTTGCATTTCAGCGCAGAAATCTTGAGTTCTTGAATGAGCAAGTGCGTTCTGAGCAAACTCGTTTTGATGTAGGTGAAGCAACCCGTACAGATGTTGCTCAAGCGCGTGCAAGTCGTGCCGCTGCTCAGGCTTCTGTTAGTCTTGCGGCCGCAAACCTTAAGTCTAGTGAAGCTGTCTATCGACAAATTATTGGCAAGGACCCTATGCGTCTGTCACAGGTAAAAGGTGTGGGGCGGAAAATTCCCGGTTCCACAGGTAAAGGCATTGCAATTGCTCAAAGGGAGCATCCTGCGATTAAGTCGACAGAGTTTCTTGTTGATCAGGCGATATTCAATGTTAAATCTGCAGAAAGCGAACTTTTACCAAGAGTTGATCTGCAAGCGCAGGCATCCAGAAATTATCAAACCAACTCCAGCACTACCAGCGCAACCAGTCAATCTGTTACGGCAACACTTTCTGTGCCGATTTACCAAGGTGGTGCGCAGGCAGGGCGTGTTCGCCAAAATAAAGAGACTCTCGGTCAGCGTAGAATTGAAGTTGATCAAAGTGTCGATAGCGTAAGAGCTGCTGTTGTTTCGGCATATAGTCAATATCAAGGAGCAAAAGCCTCTTTTGCTGCCAATCAAGAGCAATTGAAAGCTGCCAAACTGGCACTTGAGGGGGCTGTTGAAGAGCGCAAGGTTGGACAGAGAACAACTTTGGATGTTTTGGATACTCAAACTCAGGTTATTAATGCGCAAATTGCATTGGCTAACTCCAGTCGCGATATTAAGGTCGCAGGCTATGCAATCTTATCTGCGATAGGGCGATTAAGTGCCAAGCAATTAGGGTTGCAGGTGGCTGTATATGATCCAAAGGTTCATAAAGAAGCAGTCGAAGATAAGTGGTTTGGCTTGCGGACTCCTAGCGGCAATTAGAAGCGCTTGGTTACAAAACTGAATAAGCTGGTGATAAGCCTTTATTTTAAAAGATAATTTTTTCGTTAACTGTTATTTTCCTCTTTTGAGGCAAATATTGTATATTGATTCGTGATTGAGAAGCTCTGAGGGGCTTTATGGGGAAATCTAAATGATGGAGATTTTTAATGGGTGAAGCTGCGGTAAAAGAGCCCTCAATGGAAGATATTTTATCTTCTATTAGAAAAATAATTTCAGAAGAAGGTAATGAAGCAGTCGCAGAGCAACAGCCATCTGTCGCTCAACCTGTTGTGCAAGAGCCTGCTCCTGCGCCAATGCCTGAAGCATCTCAAATGGCTGACGTCCTAGAAGAAGTGCGTGCAACAGAGCCTGTTCAGGAAACAGTTGCTTCTGCTCCAGTATCTAATGAAATATCTGGCAATGAAGCTGCTAAAATGGCTGCTTCACTAGCCAATATTGCTGAAACAGTAAAAGCGGAAATGCCTGCTGAACCAGAAGCCGTGGTAGAGACTGCCCAAAGTGTATGGGAAGATGTTTCCGAGCCAGCCATGGCAATGCCTGAAACTGCTACGGTTGAGCCCGAAACAGCACCGTCTCTTGCTTCAATTGCTGAAACTGTTGTTGATCAAGTTGAAGCACCTGTTGCTGAGGTTGCGGAATCAGTATCAGCACCAGATGAATCTGAAATACACGTGGAAATGTCTGAAGCGACACCTGCACCAGAAATGAGCGAAGAAGTTGAAGCGCCTGTTTCTGCAGCAGCTGTTGAAACAATGGTAGAAGAAGAAATGGCCTTTAAAGGCGCATTGATGTCTCCAAGTGCAAATGGTGAAGTTGCGGGTGCGTTTGATCGTCTTAAGCGTAGTGCCATGGATGATATTGACGCCAAAACAGAAGCGATACTTCGTCCTATGCTACGTGAGTGGTTGGATGAAAATCTACCCAACATGGTTGAACGTCTTGTGCGCGAAGAAATTGAGCGTGTTGCTCGCGGTTAATCGCTAGAAACAAATAATTCAAGTTAAATGGCTACGCTTTGCGTGGCCATTTTTGTTTTCAGCATCGCATTACGGTTGACTTATTTACCATCGCTGGCATACCACAACAACAGTATTAACGAATAAGAATTTTCCATGCTTGAAAAGAACTATGATGCAGCTTCTGTAGAAGCAAAAATTGCTGAAAAATGGGACAAGGCCAATGCATTTGCTGCGGGGGCTGGCAAAAAGGATGGCGAGGATTCTTTCACCATCGTCATTCCACCACCCAATGTAACCGGCTCGCTGCACATGGGGCATGCGCTTAATAATACGCTGCAAGACATCATGGTTCGGTTTGAGCGTATGCGCGGCAAGGATGTGCTTTGGCAACCGGGCATGGATCACGCTGGTATTGCCACGCAAATGGTCGTTGAACGCCAACTGGCAGAGCAGGGCATCAAGCGCACAGATATGAAGCGCGAAGACTTCATTGATAAAATCTGGAATTGGAAAGAGAAGTCTGGCGGCACGATTCTCAATCAGCTCAAACGTCTTGGCGCGTCGTGTGATTGGTCTCGTGAGCGTTTCACCATGGATGAAGGGCTGTCGAAGGCTGTTACCAAGGTTTTCATCGAGCTATATAATGAAGGCCTGATTTATCGCGGTAAGCGTTTGGTCAACTGGGATCCGAAATTTGAAACTGCAATTTCCGACTTGGAAGTAGAGAATGAAGAAGTCGACGGCCATATGTGGCACTTCAAATATCCTCTGGCGGATGGGGTGACTTATACCTATGTCGAGAATGATGAAGACGGTAATGTAACGCTCACAGAAGAGCGCGATTATATCTCGATTGCAACCACACGTCCTGAAACAATGTTGGGGGATGGCGCGGTTGCAGTTCATCCAAAAGATGAGCGTTATGCACCGATTGTCGGGAAGCTTTGTGAAATTCCGGTTGGGCCAAAAGAGCATCGCCGTAAAATTCCGATTATTACGGATGAATATCCTGATCCTGAATTTGGTTCGGGTGCGGTCAATATTACTGGCGCGCATGACTTCAACGACTATATGGTCGCCAAGCGTAACGATATTCCACTTTATCGTCTGATGGATGTGAAGGCTGCCATGCGCGATGATGGTGCGCCTTATGCGGAGTGTGCTGAGCAGGCGGCAAGCATCGTTCAGTCTGGTGCATTGCCAGATGAAGGTACGGTTGATTCAATTAATCTTGTGCCAGATGAGTATCGCGGTCTTGATCGCTTTGAGGCGCGCAAGAAAATTATTGAGGAGATCAATGCCGAAGGTCTGGCTGTGATGGTTGATAATCCGTCCTTCGAGGCATCGCCAGAAGGCGATGCACCTCAGGATGAGGTTCCAGAAAAAATCCCGTTCGTTGAAAAAAAGAAAATCATGCAGCCGTTTGGTGATCGCTCCAAGGTTGTCATCGAGCCGATGCTGACCGACCAATGGTTCTGTGATGCGGAAACACTCGCCAAGCCAGCGCTTGCTTCAGTCAAGGAAGGGCGAACAAATTTCGTTCCGAAGACTTGGGAGAATACCTATTACCATTGGATGGAGAACATTCAGCCTTGGT
>CALHIB010000024.1 GCA_938030595.1 uncultured Rhizobiaceae group bacterium | reverse complement strand
GCTGGCCGTGATGGTAAAGACGGTGCTGATGGTGCACGCGGTGCAACAGGCGCACGTGGTGCTACTGGTGCAACAGGTGCTGCTGGCCGTGATGGTAAAGACGGTGCTGATGGTGCACGCGGTGCAACAGGCGCACGTGGTGCTACTGGTGCAACAGGTGCTGCTGGCCGTGATGGTAAAGACGGTGCTGATGGTGCACGCGGTGCAACAGGTGCACGTGGTGCTACAGGCGCAACAGGTGCAACAGGTGCAACAGGTGCACGTGGCGAACAAGGTATCCAGGGCGAACGCGGTGAGCGTGGCGCACGTGGTGCTAAAGGCGCAACAGGTGCTACTGGTGCAACAGGTGCACGTGGCGAGCAAGGTATCCAGGGCGAACGCGGTGAGCGTGGCGCACGTGGTGCTAAAGGCGCTACAGGCGCGACTGGTGCTACTGGTGCAACAGGTGCACGTGGTGAGCAAGGTATCCAAGGTGAACGCGGTGAGCGTGGCGCACGCGGTGCTACTGGCGCAACAGGTGCTACTGGCGCAACAGGCGCTAAGGGTGACCAGGGTATCCAAGGCGAACGCGGTCCTAAAGGCCACAACGGTCGTGATGCACAAGTTACAATCACATTTGGTGGTAAAGGTGGTCGCGGACATGCAGCGCAAGCTGGCATTCAAAGCAATGTGAACAGTGCAATTAACACTGTAAACGCAGCTGCTAACCAGAATGTGTCTTTTGGTAACTCAGCATCTTCATCTACAAATGAAGTAAATGCACTTATGAAGCAAATCGCTGACGTACTACAAAAGCTACTTTCTAGCTTGGGTGGCGCATCATCATCATCATCATCAGCTTCTTCTAGCTCAAGCTCATCAGCTTCTTCAGCTGCATTCTCTAATGCTGCTCCGATCTCATCGGCTGCACTAGACGCTGCTGGCGCAAAGGGACCTAGTTTCCCAACGCAGTCTGCTGGTGTTGAAGCTCAGTCTGGTTCTGCATCTTCGGAAATTTCAAATATTCTTGGTGATGTAACCAAGTTGCTACAGCAAATTTCCGGACTTCTAAACCGTGGTGGTCAAGGTGCTGTGAGCTCAGACCATGCTGCAGTATGCAACAAAGCTGTTGATCAAACACAAGACGTTGTAGATCAAGTTAAAGCTTTTGCTTCTAGCGACTACTAAGATAAACCCATAAAGTGAAGATGAGGGCCAAGCTGGCCTTCATCATCCAGGTCTAACCTGGGTTGATTGGTTACACTTAGCCCCTGAAGGAAACTTCAGGGGTTTTTCTTTGTTTGGAAACTATTCGAAAATATCAACATTCTCATATGCACGAATTTTCGATCATGAATGGGTGAAAAATAAATATTTTCTTATATTACAATAACTTACTGTTTTTTATATGCGGTAATTTTATCATCTAGGTAGTATATACGCATATGCTTTCAGGGGTGAAAAAGCTATAAATAATGTAAGCGGTAACCAATCGCTCGCTTTATTTTAAGACCAAAAGGATAACATTATGGAAGTAAGCACAACACCTACAGCAGCAACAAATGCTGGTATCGATAGTGGTGCAGTTGGCGGTGGTAACTCACAGCTAACCCAAGCATTCGATCGTGCAATTGCTGAAGCTCAACAGACTTTGGCAACAACGACTGTTAAAGGTGCTGACTTGCGTGCTCTACAGCAGAGCGCTCGATAATCTAAGTCTAAGATTAAAATACAGCAGAAAGCCCTTCGTGTTCATTCACGTAGGGCTTTTTTTTGGGGTGAGGGGTAAAAAAGACTTGGAACAATAATATGAGGACTGCTCGCCATTTATAATCGGTGAATTGAATGAGAACTAAGCCCCTGACACTAAATGCTCAAC
This sequence comes from uncultured Rhizobiaceae group bacterium, assembly GCA_938030595.1. Taxonomy (GTDB): domain Bacteria; phylum Pseudomonadota; class Alphaproteobacteria; order Rhizobiales; family Rhizobiaceae; genus JAALLB01. The sequence continues at coordinate 1,998 of CALHIB010000024.1, read as the reverse complement.
ATCAAAACCTAATAATCGGATGCCTCTTATTGTACGATTATTAAACGGTGGTCTCTCTGTATCACTCCACCCTAAAAGCTCCATTACACAGGCTTCACCGAAACCATTGAGCTTATATCTGCCATAAATACAATCGTAGGCGCGTTCAATTGGATCACCTTTTCCGGATAATAAGTATTTTATTGTTGCTTTTACGCTTTCCAGTGAGTTTCCTTTTTGGAAATCAAGTCGCAATCTTTCAAGTCCATTTAGATCTTGCCCTAAGTTTTTGGGTGCAAATCGAAGCCTCTCAAGAAACGCATGGCAGCCAGTTAGGTATGCAAATAATTTATCAAAATCTAGATTATCTAATTCATTTGGATTGCAAAGATAGTTTCTAATGTTTGCAATATTTTCAATCTCGTTTGTAGAGTGATACATATCCCCCTGTACTGTATCATCGGTTGACTGCCATGTGCCTACATAATGAGCAATTCGTTTTTTCCTTTCTTCTGCAGCAATGAGTGGTGTTTCACGCCATGCATTACCAGAACCGTGTACCATCCGAACCCAACCTAAAAACCTGCCCATCTCGATTTGTGGGTCATGTCCACGAAATTCAGATCGGCCAAAACCACTATTTAATGCAGCTTCCATAATTTCATTATGTGCTGGAATCAGAACTTCATCGTATTTTCGTCTAAACGCTTGAATGAAAGTTCGTTCTTTAGATTTTTGATCACTATCAACAACGATACTTTTTGGTGAAGCTTCAACCACAAAGTTTTTCAAATAATTCGCAAATGCTTTCTCATTGTGCGGCTTATCTTGTGCATTAAATGCTCTGGTATAATCTTTGAGAATCTCTTCGGTAAGAACATCTGCATCGTTCCACAATTCGTCAAAAACTTTCGGGAGTTGTTCAAATTCCACATCACGATCTTGTCGCAGTAAAACTGATAATTCTCTGTTTGCTTTTAGCCCACTGTTTGTGAGATTAGCCGAACCAATTAATGCAAGGTTATCAATTATGTACAATTTTGTATGAAATTTATCATCTGTGAAGTATCTAACTTTAACGAGAGGATGTTCCAGAGCCGCTTTAAGTGCTGAGGGTGTTGTGATGGGCGAGAACCTGACGATAAGCAAAACCTTACAATTATTTTTCGTCAATATGTCTATTGGCTCCATCGTTGTAAAAAATGGCGCTGCTAGAAGTGCTAATTTGGGGGATTTAGACGCGTTATTAAAAAAATTTATAGTGAAATCAGTTGAAAATGTATTTGCGTAAATTTCTTTTAAGGCCACTTAGATTCCTTTTGAATTTTTTTCAAGTAAATAATTAGACCTATATTAAATCAAAAATATTTTAAAAATCAATTTTGGTAAAATTGTTTTAATAAAATCGAATCATTATTCACAAAACTTTATATTATATTTATTTTAAAATTAGGATGCTTATGATTTCGTTTACGGTAATTGAAACTTTTTAGTTGTGGTGTTTTTTGTCCCTAATTCCAGGTCGTTTGAATTAGCTTATTAATCACATATTTCCATGTAAATTAACCTTAGAAAACCGTTGGATTTTACCTGCCCTAAAACGCGCCGATATCGATCAGGACACGGGCTACTTTTTCGAAGTGTCTTTCGCGGATTGCCTTACCAACTTCCACTGACGACAGAATGTCACTCATGAGTGCCTGGTCAAACACGACAGGAATGTTTTTATTGTCCGCTGCTTTCATGTCGCGTGCAAAACGCACGCCTGAGAAGGTTTTTACAAGCGCTGGCACTTTGGAGTGTTCCGGATGGAAGTAGATGCCAACCGCAGATTCCGAGCCACGCAGGATCATGGTAAGACCGCTTGTGCCGTCCCGGATCTGACCTGAACCTTGAGCCTGACCAGATACTTCTGCAATCATGCGACGGTGCTCGCTTTTCTGGTGCTGTTTGAATTCAGGCGAGCCGTTGATTTCCTTTTGCTCACGCTTGGCTTCCTTGTGCCCCATTTTTTGCTCG
>CALHIB010000023.1 GCA_938030595.1 uncultured Rhizobiaceae group bacterium | reverse complement strand
ATTCGGGTCAATTTCAAGTACACGGTTCATCGTACGTATCGCATCATTTAAATGACCAGAGTGCCAATAAGACTGAGCTACATTAAAAACAGTATTCACGTCATTGGGTGAAAGCTCTATTGCTCTTTTACGGCTATAGGCGGCTTCCTCATCTGCCTCTTTGGTATCAGAAGGCCCATCAACACTTGCAAGATAAGCTAATTTATCAGCCATCACGGAATATGCAGGCCCAAAATCAGGGTCCTTTTTGACAGCTAACCGCGCCAGCGCCAGACGCTCTTTTTCCCAAATCAGACTGTTTTTTGAAGGGCCTGAAAACCAAGTTGACATTACAAACAATTGTCGTGCCGTTAATGTTTCAGGATCGCGTCCTTCTAATGACTTTTGTGACTCCCCGAATATTTGCGCATATAATTCACCTGTGATTTTGCTAACAACTGCAGCTTCACCTGAATCCAATTCATAAGCCCGCCCCCAAACAATTGAATTGGTGTGTGCATTAATCAACTCGACTAATAGCCGTTGTTTTAACTCCTGCTCCCTTACTGTCATATTGATAAGATAATCATTTCCTTGCGCGTCATCAGGCGAAGAAACAACTTTCAAAGCCTTGTTACGAGATAAGGAAATTCTGAATTCCTGGATATAGCCATCAAGTTGAGCACGTTCTTTACTACTTAAATTACCACGCTTCATTTCCCCAATCGATAGATTGATTGAACGATTAGCAGCCTCATTTGAGGACTTAGTATTCAGTACGTAAAATACAGCAAAAACTAACAATCCTGAAATTGCCACGAGCAGAGCTTTGGAAAACAAATAACTTGAAGCAGATGCTTTATTAGTATTTTCTGAATTAACCTCATTAGCATCAGTATTTAAATTTGTACTGAAAACAGGCCTATAAGTCCCCTTAGGAACCTCAATTTTAACAGGGTCATTCTTGCCCTCTTCTTGATAATAGGCAAAAATGTTTTGCCTTAGGCGACCAAAATTCACACGAACACTTGGATCAATTTGCGGATCAAATGAATCGGGCTTGTCCAGCGCATCAATACCAATGGAAAAAGCCTTTATGGTATCACCCTTACCTTCAAGTTCACGAGAGACAACGTATTCGAGAATTTTTTGAAGCGCAGGGGATGACTTTAGCTGACTGGAATTCAATAATCGAGACAACGCTTTTTTTACATCTTTATGATCGATATTCTCGTCTACCAAAACAACCCCTAGAGTTTTCAGAATAGAAAAAGTCATATGTTACATTACCGTAACTTACATAAGCAACTCACATGAGTCCAATTTGAGATTGGCACAATATTTTATCGAATAAAACAAACTACTATTTTTGCTGACTAAGCAACCAGACTCAGATATTTTTCTGATCACAGACAATCCAGGATCCAAGCTATGAACAAGCCAGCAGACGAAATTATTTTACATAATTACCCACAATCCCCTGTTGCAGAAAAAGCACGTGTTGCTTTTGGCATCAAAGGGTTAAACTGGCGTGATGTGGAAATTCCTCGCATTGTTCCAAAGCCATTTCTGACCCAACTAACAGGCGGTTATCGCCGCACACCCGTGGTTCAAATTGGTGCTGATATTTATTGTGATAGCCAGTGTATCATCCATGAGCTGGAACGACGTTACCCATCTCCTACATTCTACCCAACAAAAGATGCAGGGCTTGCATGGTCTTTAAGTCGGTGGACAGACGGTGAACTCTTTAACCAGGCCGTACAAATCGTGCTGGGCTCCAATATGGAAGATCTGCCAGCCGACTTTGCAGAAGATAGAGGCAGGCTATATATGGGGCCTGATTGGGCGGAAGGCTTGAAGAAAGCCAACGCAAGTTTACCACATCTTGTAGCGCAAATCCGAACACCATTTCATTGGTTAAACGAACAATTGTCAGATGGTCGCAAGTTTTTATTTGGCGATGCAGCTGGAGCAATTGACGCACAAATTTACCATGTTGTTTGGTTCCTGCGCGGACGATGTATTCAAGGCCCTGCGCTTCTGTCAGAATTTAAAGCACTGGAACGCTGGGAGCAGAATGTAAAAGCAATCGGTCATGGCAACTCCTCTCCTATGTCTCCACAAGATGCCATTAAACGTGCTGGTGAATGCGAGCCGATTGAAATATCCGGAATCGATGAAAAAGACCCTCAAGGCTTTAAACAGGGCATGAAGGTGGAAATATCACCAGATGTGGATGGTGGCGAGCAACCCGTCACCGGATCTGTCGTCGCTGCAAACAGTAAGACGATAACCATTCACCGCCACGATGATGAAGCAGGAAATTTGCACGTGCATTTTCCACGCGCAGGGTATAAAGTAAACTAAATTAGTCAAGTTTAAACTTAAAAGGTGATTTATGTTAGATCCGGATAAACCCGTTGTTGTTGTAACCGGCGCAAGCCGTGGCATTGGCCATGGCATAGTCAAACACTTCTATGACCAAGGCTGGGAAGTCATCACCATGGCTAGAACGTCATTTTCCACCCAATGTCCATGGGCAGAAGGCATCATCAAACACATTCGTGTCGACTTATCAGATACCAAGTCTATCGAACTTGCTTGTAAAGAACTTGAAGAAAAACTGGCTGGTCGAGGTTTGAATGCACTTGTAAATAATGCAGGCATTTCTCCAAAAGGAGAAAATGGTGAACGTCTTGATGCAAGCAAGACTTCTGTTGAGACATTCCTGGCCGTACAACAAGTCAATCTGATTGCACCTTTGATATTGGCTCAAAGACTGATTGAGCCACTAACACTCGCCAAGGGTTCTATCGTCAATGTTTCATCCATAGCAGCCCATAGCGTGCATCAATTTGCGGGTGCAGCCTATGCCATATCTAAAGCAGGTCTCTCCACCCTCACCCGTGAACTAGCGCACGAACTTGGTGAAACAGGCATCCGCGTAAATGCAGTCGCACCTGGTGAAATTGCAACTTCCATTCTGTCTCCTGGCACCGATGAACTTGTTCAATCAGATGTCCCCATGAAGCGCCTTGGCCGCCCTATGGAAGTTGCGGAAGTAGTCTATTTTTTGGCTAGCGAACACGCTTCATATGTGACAGGTTCGGAAATACATATTAATGGTGGTCAACACATTTAAAAAGGTCAAGATCATGAACTACATGCCAAATTCACAAGAAGCGCGCGACATTGCTTTCCACATGCACAGCTATACCAATGCCATTGCCCACGCCGAACTAGGCCCAATGATTATGGAGCGTGGTGAAGGTATTCATGTTTTTGATAACAATGGTACGAAGTATATCGAAGCCATGTCTGGTTTGTGGAGCGCGGCTCTTGGCTTTAGTGAAGAACGCCTGATTAAGGCTGCCACCGACCAGATGCGTGAATTGCCTTACTACCATAACTTCACACATAAATCGCACGGCAAAGCGATTGATCTGGCAGAAAAGCTGATCTCGATTGCGCCCGTCCCAATGAGTAAGGTATTTTATACAAACTCAGGCTCAGAGGCTAATGACACAGTTCTCAAGATGATCTGGTATCGCTCAAATTCCATGGGTAAGCCTGAAAAGAAAAAAGTCATCAGCCGCATCCGTGGCTATCATGGCGTGACAATGGCTTCAGCTAGCTTGACTGGCCTGCCTTACAATCATAAGTCTTTTGATCTTCCAATTGCGGGCGTTCATCATACCACTTGCCCACATTACTGGCGCGAAGGACATGAAGGCGAAACCGAAGAGCAATTTGCAAGCCGTTGCGCACAAGACCTTGAAGATATGATTCTTGCAGAAGGCCCGGAAACAGTAGCAGCTTTCTTTGCAGAACCCGTCATGGGTGCTGGAGGCGTAGTGACCCCACCCGCAACATACTGGGAGAAAATTCAGGCAGTACTGGATAAATATGATGTTCTACTTGTTGCTGATGAAGTCATCTGTGGCTTTGGCCGCACAGGTAAGATGTTCGGTTCACAGACTTACGATATGAAGCCAGATGTGATCGTCATGTCTAAACAGATCACATCTAGCTACGCCCCCTTCTCAGCATTCATGATCAATGACAAATTCTACGAGCCAATCGCAGAAGAGTCTGGTCGTATAGGTGTTTTAGGGCATGGCTTTACAGGCGCAGGCCATCCGGTAGGTGCGGCTATTGCGCTTGAAAACATTACCATCATTGAAGAACGAGATCTGGTTGAAAAATCAGCTGAAAATGGTGCCTATATGCAAAAAGAGCTGGGCAAATTTGCAGACCACCCTCTAGTGGGTGAAGTACGCGGCGTTGGCATGATTGCAGCCGTTGAATTGGTCATGGATAAGGAAACAAAAACCGGCCTTGAAAAACTGGGCGCGCTTGGCGTTCACATGAACAAAGCACTGCAACGCAATGGCATTATATCACGTGCAATCGTTGATGCAGCTGCACTTTGCCCACCCTTGATCGTAGAGCGCAAAGACATCGATACAATTCTATCTGCATTCGCCAAATCATTGGACGAAGTTCAGACAGAAGTCAGCTAAACCATGCAATACAAACCGCTGGGTGAAACAGGCCTTCAAGTCTCTCAACTTTGCTTTGGAACCATGTCATTTGGTGGCGATGCAAATGAGGCAGAATCTGCCAGAATGTTTCATGCCTGCCGTGACATTGGCATTAATTTCTTTGATTGCGCTGATGTCTACTCCAAGGGCAAGGCGGAGACTATTCTCGGCAAACTCATTAAAGGTTGTCGCGATGAGATTGTCCTGACTTCAAAATGCTTTATTCAAATGGAAGATAATGTGCTTTCAGGTGGTGCTGGCCGCAGGCATATCATTCAAGCTTGTGAAGCCAGCTTGAAGCGCTTAGGGACAGACTATCTTGACGTTTTCTTCATGCACCGTTGGAGTGATAGTGTGCCATTAGAAGAAACCCTGCGTGCGCTTGAAAAACTCGTTTCAGACGGCAAAGTTCATCACTTGGGAGTTAGCAATTATTCAGCTTGGCAAATTGCCAAAGCATTGGGTATTGCGTCAAAAAACAACTGGCCACGCATTGATGTTGTTCAGCCCATGTATTCACTCGTAAAACGCCAGGTTGAAGTTGAAATTTTGGAACTAGCAAAAGCTGAAAACCTCGGTGTAATTAGCTACTCCCCTGTAGGCGGCGGACTGCTCAGCGGCAAATATACCAAAGAAAATCGCCCTGAAGGCGGTCGCATTTCTGCAAACCCAGAATACGCAAAACGCTATAAGGAAGACTGGGTTTTTGAAGTTGCAGAAGCTTTCTCAGAACTTGCTCAAGCAAAAGGGATACATCCAGTATCCCTTGCCGTTGCTTGGGTTGCCAAAAATGAAGCGGTAACTTGCCCAATTATCGGCGCAAGAAGCTTGGAACAACTTCAACCCTCACTAGATTCAATCAAGATCGATATGACAGACAAGCTCTATGCGGAACTAAACGCACTCACAAGAACACCGCCACCGGCAACTGACAGGCTTGAGGAGCAAGGTTAAATCAGCTCCGACCATGTGGCGCAGTATAGTCAATTTCCGGCCCCATGGGCACGACCCCCGTTGGATTGATCATATCATGGCTTTCATAATAGTGGCCCTTGATATGATCCATATGAACCGTCTTAGCCACACCCTCAATTTGATATAACTCACGGATATATCCAGGCAGGTTCTTATAATCTGCTATACGTTTTAGATTACATTTGAAGTGCCCGACATAAACAGGATCAAATCGTACAAGCGTCGTAAACAATCTCCAATCCGCTTCTGTTATTTGATCACCAGTAAGATATCGCTTTTCTTCCAGGATGTTATCCAGCCAATCAAGACTTTCAAACAACTGTACAACTGCTTCCTCGTAAGCTTCTTGGGTAGTAGCGAAGCCAGCGCGGTAAACACCATTATTTACAGTATCGTAGATACGTTCGTTTAATGTATCAATCTCGCTTCGCAATTGTTTCGGGTAATAATCCCCTGCCTTGGCACCAGTTTCATCAAAAGCTGAATTAAACATTCTGATAATTTCAGAAGACTCATTGCTGACAATTGTGTTTTGTTTTTTATCCCAAAGAACTGGCACGGTAACACGACCAGACATATCGGGTTTTGCTGCGGTATAAACCTGATGCATGAACTTGGCGTTATGGATCGGGTCAGGAATAACGCCTTCTCCCTCTTCAAACGTCCAACCATTTTCTTTCATGATCCAGTTTACAACAGAAATCGAAATCATATCTTCCAGCCCTTTGAGGGCACGGAATATCATGGTGCGATGCGCCCATGGACAGGCGTGAGAAACGTATAGATGATATCTTCCTGCTTCAGCCTTGAAACCACCTTCACCACTTGGCCCGGCAGAACCATCCGCGGTTACCCAGTTGCGAAATCCAGCTTGATCACGAACAAACTTGCCATCGCTTTTCTTCGTGTCATACCATTTATCGTGCCATTCACCGTCTACCAGAAGACCCATTTCATTCTCCATTCAAAAACATAATTTCTGGTATTATAGCGATTGAAACAGAAAATGGTTCCCTCAAAATGTTAAACAATGCGTCAACCAAAAGTGCAAAGGTTAAATCTGCTCACCTTTTTTCAGGAGTTCATCAATGAGTTTACGATGAAGATTGCGGCTATCCCCACCACCAAACGTCATACCTCCAGATGTAAAGGCCGTACCATAGGTTTTAACCAAATTCACGACCTGCCCTAGCCCCTCAATAAATTGATCTTTCTTCAATTCCTTGAGCGGATGAATAAAAACGCTAAGGATATGCTCCTGTGCAATTGCATACCGTGCATCTAATGCACTATCAAAATTTGCTTGCAGTAAACGATATAGAATTTGTTGATTAACACCGTCCAGCGACTGAATAGGAGCAAAGGCTCGCATTCTATTATTTTTTGGGTCAGCTATAATCGTTACTCGAACATCAGCTATTGTCAGCTTCATGGCAGTGCCTCGGACTTCTGCATCTTGGTCGATCGTGCGAACAATCTTCTCAAGGCGATCAAACGTCATGCCAGTAGTCATGGGTGTTTCATTCTTTGAAGAATCATCAGGCTGTTCAAGACCTGGCTCTAACTGTGTATTTTGGGAAGAACTTTGTGAATATACTGTCGTGCACAATAATAAAGTTGAAACCAGAACGTAAAATATTCGACGCATAAGAAAAATCCTTTTCTTATACAATATGCCAATTACAGAAAGCTACAATTCACAATCCTGTTGATATAAATTTCAAATGAAAATAGCGCCTAGTGAAAGCTTAACTTAACAGCATCCCCACCATGCATACCTTTTACACGTAATCTGGTATATTTTTTAGGCAAAGTAGCCCTTTGCGCGCGCGTACCATGTCCTAACAGATATTTAATCAAGTTTTTGGTTTTTGTAATAGACCGAGGTCTAAACAAGTCTAGTCGGCTGCTTCGCGTCGAATTAAAACGCTCCAAGCCTATGGGTACAGATGCGTATTTCTTACCCTTAACTTGGCTTGAAAAACGGTTTTCTGATACACTTCGGATAACTCTTTTACTCATATCCGTACTCCGTCCTAATGGACTAAAAATCAACTACTAATTGCTAAACATGCAAAACGTTTTTTCTTGATCACCTTACAGGCATTTCTTGCATCTGATTTGCCAGAGAACCCTACAAATCGTGCACGATGAAGCGTTGCCCCACCTTTTACAACTGTTTCAGTGTATAATTTCTTGGAACCCAGTGTTTTAGGAAACTTTGCCTGCATCTTTTTAAGAAGACCCAAAGCGCCCTCTTTATCACCAGCCGCACCAATTTGTATGTGCCAGCCAGATGGCTTTGTTTGAACGCCTGCTGTTGTGACAGGGTCAACATATGCAATTTCACTTGTAGGCCTAACTGTTGGCGTTGGCGTTACAGCTTGCGCAAGTCTTTGTTTCACAGACTGTTGGTTAAATGAACCAGATGCAGCTGATGCAACGACTACTGGTTTTTGAACATTTATTACATTGCCCGCAACTTGAGTAGTTCTGAATTGTGGTACCGGACCACGCTTTGGTAGTCTTAAACCAGATGCAGCAGCGACAACAATATTACTTGATTTTCTTGAGGCAACAAGCTGTCTCTTGGATCCGCGAGACGCTTTTGGTAGATAGCGTTTAATTAGCGTCGCCATTTGCGCATTACGGCTCTTGCCTGAACGCCCACCTAAAACGACAGCCACAATAGAACGTCTTCCAGATTGTACAGATGATACAAGATTGAAACCAGAGGCTCTGGTGTAACCCGTTTTAATACCATCAACCCCTCTAATTTGACCTATTAAGCGGTTGTGATTTCTGTAATTTTTTCCTGCGTACTTGAAATTACGCGTTTGAAAATACTTGTAATATTGAGGGAAATGCTCACGCAGTGCAACTCCCAGGCGTGCCATGTCCCGAGCCGTCGTCAACTGTCCTCTTGAGGTTAAGCCTGACGCATTTTTAAAGGTTGTATTTTTCATTCCCAATTGACGTGCCTTGCGGGTCATCATTTTGGCAAAATTACCTTCCGTACCACCAAGGTGCTCTGCAACAGCCGCCGCAACATCATTTGCAGATTTTGTAGCCAACGCATAAACGGCATGCTCTGCGGCAATTGAGCGCCCTGCCCTGATACCAAGCTTTGACGGTGGCTTGGATGCTGCGTATTTTGACATGCGAATACGCGTCTTCTTTGACATCTTGCGCTCGGCAAACGCTTCAAACATCATATACATGGTCATCATCTTGGTAAGAGATGCAGGATACCGAATGGCATCAGCCTTGTATGAGTAAAGTGTCTTGCCAGTTTTTGCATCAATGACGATGCCCGCATATTTTGCGTTCGCAAATGCAGAACCGCCCGAAAGATTGCCGGAAACAACGAATGTAATCGTAGCCAACGCCAGCGCTATGCGGCGAAGCCAAAAAGCAGATAGGGTACGCAATACCTTTTCCCCGTCTAAGTTCCCCCGAAACAAAGGGGGTATGCTTGAAACTAATGGAGCGCAAAATACTACAGCGCGCCAACCTTCAAACAAACTATCCGAGCTTGGTTACCAAACGGTTTATGATAAACAAATGCTTCGTTAATTTTTTAAAATTGTAGTTAATTTCCTTGGCAAGGTTACGTAAACCACCCCAAATTTATTTTTCATTATCTTCAAAAGAACTCACTGCTGACTATTGCGAGCGTCAAAACTCGCATTATATTACTGAGAGAATGAAACTTAAAAACTAAAGCGTGAAATTCAAAATTGGACTTCTGCAAGGAAAAAAATGTCGAATATATTAGTAATGCAGGATGACAAACAAAACAGTGACGACGATAGTCATGGCACAGGTCTTGCAACCAAAGTTAGACCAAAAACAAAAAAGCCTAGCCTTTATCGCGTACTTTTGTTGAATGACGACTTTACACCTATGGAATTTGTTGTTCATGTCTTGGAACGGTTTTTTTCAAAAACAGGAGAAGATGCGACGCAGATCATGTTGCATGTTCATAACAATGGCGTCGGTGAATGTGGAGTATTTACTTACGAAGTGGCCGAAACCAAAGTAACGCAAGTCATGGACTTTGCACAAAAACATCAGCATCCGCTACAATGCGTGATGGAAAAGAAATAAACAGAACGGAACAAATATTTTGCCATCCTTTACTGACAGCCTGGAAAAAGCCCTTCACAAGGCGTTAACTTATGCAAATGACCGCGCACAAGAGTACGCAACACTCGAACATTTGCTTTTGGCACTAACCGATGACGAAGACGCAACTGCCGTTATGAAAGCGTGCAATGTGGATTTGAAAGTTCTACGTGAAAATCTGACAGACTATATCGACACTGAACTATCAAACCTTGTTACAGGTTATAATGAAGATTCAAAACCAACCTCTGGCTTTCAACGCGTCATACAGCGTGCAGTTATTCATGTTCAATCATCGGGTCGTGAAGAAGTAACTGGCGCCAATGTTTTGGTTGCAATTTTTGCCGAGCGCGAAAGTCATGCTGCTTATTTCCTCCAGGAACAGGACATGACACGCTATGATGCAGTAAACTTCATCTCGCACGGCATTGCTAAAAAAGCAGGCGCATCTGAAGCAAGGCCTATCCGTGGCTTGGAAGACGAACAAGGCCAAATGGGCGAAGAAGAGCAACAAAACAAAGCAGATGCTCTGGGCAGTTATTGTGTCAATCTGAACGAAAAAGCAAAATCAGGACGCATTGATCCTCTCATCGGGCGTGTTGAAGAAGTTAATCGTACAATTCAAGTGCTTTGCCGCCGTTCTAAGAACAATCCACTTTACGTTGGCGACTCTGGCGTTGGCAAAACAGCGATTGCAGAAGGCTTGGCCAAACGTATTGTAGAAAAAGAAGTCCCGGAAGTACTTCTTGAAAGCACAATCTACTCACTGGATATGGGGACATTACTTGCAGGTACGCGCTACCGTGGTGATTTTGAAGAACGCTTAAAACAAGTCGTCAAAGAAATTGAAGAAACACCAGGTGCGGTGCTTTTCATTGATGAAATTCATACGGTCATTGGCGCAGGCGCTACATCAGGTGGTGCAATGGACGCCTCAAACCTGTTAAAGCCTGCCCTCTCCTCTGGCACAATCAGGTGTATCGGATCGACAACCTACAAAGAATATCGCCAATTTTTCGAAAAAGACCGTGCCCTTGTTCGTCGTTTCCAAAAAATTGATGTCAAGGAACCATCCATTGAAGATGCAATTGATATTATGAAAGGTCTCAAGCCCTATTTCGAAGAGTTCCATTCTGTTGAGTACACAGATGAAGCAATCAAGGGCTCAGTGGAACTTTCATCCCGCTATATTAACGATCGCAAACTGCCTGATAAAGCGATTGACGTCATCGACGAAACAGGCGCATCGCAAATGCTTGTGCCTGCCGACAAGCGCAAAAAGCAAATTGGCATCGAGGAAATTGAAGCAACCATCGCAACAATGGCGCGCATTCCACCGAAGACTGTATCTAAAGATGATGTGCAGGTTCTATCAAATCTTGATACTCAGCTTAAGCGCGTAGTCTACGGTCAAGACGACGCGATTGAAGCTTTATCTGCAGCAATTAAATTGTCTCGTGCTGGCTTGCGTGAACCTGAAAAACCAATTGGTTCTTATTTATTTTCTGGCCCGACAGGCGTTGGCAAAACCGAAGTTGCAAAGCAATTGGCAAGTTCTTTGGGGGTAGAATTACTGCGTTTCGACATGTCTGAATATATGGAACGCCATACAGTTTCACGCCTGATTGGAGCGCCTCCAGGCTATGTTGGTTTTGATCAGGGCGGTCTTCTGACTGACGGTGTTGACCAGCATCCGCATTGTGTATTGCTACTGGATGAAATTGAAAAAGCCCACCCCGACCTCTTCAACATTTTGTTGCAGGTCATGGATAACGGCAAACTTACCGATAACAACGGCAAATCAGTTGATTTCCGCAATACAATTATCATCATGACAACTAATGCAGGTGCAGCAGAAGCACAAAAATCAGCGATTGGCTTTGGCTCTACCAAGCGTACAGGTGATGATGAAGAAGCGATTAACCGCCTGTTTGCACCTGAGTTTAGAAACCGTCTTGATGCTATTGTACCGTTTGGAACCTTGCCGACCCCTGTAATTCATAAGATCGTCGAAAAATTCATTATGCAACTGGAAGCACAATTAGCTGAGCGTAATGTTACGTTTGATCTAAGCAAAGACGCTATTAGCTGGATTGCCAAGAAAGGCTTCGACGACAGAATGGGTGCCCGCCCTCTTGGCCGCGTAATACAAGAACATATCAAGAAGCCGTTGGCCGACGAAGTTCTATTTGGCAAACTACAAAAAGGCGGTACGGTAAAAGTTACGCTTGTTAAGGATGAACTGGGCAAAGAAAAACTTTACCTGGAAAGCATCGAAGACAAGCCTGCAAAAAAGCCTACAAAGCCAAAAACAACCTCAAAGGCTAAATCCAAGCCGTCTTCAAAAACAACGGCGAAAGCTGGCGCAAAACCGAAGTCCCCTCCTAAACCAAGAGGCAAAGGTAATGGCGGCGGTTCTTCAGTTCCAAAGGTTCCCTTAAAAACAAAGTAGGCGATAACCTTACAGTTTCATAAGACAAAGCAAAAAACCCGGGTTATATCATCCGGGTTTTTCGTTTTTTGACTTATGCAAAAAACAATCTTGGAAGGCTTCTTTAATAAATCTTGTATAAATTGTTTCCAAGATTATTAAATTTTGAGAATATTGATGCCTGTAAGATATTTAATTGCTAACAAACTGCACCTGCGACCTGCTGAATTTACAATGTTGGCTGTGGCAGTATTTGCTCTAATTACTGATCTCTGTCTTATCATATATAAAGGCGCAAAAGTCGACTATACAGGTTATTCGGGCATAGCGATTGCCGTTACCTCTCTTGCATCAATCGGTTATTTTTACCGCATAAGTGGAAGAAGCGAAAACATTGCTTCGGGGTTATTATGTGCAGCAATTTTCATCTTCTTTTCTGCCTGTCTCTCGCTGTTTAATTATTTATTATTACCCATTTCACATGGCCCTTACGACCTAATGCTCGCCGAATGGGACACATTATTTGGTTATCACTGGCCCGACATCATGGCGCTGGCAGCAAAGTTCCCTAACTTCACATCCGCAATGAAGTGGGCATATATGAGTACTATGCTACAGTTTGCGATACTTATTGCCATTCTGGGCCTTTCAGGTCGCAAGTATGATCTTTATGTCATGATTTCATCTGTGACCGTAACTGCTACGCTCACAATTTGTTTTTGGGGAATTTTTCCTACCACAGGCACAACTACCATTTATGAAATTCCACTTGAGCTTTGGAACCAAATAAATCCACCGGTGGATCGTTCCTATGCATTAGATTTAATCTCAATTGTTAAAACGGGTCCAAGCGTTATCACCCCTACTGAAATTCGAGGTTTAATTGCCTTTCCATCCTATCACGCAGTCTTGGCATTTACGGCCATGTATGCAGCGCGAAACCTGAAAGTGCTTGGTCCAATATTTTTTGTAATTAACCTGCTTATACTGCCAAGTATATTTGTTCATGGCGGGCATCATTTCGTTGATCTCCCAGCAGGGTTTTTAATGTTTGCTTTTGGCACCTATTGGGCGCTAAAGGCCGTCAAACAGCAAGAGGTTTTCGCTCTACAAGATAAACAGTTGTCACAATCAGAACCCAATATTGCCTAGTTGTGAGCAGATAAAAATCGCATTTATCCAACACTCTCGAAATGACTGTTTTTGTCATCATAAGGGAGAAAGAAAATGGAACATATCAAACAACTAAAATCCATAAGGGACGACGCATTAACAAGGCTGCAAACCAATCCAGATTACAAACTGTTGACGTCTTTGGATAGTTTAATTGTCGAATTGGAAGGTGTAACAGCACTGGCAGAACTGGCAGAAAAAAGCGTTACGCAACCATCATCTACCAAAACACCACCTGCTAAAGACGAGGATAAAAACCCGCAAACCATCAATCAGGCTTTCGAGAAGTTAAACTCAGCCAAGAAAGCAAATGGTACAGGTGGTAGTAGTGTCGTTGATTTATCAGACGAGATTAACGGCGGAGCACCATTGAGCTAATAATTAAAGGAAGTGATTATTTTTTTGATGGTCACTTCCGAGCTGTTATATACCAATCACCCCTGCTCGCTTGAGCTCAGCATCAAAAAAGCCAACCTCATCTTTCGTAAGTTGCACATCACGCGGATATAAAGGGGCTGCTCTATCTAGCATTATGGAACGTTGAAACCCTTTGGTTGTATCAACAAAATGGCTTACCCCATCGTCACCATACTCATTTCGAAAGCCTTGCATAACAGCATCCAGATAAGACTGGAGCAAAGAGCCATCATTGCTTGCGCCTTCTATTTCATTGGCAATATAGACATAGATTTCATCAGGAAGCTCTACGCTGGAGGCGACTTCTAATTGACCATGCTCCAATTTATGTCGTGAATAACCTTCTTCACGCTCGTCAACCAAAGGCAGGTTTTCAAGCAAATCCAAAACAATCATACCTTTTATGGTACATGTTTCATCCGGATGTATGGATAATAACGAAATATGATTATCAAAAATTGCGGTAGATCTTGCCTGCCAATGACGACTGTATCCCTTGAGGCTTGCAGGCAAAATATTAACATAAGAAGTTCGCAAGGTATGCTTGTTTACAAGCGAACCAAAGCCAAAATAGCCTACTAGCCTATCACTCATAAAATCAGCTTTCCTGACGCTTGCCATCCAAGACCGTATAACTTGGCGCATACATGGTCACCAGCTCTTCTGCCGCTGTAGGATGCACTGCCATGGTACGATCGAAATCGGCTTTGGTCGCTTTCATCTTCACTGCAATACCTAATGTTTGCGCCATTTCACCTGCACCATGCCCCATAATATGCAAGCCAACGACTACATCGCTATTGGCATCAACAATTATTTTCATCAACATTTTTTCAGATGATCCAGAAAGCGTATTCTTCATCGGCCTGAAATGTGCGCGAAATACATTCAGTTTGGCATATTTCTCACCGGCAGTTTCTTCGCTTAAGCCGACCGTTCCGATTTCCGGTTGAGAGAAAACTGCCGTAGCAATCAAGTCATGATCTGGCTTTGTAGGATTTTCTTTAAATTCGGTTTCAATCAAGCACATCGATTCATGAATGGCGACTGGTGTAAGCGCCATGCGGTTCGTAACATCGCCTACCGCCCAGATGTTATCAACATTAGTACGCGAATAATCGTCTACTTTGACAAACCCTCTTCCGTCCATAGCAACACCAGCAGCTTCAAGACCAAGCTTGGCAGTCATTGGATCACGACCAATCGCAAGCATAACCTGATCAGCTTCAATCGAAGAACCATCAGATAACGTCACAGTTTTAACGCTATCTTTTTCGCCTTCAATCTTGCTAAATGTTTCCATCAAACGAACATCAATTCCCTTGGCGAGCATTTCTTCGTAAAGCGCTTGACGCACATCGTTATCAAATCCACGTAGAATTTGTTCACCACGATAAACAAGTGTTACCTTGCTACCCAGCCCTGCGAAAATACAAGCAAACTCAACTGCAATATAGCCACCGCCATTGATAACAATCGATTTTGGCATCTCTTCCAAATGAAACACTTCATCAGACGTAATACAAAGTTCATCACCTTCGGCACCAGAACTGCGCGTTGGTGTACCCCCCACTGCAATCAATATCTTTTCTGCAGTAACGACCCTGTCTTCAGCTTTAAGATAGACTTCGTGCTTACCGCGCAGCTCTGCACGGCTATTGATGATATCGGCGTTATTATTGGCAAGACCTTTTTGATAAAGACCTTCCAGACGTTCAAGTTCATTGTCTTTATTTGCGATAAGCGTTTTCCAGTCAAAATGACTTTCACCAACACTCCAGCCGAACCCTTTGGCAGCTTCAAACTCTTCTGAAAACTGTGATGCATAGACCATCAGTTTTTTTGGAACACAGCCACGAATAACACATGTCCCACCCCAGCGATATTCCTCAGCAACGCCTACATGTTTTCCCATGCCAGCGATTAATCGTCCAGCACGCACACCGCCCGAGCCACCACCAATTACAAAAAAGTCATAATCATATTGAGACATAATAATTCCTAAAAAAAAACCCGGCATCTATGCCGGGCTTATATATAGTCAGAGTTTGATGGTTTCACCAGTCTATTGTAGACCTGCTTCCTTCAACTTTTCCTGAACTTCTCTCCCCATATCACGTGCAATACCTTCACGCCACACTCTTGAAACCTCATCAACCTCCCTGAAAAGAGTAGGTGTTTGATTTAAAAATTTAATTCCGGTTTCACTAGAAAAGAAAGTCTGAATTGATTCAAGCTCTGCCTGTGTAAAGCGATTACTGTAGATTGTTGCAACTTCATTTTCCAAAGGACCGCGACGCGGAGCCAATGAAATAGCCACTTTGTTGACGATATCTGAAATTTCAGATTCAATATCAGGTCTATTGGCAATCAATCCTGCTTTGATAAAAGTTGCTACCTCAGGCAAAATACCGTCCAACCGATCCGTAGCGCCAGTAGCAGCCATGGCTTGACGCGCTGACTTGATATGCTCTGGTGTAATTTCCTGAGCCAATGCGCTACCTGATGTAGCGACCATCAAACTTAGAGCCAGTGCAGTAGCACCTGTTGTTAGTTTACGCTTTATAGCGGATACAGAATTCATTTAAGATGATCTCCATCAAATACTTTTTTTATTTATAATTCGCCCAATTGCTTAACACCAGTTGGGCTTGCAAGAAACACTACCTTTGCGTAACCCAAAAACAATCCGTGTTCAACCACACCAGGCACTTCTAATAATGCTTTTGAAAGTGCTGATGCGTCAGGAATATGGCCAAAAGAAGCATCAATGATAAAATGTCCACCATCTGTTTCAAATGGCGCGTTATCACCCCCTCTTAGGTTTAATTCACCCGACAGGCCTAAATGGTCTGCAACAGCTCTAATCGCTTTGGTTGTCGCAACTAACCCAAACTTGTTTACTTCAATTGGCAATGGATATTTACCTAATGTATCAACAAGCTTACTTTCATCGGCTATAACAGCCATGGCTTTGGAGGCATGGGCAACAATCTTCTCACGCAAATGCGCCCCACCTCCGCCTTTAATGAGTTGAAACTGTCCGTCAACTTCGTCAGCCCCATCAATAACAAGATCAAGCTCAGGCAATTCATCAAGTGTTTTAAGCGGAACGCCTAGCTCATCACACAAATTCTTGGTTTTTATTGAAGTCGGAACACCGACAACATTAAGACCAGCTTTAACTTCAACTGCCAACAAACGTATAAATTCATCTGCCGTGGATCCCGTCCCAATACCAAGACGCATTCCATCTTTAACTAACCCCAAGGCAGCTCGGGCAGATTCAATTTTAAGTTCCTGGCTCATGAAGTGTGGTCTCTAGTCTGATATAATGCTATCGCCAGAAGTATCACGTGAACCAGTGATTCACTATTCAAATTCTGCCGTTTTCAACAAGGTAAGTGTCAATATGAAATACAGTCTTATTATTTTCGACCTTGATGGAACACTGGCACACACAGCGCCTGATCTCTTGGGCACACTCAACCGAATTACAAAACCATATGAATTAAGCCAAATGGGCATGAATGAATTTGGTCAAATCATCGGTCATGGTGCAAAAGCCATGATTAGTCGTGCATTTGAACTTAACAACAAAGCACTTGATGATGAAACGTTAGAAACTCTCTTCAAAAGCTTTCTTGAAGATTATTCAGCTAATATCGCAAATGAGACCAAACTTTTTGATGGTATTTTGGGTGCAATGGATAGCCTCAAAAAGAAGGGTTATGAGTTTGCATTATGTACCAATAAAACAGAATCCATGGCTCGCTTACTCTTAAATGAGTTGCAAGTTACTGACTATTTTCAGTCCATTACTGGTGGCGATACATTTAGCTTTAGAAAGCCTGATGCAAGACATCTGATTGAGACAGCCTCAATGGCAGGACACTCGATATCAAAAGCAATCATGATTGGAGATTCTGCAACTGATATCAATGCAGCCTTAAATGCAAACATACCTTCAGTAGCAGTCACTTTTGGCTATTCAGACAGTCCGATTAAAGAGTTGGGAGCTACAGAAATTATCAATCATTTCAGTGAACTAGAAGCTTCAATTGAATCAATTTCACAAACTTAATATTTAGGCTGCAGATCCCTGACGCATCATGCCTGCCAGAGAAGATTGATCCTGCTTGTTCCAGGCAGAGTACCACTGATAGAACTCTTTGGATGGCATCGGACGTGCAAAATAGTATCCTTGCGCATAAGTACAGCCATACTCTGACAAAAACTCAAGTTGCGAAATGGTTTCAACGCCTTCAGCAACGGTTTCATAGTTCAGGCTGTTCGCCATGCCAAGAATTGTGCGTACGATAATACGACCATGTTCATCTTCACGGTTCGTCAATTTATTAACAAACGAGCGGTCAATCTTGAACACATCAAATGGTAGTCTTGAAAGCTGAGACAGGTTGGAATACCCCGTGCCAAAATCATCAATTGCAAAACGTACGCCAAGTTTTTTAAGAATATTAATATGGCTTAAAGCAACATCAGGGTTTTGCATTGCCATGCTTTCTGTCAATTCCAACTCAAGCTTGGCAGGGTTTGCACCCGTCTCTTCAAGGACTTCAATCACAATATCTGATAGATCAGGACGTTCAAATTGAGCAGTAGATATATTGACAGCGATAGAAATATCAATTCCATCATCTTCAAATGCTTTTAACTGTTGGCATGCCTGCTGCAAAATCCACTTCCCCAAAGGTAGTATCAAACCGCAATCTTCTGCGATATTGATAAAATCAAGCGGCGGAATCATGCCTTTTTCCGGATGTTTCCAGCGAATTAAAGCTTCCGCAGACTTCGGCAAAGCAGATGCACATTCTATTTTTGGCTGATAATAAAGTTCAAGCTGGTTATTTTCTTCAAGAGCAACCCGTAGATCTTGTTCAATCTCCAAACGACGCGATGCCTCTGCATTCAATTCGGAAGAGAAATAACGATAAGTATTCTTGCCTTCATCCTTGGCTTGATACATCGCCATATCAGCGCTTTTCAGGATGGTTTGATAATCAGAACCGTCGCGTGGGAAAATTGCAATACCGACAGATGCACCAATGTTAATTTTACTACCATTGATATCAAATGGTTCTGACACTGCTTCAATAATACGCTGTGAAACTGTAGCAGCATCTGTTGCTTCTCTGATTTCAGAAAGAAGAACTGTAAATTCATCACCCCCTAATCGAGCCAACATCTGCTTGTTTTTATTGGCATTATCAGAATCGCCCTCTTGCGTTTCCATCGCGTTCATTGCTTTGAATGCAATCAAGTCTTCTGCCCGCAATACATTTGCAAGTCGTTCTGAAAACTGGCTTAAAATTGCATCACCAGCATCATGGCCATGCGTATCATTCACACGCTTAAATCCATCCAAATCTACGAATAACAGACCGCCTGTAACTTTTTGACGAACTGCCCGGCGGATTGCTCGCGTTAATTCTTTGCGGAAAAACTCACGGTTTGGAAGTTGCGTGGTACGGTCAACGTAGGCAAGTTCATAAATCTGTTCAATATTTTCTTTTAATTTGCCGATCATGCCAGAAAAAGCACCACCAAGCTGACGAATTTCATTTGGTCCTTCAATTGGAATTGAATGATCAAGCTCACCTTCTGCCAGTTGTTTGGCAGAATTTGCCAGTCTAAGTAATGGTGAAGTAATCTGTTTAACCAGGATGCCCGCCAGAATAATGCCAAGGCTGAGAATTGGTACAAGCGAGAAAAAGTTTGACTGCAAAATTGGCCACATCACTTCTGAAAACTTTGGATTTTCAAAACGGATCATAACCGCACCAATTGCACTGCCATTACGCAATAATGGCTCTGCAACTGTAATATTGTCCTCATCAATCGAATGTAGTGGTTTTGCATTCTTAATTGCTAAAACCTGTTCTGCATTATCACCGATTGGCAACAAGGTTGGTGTAATTGGATCGCCATCCAGAAAAAACGTAAGATCGCGGTCAACGGCGCTTACCTGCTTCACGTGCTCGTTTGTGCGAACCGAAGCAAGAATTTCTTCAATGTCTGAAAGTTCGAAATAATCGAATTGTTTTTCAAGGCTTCTTGCAACAACATTCGTGATTGATCGCGCCTCAACCAAACGTTGATCACGAACTTTTTGTGTTTCAACGAGTGTGTCCGTGACGAATTGAGCAGCAACGAGCGTTACGGCAAGTCCAATCACAAGCGCTAAAACACGGAAATGAATACCGTTACTAATAAATTTCAGCTTGGATAACATCCAGCCACCTTACGGTTTTAACCGCTCCCTACTTTTCAGTGACCATAAAATGAAGAGAATTAAAAATAGTAAATATTTCAATGGTTTTAGATTTTACAGAAAAATAATATGAAGTTTAGTTAACAAAACAAAAATCCATCTCCCAATTGGGTTCAGACCCTAAACTGATTGCATTCATCTTACACCTATGAAACGCTGTGAATAACAAATCATACTGCATCTTTAGGC
This sequence comes from uncultured Rhizobiaceae group bacterium, assembly GCA_938030595.1. GTDB lineage: Bacteria > Pseudomonadota > Alphaproteobacteria > Rhizobiales > Rhizobiaceae > JAALLB01. The sequence continues at coordinate 11,597 of CALHIB010000023.1, read as the reverse complement.
GCATTCATGAAATTCAAGAACTTCCAAGCCAGCGAGAATATGCTGGGCAGTGCATATATGTTGCTAGCCATGGCAAGTTTCGCTATTGGCGATTCAATCATGAAATTCGTAAGCTCTGGCATGCCTCTTGGACAGATTTTATTCACCCGTGGTTTGTGCGCAATTACAATTTTATTCTTAATTGCTTATAAACTCGGGCACTTAAGACCGGTTTCAACAATTTTCAAAGCACCCTTTGTTTTACGCGTAATTGGCGAAGTATTTGCAACTTACTTTTTCTTTTCAGCTCTTTTTGAAATTCCAATCGCAAATGCCGCAGCAATTATGCAGGCCTTGCCGCTCACCGTAACGCTAGCTGCAGCTTATTTTCTTGGTGAGCCAATTGGATGGCGCAGGATGATTGCAATCCTGATCGGTTTTATTGGGGTAATTTTGATTATCCAGCCAGGGTTGGATGGGTTCAACGTGTTTTCACTCTATTGCTTGCTTGCTGTACTCGCTTGCACACTAAGGGATGTAGCCACCCGCAGACTAGACAAAAACACACCTACAGTTTTTGTGACTCTCATAACCGTGATTGTAGTAGCATTTGGGGGCGGGCTGCTTGGTTTTACTGAAAACTGGGTGTCTTCAACGTTTTATACAAGTAGTATTTTAGGTATTGCTTCACTCTTTCTCATCACTGGCTTTATAGGCATTGTATCTTCCATGCGGGTTGGCGAGGTTGCGGTTGTTACTCCTTTTAGATATTCGGTACTCATTTTTGCAGTTCTTATAGGCGCATTCTTCTTTGAAGAAATCCCAAACACACTCACCATCGTTGGATCCATCATTGTGGTAGGTAGCGGCATATATACAATTTACAGAGAACATAGAGTTGCCAGAAAACTAGCAAGATCGACACTTGCGGAATGATATTTAATCATAAAACACCACCGTATATTCTAACATTGGTTTGTGCAGCGGCACTTGGGCCATTGGCAATGAATGTATTCTTGCCGTCATTACCAGGCATCGAAAAATATTTCGAAACAACCTCTGCAAATGCTCAATTGTCCATTTCGCTATATTTAACGGCAGTCGCATTGTTGCAACTGGTCTTTGGCCCTCTATCAGATAAATTCGGACGCAGACCCATCATTATTATTGCATTCATAATTATGATTCTTGGCACGTTAATCTGCATTTTTGCTACGAGTTTTGAATGGTTTATTGCTGGTCGTATTATCCAGGCTGCTTCATCAGCAGGCCTTGTATTATCAAGAGCGATTGCACGTGATTTAACCAAAGGGCCAAGTGCAGCAGTCATGATTGCCTATATAACCATGGGCATGAGCTTGGCGCCCATGATAGGGCCTGTTATTGGCGGGTATCTTGATGAGTTCTACGGATGGCAATCATCTTTTTATCTAACTATGGGATTTGCAATTTTCGCTTTGTTTTTGGTTATCGTCGATCTGGGCGAAACCAATCAAAACAAGCAAAGCTCAATTAAGACTCAGATTGAAGCATATCCTGAATTACTGCGATCAAGACGCTTCTGGGGATATGCCATCACAGCAATGTTTTCTTCCGGTGCCTTCTTTGCTTTTTTAGGTGGCGGCACTCTGATAGCGAATAAAGTATATGGATTAACGCCCTCAGAATACGGATTTTATTTCATGTTTATCAGCATGGGATATTTATTGGGAAATCTAATCTCAAGTCGCATCACAAACCGGGTTGGTATTAATCAAATGATGTTAAGCGGAAACCTGGTAGTTGCAATGGGCTTGGCAGCTTCTATCATAGTAATTCTTGCTGGCTCAACGCATCCAATTGCCTTCTTTGGATTTATATTTTTTGTGGGTGTTGGCAATGGCATGACATTACCCAGCTCAAGTGCTGGTGTTGTAAACGCGCGCCCAAACTTGGCAGGCTCAGCATCAGGGCTGGCAGGCAGTTTGCAACTAGGCGGAGGCGCAATACTTTCAGTCATCGCTGGCTATACAATATCCGCAGAAAATGGCGCTCTGCCACTAGCAATAATAATGTTTGTTTCTATCCTATGCGCAAGCCTTGCAACTCTATATGTTATGCGCATAGAAAGTCAGATAAGTTCAGGAACACCATAATCCAAATGCCTAAGAATATAGAGTTTATTATTGCCCCTAACCCAACCGACGAAACATTGTCTACCATTGTTTCCGGCCTGGATCACACAGGTGCAACAATTGAAACTCGTGTTGTACATGAACGCGCCTTAACACTGTTCTTGAACTCACAAGAAGTCGTCACCATGATGACCATTGGTGACCACCCCGACCTTCTTGCAATTGGCTATCTTGTCAATCAGAACATGCTTGCCAAAGATGAAATCATCACTGAAATAGACTATGATGCAGATCTTGAAGTGATTGTTGTCCGCACTGAAGTCGAGACTAATTTCGAAGACAAAATGAAGAAGAAAATACGAACGTCCGGGTGCGCACAAGGTACGGTCTTTGGTGACATCATGGAAAGTTTTGACAAAATCAAACTTTCACAAAAAGTAAAACTAAAAACCAGTTGGCTCTATGCACTGACAAAAAAAATCAACACAGTTCCAAGTCTGTATCTTGAGGCAGGTGCCATCCATGGTTGCGTACTGTGTGAGGAAGATCGCCCCCTTGTGTATATGGAAGATGTTGGGCGCCATAATGCAGTCGATAAAATCGCAGGCTGGATGTTTAAAAACAAAACCGACGCTTCTGAAAAAATATTCTATACAACAGGCAGACTGACCTCAGAGATGGTAATTAAAACTGTCATGATGGGCATTCCAATTCTTGTATCAAGATCAGGCTTTACAGCCTCGGGCGTTGAGCTTGCCCGGAAAGTAGGGCTAACGCTTATCGGTCGCGCAAGAGGTAAACGCTTCATCGTTTTATCGGGTGAAGAGCGCATAGAATTTGACATTGATCCTGGCACAATCACTGAAGAAGATAAAAAACACAGCCGAAAAGGAAGCAACTCATGACAGAGCTTCTAGGCGTCATCCTCGCAGGTGGCCTTTCGCGAAGAATGGAAGGTCCTGAAAAATCCCTTCTGAAATTAAATGGAACAACCCTCGTCAGTCATGTATCAAAACAACTAAGACAACAAACAGAAAATATCATTCTGAATGCAAATGGCGATGCGTCGCGCTTTTCACAGTTAGGCTTACAAGTTCAAAAAGATACAATTGAGGGTTTCGCTGGCCCACTGGCAGGTGTGCTTGCAGGCATGCGTTGGGCACAAAAAAACACAACCGCATCGCACATCATAACAGCGGCTGCAGATACACCTTTTTTCCCAGAAAACTATGTATCAAAAATGTTGAATGAGGCGTCGAGGCAACAAGTCAAAATTGCCCTAGCTTCATCAAACGGAAGACGTCATCCGGTATTTGGACTTTGGCCTATCGAACTTGCGGACGATTTGGAAAGTTTTCTGGTTGATGAAAACAACAGAAAAGTAATGCTATTCGTAGAGCGATTTACAAATTGCGAAGTAGATTTTAAAAACATGAGAAATGACATAGACCCCTTCTTTAACGTCAACACGCCAGATGATATGCATAAGGCGCAAGAGATAATCTCGGGGTTGAATACATCATGAATTTAAACAAATGCTTTGGCATTGCAGGTTGGAAAAACTCTGGCAAAACGTCTCTTGTTGCAGGATTGGTAACCGAGATAAGCAATCGTGGATTTTCAGTCTCAACCATAAAGCATGCACATCACACATTTGATCTTGATACGCCCAAAACGGACAGCTTTAAACATCGCGAGGCAGGTGCAAATGAAGTCGTTCTGGTTTCAGCAAACCGTTGGGCAATACAACATGAATTACGCGACAATGACGAACCTGATTTTGAAACCATGCTAACAAAATTATCCCCCTGCGATCTGGTCTTGGTTGAAGGCTATAAACGCGAAAACATTGCAAAGCTGGAAATTATTGGGCCTGAAAGCGATCGTGAAAGTCTTTGGACAAAAGATAAAAACATTAAGGCGATTGCCTGTGATGTTGAATTGGAAAACTGCCCTCTCCCTCATTTCCACCGAAACGACATTACTGAAATAGCTAACTTCATACTGAAAACCTGTGAGGTTAAATGATGAAACTCGCTGATGATTGCTTCGTTCATGACAAAGACAGGTTACGCCATGACGAGGCATTAACAATTCTGCGCGAGCAAATGAAGCCAATTGCTGAAACAGAAACCATCACGCTTGATCTTGCGAATGGAAGAATACTTGCAAGAGATATCATCGCACCAAGAAACATCCCGGCCTTTGATAATTCCGCCGTTGATGGATACGCATTTTCACATGCAGACTTCGAACCAACGGGTGGCTTCTTTCCTCTCACCACTCGCATTGCGGCGGGTGATACGTATGATGTCGAGTTACCATCTTTTTCTGCAGCACGTATATTCACTGGCGCCAGAATGCCGATTGGCGCTGAAACCGTCGCTATGCAAGAAGATTGCGAAGCTCATGAACAAGACGGTTCTAAGTTTGTGGCAATTCCCTCCGGCCTTAAAAAAGGTGCTAATTGTCGCTTGGCAGGTGAAGATGTCAGTGAAGGCGAATGCGTTGCAAAAGCCGGACTTAAGTTACGCCCGCAAGATTTGGCAGCAATTGCTTCAACAGGAACAAATGAACTCGAAGTCTACAAACCTCTAGAAGTTGGCCTGCTTTCCAGTGGCAATGAGATTTTACGCCCAGATCAAGCTTTTGAACAAGGCAAAGTCTATGATGCAAACCATTTCATGCTTGGTGGATTGCTTGGTAGTTTAAACGTTAATATAACTGATCTCGGTGTCTCACCAGATGACGAAACTCAAGTTCAAACGCTTTTAAAAAATTCAGCTAGCAAATTCGATATCATCATTTCAACTGGTGGCGCTTCAAAGGGTGAAGAAGACTATTTTGTAGATGCACTTTCAAAACTGGGCAAATGCCATCTGTGGCAATTAGCTGTAAAACCAGGTCGCCCTATGAGCTTTGGTCAGATTGACGAGACAGTAGTCTTTACCCTTCCAGGCAATCCTGTTGCTGCTTTTGTGTGTTTCCTGCTCTACGTGCGTCCTTGCATAGAGACACTTAATGGCGGAGGTTGGAGAACTCCCCAGCGACATCAAATACCAGCAGGGTTCTCTCTAAAATCAAAACCGGATCGCCGTGAATTTTTACGCGGATTTATCAATACAGATGAAAATGGTAATGCAACAGCAATGAAATTTGACCGAGATGGGTCAGGTCTCATTACTGGATTAAGGCAATCTTCTGGGTTGATTGAAATCCCTGAAGAAATGACGTCTCTCGAAAAAGGTGAACGTATCAATTTCATACCATTTAACGAGCTAGGAATTTAAGATGGAAGGCGTAACCATTCCTCTTTGGTTATTGCTCTGCTTAACGTTCCTTGCTGTTATTGCCCTTCTTGACCGTGTTTTGGCACCAAGTGTTCGATGGTTTTTCAGGCGCCGCGTCAACAAAGCGATTGGCGAATTAAACACTCGTCTTGATACTCATATTCAACCCTTCAAACTTACCCGCAAGCAAACACTTGTTGATCAACTCATGTATGATCAGGAAGTTGTCCGTGCGGCAGAACAAGAGGCAAAAACAAAAGGAATTCCAATTTCTGTTGTTATGGAAAAAGCAGAGCGTTATGCGCGTGAAATAGTCCCCTCATTTTCTCCGCTTGCCTACTTTGGGTTTGGCATGCGGTTTGCTCGATTTGTCTCGCAGCTTGTGTATCATGTCAGAGTTGGCTACCTCAATGACGAAGCTCTCAGTGCAATTGACCCGGATGCCTCAGTTGTATTTGTCATGAACCACCGTTCAAATATGGACTATCTTCTGGTCACATACTTGGCTTCAACACGCACAACACTTTCTTATGCTGTAGGAGAATGGGCACGGATTTGGGGATTGCAAAGTTTAATCAGGGCCATGGGTGCGTATTTTATTCGTCGATCATCAAAGAATGAACTCTACCGAAAAGTTTTATCGCGATACGTCGCAATGGCAACAAGAGAAGGTGTCCCGCAAGCTTTCTTTCCCGAAGGTGGGTTAAGTACTGACGGTAAACTTAGAGAACCAAAATTCGGCCTCCTCAGCTATATGTTAAGCGGCTATAGTCAAACAAGCGGTCGCGATGTCGTATTTGTTCCCGTTGGCATCAACTACGACCGCGTCATGGAAGATCGCATCCTGACGCAAAAGCTTGAAAAAGACAGTACTGGAAGAGATTACAGCATAAGCATAAAGAAAGCTGCGACCTTCTCAGCAATACTCATCTGGCGACGACTACAAGGCAAGCTCTATAAAAATGGCCATGCCTGCGTCAGCTTTGGCAATCCAATATCGCTGAATGAATGGGTAACAAGAAACAAAATCACCCTGGATAATATCACGCCGAAGCAGAACTCAAAGATTATAGAAAAGCTAGGTGACAACTTAATTGAACACGTTGGCAATGTTATTCCAATCATGCCAGTTGCACTTGTTGCTTCAATCTTCACGAAGCACAAGTCCAAATCCTTCTCCGAACTTGAATTAAAGTCTGAAGTTTTCAAACTGGTAAAACATTATGCAAAACTGGGAGCGCACGTTCATATACCGCGCGAAGATCAGGATTACGCTGTCAGCACTGGCTTGAGAATGCTAACCCTACGCCACATAATCATAGAAGATGAAAACGGATATTTCAAAGCGAACCCGGACGAAACCGTGATTTTAAATTACTACGCAAATTCAATCGCACACCTGCAATAACGTTATTCAACAACAACAGTGTAAGTGACACTTGAACCATCCGGGCTAGCGATATCTCCAAGGCGTTCAAGCAAGGTAAACGTGGTTCGATAGAGACCCGGCTTGTCACCAGCGATATAAACGACTTGCATGATCGAACCACCAAGATTCTCGCCTGCTCTTTTATTAAACTCACCTGTTGCCTTGGATAAAAACGGCTTCTCTTTCACCAGTGGCGTTACCACTTGATATCCATCTGCCCCTTGCGGTGCTTCATTATAAATTCCGCCAAGAATAATATCGATGGTCGGATTCAGAAAACCATCGCCATTTCGATCTTTCACAATCAAACCACCATTAAAACGAGCAAGTTCTGGAGGCATAACGTATGATAACTCTTGAAGTTGTTGCGTTGATAAAACGCCAGCGCCAAAAATTCCAATATTGCCAGTGCCTTGATTTTCATCAAACAACAAAAAAGGCATTGGCCTTGTACCCTTTGCAACGCCAACAATCTGACCCGGTTTCAACCTCTGCCAATTATGGTTGCGTTGATCGTGCGTAATATTAGTAGGGAAAATTTGCGGCCTTGGTTTTTCTAGAAACTCAAGCTCTCCACGGCCTCGTACAATAACATTCCCGCTTTTGTCTTTAAATCGAACTTCAACAACACCCTTATCACCGCGAGAAATAAAAGCGAAATGACGCCCAATATGTATGATTTTTATACCGCGTTGCTGCACTTGATCAAATGCAACCCCCTTGGCTGGTGATTCCAGTTTTATTGGATTCATTCCATCAACATCAGTTGGCTTTATGACAAACGTAAATTCATTGTCGCCTTGAGAAATAACGTGACCACCTGCTTTTTCTGGCAACCCTTGTTGTGGCGCACCGACTGTCAGTAACAAAGACTTCCCATCAAGCGGAATATTCAGGTCGCGTTCAAACCCGCTAACCATCTCAACTTCCAGACTTCCTCCAGGCGGAATGCCATAACCAATGACGTCGGGATTCATAAAATCCAAGCCTTGAGCATTGTCATTTTGCAAATAGATATTAATGCCACTTGGTATGTCTCTGACTGTGCCATTGGCAAAAATTGGCGCAGATACAATCTGACTTACAATGCCATCAGCTAGGCTTGCAAAGCTGGAACAAACTAAAAATGTAATGGTTAAAAATAGTTTTCTCATTCAGGATTAAATGTCCATGTACCTTTTGCATTGACTGCATATTCATCTTTATTGGTCGTCATAGGCAAGAACTTAGATTGCGACCACGGTTTTGCAAAATCACGATAATGTTGAGACAGAAAATTACCGCTTTGCCCAGTCGACTGAATAAATACAGACTTGTTCAAATCAGAAAAGTCATAAACCGCACGATAAGCAGCGCCATGACGACTGCGATACGGTCCCTCTTCACCAAACTTGGTTTGGCCGCGATGCAATGTATAAGGCCCTCCGCCACTCTCAACCGTGATGTTAAAGAGCTTCGAAAGCGGGCTGACCTTACCAAATGGGCGATGCTCACTATAAGCAATATGTGCTGCGCCGTATTTCCATTCTTTCCAATTAGAGCCATAAAGCGCTTCAAGCTCGGACAAGGTTGCATCAAAAGTCTGATCCAGAATAAGCGTGCAACTTTCCTTTTGCTCCGTATTACGATCATCACACCAATCACGCGCTGTACCACGGCTTAAGATATGCAAAATTTTTGTAATGCGACCACGATCAAACAGTTTATACTCATCACCAAAGTCATCTTTCAAAATAGCTTCATGCAAGTTTTTAAACCAGGCCAACATAATCAAGGGTTCAGCTTTATCTGCATTCATACGGCCATCCCAGCTTGTAAGTGCCTGAAATAGCTCTCCCCGATCGCCAGCGCCATCAAGCTCCGATTCAGCTGCAATTTGCAGCAGTTCCAGCAAGGGTTGAGAAAAGTCATCTGCCATCACTTGTTTGGAGTATTCAACAGTGTGTTTTTCATTATGTCCAAGAACAAGACTTTCCACTCGCGCTTGACGAAAATGCTCAGCCCAATCAAACGTTATATGATGCGGGTAGTCTTTGGTAAAAAATTTTGCATTTGCTGTCGCAATAGCATTCTCTTCCGGGTTAATTTTCTTCGGCAAATCACCCGCCTCAACAAACCCTTTCCATTGGTGCTCTGCGCGCCACCCCAAGGCTGGTGCGCGGCCTGCAAGCTGGTTGTTAACATCACGCACTGGCACCCTCGCTGGTGTTGCCAAACCAATGGAGCCTTTGATATCAGCAGCCACCAGAGACTGCATTGGAGAAACCGCATATTTGGCACCGTCCAATAAATCAGCAACATTCTCCGCAAACATGCTATGCATCAACGTATCAAGCGTTGTGTCATCATCAGCTAACCCCAACCATTGCAACGCCCCCACATGACGCTCTGGAAGCAACTTGCTCAAATTACGAAAGCCATCCGGCAACACAGGCCCATGCCGGGTCGAACGTTTTGTAAAGACCTTACTTTTCCCATCAGAGACTTTGACTTCAATTTCCTCTGTTACAAATCTTTCCCAACCTGTTTCTGTTTTATAAAGCGTATCATCCTCCGGGTTGAGCTTTTCGATAAACAGATCCTGACTATCAAGACCCGTCGTCGTTAGCCCCCAGCCAACCTGAGAATTACGCCCTGTAATTACCATGGGTATACCAGGTAAGGTACCACCTATAATATCAAATGACTTACCTTCGTCATCAAACGATAGATGTGCCAAATAGATCGTTGAGGGTGCTGTAAATCCTAAATGTGGATCATTAGCCAGTATCGGTTTTCCAGTTACCGTTCTTTGACCAGAAATAACCCAATTATTTGATGCAGATTCTCCAGTTTTCCAATCAAGCACAAACCCATCTGAACTTTCTTGCAAACTGGTCTCTTCGATCAATTTGCCATTTTCGCCAAAACCATAAAGCGCTCGCAGGTCTGGCAAAGGGGGTGGATTATCCCTTGGGCTATAAGAAACCAGATCATCAATTTCCTGAGGTGAAAACCCTTTAGAAGCCATGGCAAGACGTTGAATTTCACGATCCAGATTACTTCCCAAACTGAACCCCATAATCTTTAACAGTAAAACAGAATTCCACGGCTCCCACTTTTCCGGCTTATGTCCTAAAATTAAAAACTCTGCTCCCAGTCTGGGTTCAAACATTCGTGTTTCACGCGCAGCATAGGCATTTACTCCTTTTGCATAAGAAACAAGAGCCGCCTTTGTTCTGGGTTGTAATTTCTCATAAGATTTTTTTGCAGCATCTGCCATATCAAGTGTTCGCAGAAATATATCCGTGTCTACCGTTGCATCACCTACAATCTCTGACAAACGTCCCTGCCCGACACGGCGCAAAAACTCCATTTGCCAAAGTCGATCCCGCGCATGAATATAACCAAGCGTATGCATTGCATCCTGAATGGATTTAGCTTGAATGTGTGGAATTGCATTTTCATCAAACACAACTTCAACAGGCGCCTGTAATTCAGCAAGTTTCATATTACCACTATCATTTGGCAATGTACGCAATAATATCCCATAACCAATCGCACCTAAAAAGATTGCACCCAAAAACAGCAAAACACTTATGCCAAAGAACCATTTCAAAATTTTGCGCATTACTTTATTAAATCTCTTAGCTATCTTAGATTCAGTTTCAGTAATTTAGACAGGAAGGACGAATAAATGGCAAGAGTTGCTTTTATAGGTTTGGGGGTTATGGGCTACCCAATGGCAGGATTTATTGCGAAAGCAGGCCATGAAGTTTCTGTTTACAATCGCACAACAACAAAAGCAGAAGAGTGGGTTAAAGAATATGGTGGCAGTCATGCCCCCACTCCTGCCGAGGCTGCCAAGGATTGTGATTTTGTTTTTTGCTGTGTCGGTAATGATGATGACTTGCGAAGTGTTACACTGGCAGAAAATGGTGCATTTGAAACAATGAAAGAAGGTGCTGTATTTATTGATAATACAACCGCATCTGCTGCGATTGCTCGTGAGTTAAATGAAGCAGCTGCGGAGCGTAAGTTTGATTTTCTTGACGCTCCTGTATCAGGCGGTCAGGCAGGTGCAGAAAATGGTATATTAACGGTAATGATTGGTGGTGATGATGCTGTTTATCAAAAAGCCAAACCAGTGATAGATTGCTATGCACGCATGGTTGGCCTGATGGGGCCTGCAGGTTCTGGTCAATTGACAAAAATGGTCAACCAGATTTGTATTGCGGGTCTTGTTCAAGGTCTTTCAGAAGGCATTCACTTTGGTCAAAATGCAGGTCTCAATATCGAAGCAGTTATGAGCGTTATTTCAAAAGGTGCTGCACAAAGTTGGCAAATGGAAAACCGCTGGCAAACCATGGATGCAGGCGAATATGAACATGGCTTTGCCGTAGACTGGATGCGAAAAGACTTAAGCATTTGCCTCAATGAAGCAAGAAACAACGGTTCAAACTTACCCGTCACGGCACTGGTAGATCAATTCTATTCAGAAGTCCAAAAAATGGGCGGCAACCGCTGGGATACATCAAGCCTGTTAGCAAGGCTGAAAAACGCAGGATAATTTTACATCTTCCAAAAACAAAAAACCCGCCAGTTAATTTTAACTGGCGGGTTTTTTAATTTTTCTACAAATTCTCCATAACGCTGTGCGCCGATTTACAAAATGAAGTCATCCGCTCCCATGTCTGCTAAGTCAGTATTTCTCAGCAGGATGATGTCTGTTCCGCCAAGATCAATCCTGACATGGTTTCCAACCTGACGCATCATCGCTTCCACATCGGTATAATCCGTAAAGCC